>NZ_JBFTJT010000007.1:0-464250 GCF_056395565.1 Paenarthrobacter sp. 10L412 | reverse complement strand
TTCGTCACGGCCTTCCGCTCAGCCATCGTCAATCCCATTCACCCGGCGTAACCCCCGTCCACTGACCGAGGCAACCGCCCACCCAGCCGGAGGATTATTAATGAGGCAACGTATCCCCCCTCGCGGAGGTTAATTACGAGTCAACGCGATGACGTGACCAGCGACAACATAAGTTGTAGCCTTCGCACAAATGGAGCTTGCCTGAGATGCACCGTATGCTCGTTCCATGGCAGAGCCCAGCAAAATCACTACAAAGCGCAAAGCAGCAACCCAGGCATTGTCGCCGGAAAAGGCGGAGACCCTGCGGCAGCTCCGTGCGAATGTGGGGCAATTGTCCACCAGCACCATGCGGCAGCTTGAGAAATCGCTGCCTTGGTACGGCCGGCTGAGCTCTGATGAACGCTCTGCTTTGGGGCTCGTGGCCCAAAATGGCATTGCCGCGTTCGTGACCTGGTATGAGCGCCCCAGTTCGCCGTCGTGGATCCTGACCGACGTCTTTGGTAATGCGCCCACTGAACTGACCCGCTCCATCAGCCTGCAGAAGGCCTTGCAGCTGATCCGGATTGTGGTGGAGGTCGTCGAGGACCAGGTTCCCGTAATCGCCCCTGAGTCGGACCAGCCTTCGCTGCGCGAGGCGGTGCTTCGCTACTCCCGGGAAGTGGCTTTCGCAGCCGCGGATGTCTATGCCCGCGCAGCGGAATCACGGGGATCCTGGGACACCCGGCTTGAGGCGTTGATCGTGGACGCAATCCTGAGGGGCGAAAACACGGACGCCCTTCGTTCAAGGATCGCGGCCCTGGGCTGGAAAGCTCAGGAGCGGTTCACCGTCATGGTGGGCAACTCGCCATCGGAGCCCAGCGCCAGCTACGTCAGCGACTTACGGCGAACTGCCGGCCGTTTCGCGGAAGACGCGCTTGTAGGAATCCAGGGTGACCGCCTCATCCTCATCCTCGGCGGGGTCCAGGACCGCGATACGGCGTACATAAAACTCAGTGAATTGTTTGCGCCGGGCCCCGTTGTCTACGGCCCGGAGGCCGGCTCGTTGCTGGAAGCCAGCACTTCGGCCCAAGCCGCCTTCGCTGGCCTTACCGCCGCCCGCGCCTGGCCCTCGGCGCCTCGACCTGTTGCAGCGGACGATCTCCTCCCGGAACGCGTTGTTTCCGGGGATGATGCGGCCCGGCGGTCACTCATCAAGAATATTTACCGCCCTCTGCTGGCAGCCTCAAACGGCTTGGTGGAAACCTTGGGAACCTACCTCGAGTTGGGACATTCATTGGAGGCCACAGCGCGTGAATTGTTCGTCCATGCCAACACTGTGCGCTACCGTTTGAAGCGTGTCTGCGATGTGACAGGCTGGGATCCGCTCCTCCCAAGGGAAGCTTTCGTACTTCAAACTGCCCTGGTGGTGGGCCGGCTTTCGGCCCAGCCCAAAGCCGCCCCCGAGCGTCACGCATCGCGTTCACAGAACTGAACCGTTGTAGACTTCCTACAAACTGACCCAGTGAGCTTGGTGTACGAAAACACCAGTGGATCACGTGGCAATTTGGAAAGCTGGATACGTGCTTGCAATCGTCTGCCCTGGACAGGGCTCCCAGACCCCTGGATTTTTGGCCCCTTGGCTGGAACTCCCCTCCGTCGAAGGCCAATTGGCCACCCTGAGCGAGATCGCAGGCATCGACCTCAAGGCCCACGGAACCACGTCCGATGAAGAAACCATCAAAGACACCGCGGTAGCCCAACCCCTGATCGTGGCCGCGGGCTTGGTGGCAGCCAAGTCTTTGTTCGACGTCGAACTCAACACACTTCCGGTTGTCCTTGCAGGGCACTCCGTCGGTGAAATCACGGCTTCAGCCCTTGCGGGCGTCCTCACTGAGCAGGAAGCCATGACTTTCGTCCGCGAGCGGGCCAACAGCATGGCTGCCGCAGCGGCGGTTACCCCGACAGGCATGAGTGCAGTCGTCGGTGGCGACCCCGCGGAGGTCCTTGCCGCCATCGAGGCATCGGGCGCCACTCCCGCCAATGTGAACGGAGCCGGCCAGACAGTGGCCGCAGGAACGTTCGAGCAGCTTAAGGCCTTGGCGGACAACCCGCCGGCCAAGGCACGCGTCATTCCCCTGAAGGTCGCTGGCGCCTTCCACACCTCGCACATGGCTCCCGCCGTCAGTGCACTGGAAGCCCTGAAGCCTTCCTTGTCCCCGCAGGACCCGACTGTCCCCCTGCTGTCCAACTATGACGGCAAGGAAGTTACGGCAGGTTCTGCCGCCGTCGACAGCATGATTGCGCAGGTCTCCAGGCCCGTCCGGTGGGACCAGTGCATGGAGACCCTCTCGGCCCGCGGAGTTACCGGTGTGATCGAACTGGCTCCCGCCGGCACGCTCGCTGGTTTGGCCAAGCGTGGAATGCCAGGCGTCAAGACAGTTGCTGTCAAAACCCCGGATGATTTGTCCGCGGCCCTGGCACTTTTCGCAGAATTGGAGGGACAAGCGTGAGCACCCCCGTCCTCAAGAAAGCTACGGTCAACGAGAACGCCCGCATCCTGGGCATCGGCGCTTATCGCCCCGATGTCATCGTCACCAACGACGACGTCTGCCAGTGGATCGACTCCTCCGATGAATGGATCCGGCAGCGCACCGGCATCATCACCCGCCACCGCGCGGCCGCTGACGTCAGCGTCATCGACATGGCCGAAGGTGCCGCCCGCGAAGCCATCCAGCAGGCCGGGATCGCACCATCCCAGCTGGGTGCTGTCATCGTGTCCACCGTGACCCACCCCTACGCAACGCCCTCGGCCGCCGCTGCCCTTACGGAGCGTTTGGGCGCGACGCCGGCACCCGCCTTCGACATCTCCGCCGCCTGTGCAGGGTACTGCTACGGAGTGGCCCAGGCAGATGCGCTGGTGCGCTCCGGTTCTGCCGAATATGTTCTGGTGGTTGGCGCCGAGAAACTCTCGGACGTCATCGACAACCACGAACGCACCATCTCGTTCCTGCTCGGCGACGGCGCCGGCGCAGTAGTGGTGGGTCCCTCTGACACTCCCGGCATCGGACCTTCAGTGTGGGGCTCGGATGGCAGCAAGTGGGACGCGATCGGAATGACCCACTCTTTGGAAGACGTCAAGAAGCTGGGTGAATCGGCTCGCCACTCCGACGAAACAGACGACCTCGCAATCATCTCTGCAACACAGGATGTTTGGCCTACGCTGCGTCAGGACGGCCAGACTGTTTTCCGTTGGGCCGTGTGGGAAATGGCGAAGGTGGCCCAGCAAGCTCTCGACGCTGCCGGCATCGAAGCCAGCGACCTCGCCGCTTTTGTTCCCCACCAGGCGAACATGCGCATCATCGATGAGATGGTGAAGAAACTGAAGCTTCCCGAGACAGTCCTCATTGGCCGCGACATCGCCCAAGCCGGCAATACGTCAGCTGCTTCCATCCCCCTGGCCACACACCGCCTGCTTCAGGAGAACCCGGAACTCAGCGGTGGGCTGGCATTGCAGATCGGTTTCGGCGCCGGATTGGTGTTTGGCGCCCAGGTTGTCGTTCTGCCATAGACCTGGACTGGCCCCGTGGCCTCCAGCCAACTGAATATGACTTACAAACCCAAACCGTAACCGCGGTTTGCCCCCTTTCCGGCATAGCCGGCACAACAAGAAAAGGAGCCAACAATGGCTAGCAACGAAGAAATCCTGGCCGGCCTGGCTGAAATCGTCAACGAAGAAACGGGCCTGGCTACCGAAGCCGTCGAGCTGGACAAGTCCTTCACCGAGGACCTGGACATCGACTCCATCTCCATGATGACCATCGTCGTGAACGCCGAAGAGAAGTTCGGCGTGCGCATCCCGGACGAAGAGGTCAAGAACCTTAAGACCGTCGGCGACGCCGTCAGCTTCATCGCAAACGCCCAGGCCTAAGCCTGATACCTGCTGTGCCGGGCCAGGATGCTTGATCCTGGCCCGGCACAGCCGCAGTAACGCCCAAAGTTTTTCCTGCCGCCCATGCAAAAACTGCAGATGGGACGGCTGATCCGACAGAGAGTGATCGCATGGCACGCAAAGTAGTCATAACCGGTCTGGGGGCCACCACTCCCATCGGCGGCGACGTCCCCACAATGTGGCAGAACGCGCTGAAAGGGGTCTCAGGTGCCCGCACGCTCGAAGACGAGTGGGTGGCCAAGTACGACCTCCCCGTCCACTTTGCTGCCCGGTGCTCGACGCCGGCCCTGGAAGTCCTGAGCCGGGTGGAAGCCAAGCGTATGGACCCGTCCACTCAGTTTGGTGTCATCGCTGCCCGGGAGGCATGGGCTGATTCGGGCATCGAGGACATCGACCACGACCGCCTGGCGGTGGCGTTTGCAACGGGCATCGGCGGCGTATGGACGCTCCTTGATGCATGGGACACGCTCAGGGACAAGGGTCCCCGTAGGGTCCTGCCCATGACCGTCCCCATGCTTATGCCCAATGGCGTAGCCGCTGCCGTCAGCCTTGACCTCGGCGCCCGGGCCGGAGCCCACACTCCTGTTTCGGCCTGCGCATCCGGTACTGAGGCCCTGCACCTTGGCTTGGACCTGATCCGCTCAGGCAAGGCAGATGTAGTCATGTGCGGCGGAGCCGAAGCTGCGATTCACCCCATGCCCTTGGCGGCTTTCTCGTCCATGCAGGCACTCTCCCGCCGCAATGACGATCCCCAGCGCGCTTCCCGCCCGTACGACATAGACCGTGACGGCTTTGTCATGGGTGAAGGTGCCGGCGCCCTGGTACTTGAAGCAGAAGAGCACGCGATCGCCCGCGGCGCCCGCATCTATGCTGAGCTTGCCGGAACCTCGGTCACGGCTGACGCGTACCACATCACAGCCCCGGACCCCGAAGGTCTCGGCGCCACCCGTGCACTCAAGGCCGCGATGTTTGACGGCAGGATCCAGGCTGAGGACGTAGTCCATGTCAATGCCCACGCCACCTCCACTCCCGTAGGTGACAGGCCGGAGTACACGGCCCTGCGTGCCGCCCTGGGGGCTCACGTGGACAACGTCGCCGTATCTGCCACCAAGTCCCAGATGGGGCACCTCCTGGGCGCCTCCGGGGCTGTAGAGGCTGTCCTCACCGTCCTGGCCGTCTATGAGCGCAAGGCACCTGTCACCATCAACCTCGAGAACCAGGATCCCGAGATCCCCCTCGACGTCGTAACCTCCGCGCGTGACCTGCCTTCGGGCGACATCGTCGCACTGAGCAACTCCTTCGGCTTTGGCGGACACAACGCTGTCATAGCCGTCCGCAACGTCTAAGACCTGCGTTCGCCGGATGCCGTGAGGTGAAGAGAAGCGAAGGGCCCACCATCAGGTGGGCCCTTCGCTGTTGCTATGGGGATGTTTTGGCGGTCAGGAGTTGCTGCTACCCGACTTGATGCAGCCAGCGGACCGGCGCGCCCTCAGCTGCGTGGCGGAAGGGCTCCAGTTCCTCGTCCCAGGCTTCACCCAGGGCCAACGACAGCTCATGGTAAACGGCCGACGGATCTCCGGCTCCTGACTCATAGGCATAGCGGATGCGGTCCTCGCTGACCATGATGTTGCCGTGCACATCCGTGACGGCATGGAAGATTCCCAATTCCGGAGTGTGCGACCAGCGTGCGCCATCCACGCCTTGGCTCGGTTCTTCAGTAACCTCGTACCGCAAATGTGCCCAGCCCCGAAGAGCAGACGCCAACTGGGCGCCGGTGCCGGGCGTACCTGTCCAGGACAGTTCGGCACGGAACATTCCGGGCGCAGCTGGCTGAGGGGTCCACTCAAGATCGGTTCGCTTGTCCACGACCGATCCGATGGCCCACTCAACGTGCGGGCACAATGCCGTAGGGGCCGAGTGCACGAACAGGACACCGCGGGTTGTTGCAACAGACATTCCATCCTCCATAGCTGTAGGTACGTCTTCCCCAACGACCTCTGCGACGGATGTTTACTGTTGCTGCCCGGCCCTGTCATTCTTACGGACCCTGCAGGCTATTCAATTAGCTAAGACTCTTTGATTGTGACACGAAACGAACCCTCAACCCTAAATTGAAGGTTCGGCCGTGGTGCTTTCATTTTGCCGTACCCTTCCCTTTTCCGCCAGTGCAACTCTTTGGGCGTCATTTTCAGGCCCGCGGATGTGCCTGCTGGTAGCTCTTCCGAAGCCTGTCCACGGAAACGTGGGTGTATATCTGGGTAGTGGCAAGGCTGCTGTGACCAAGAATTTCCTGCACTGCCCGAAGATCAGCCCCACCATCCAGCAGATGGGTTGCGGCGCTATGCCTCAAGGCGTGGGGCCCCGTTGCAGCGGTATCGCCCAGTTCCTGCAGCAGGACGGCTACAACCGCACGGACCTGGCGTGGGTCAACACGCTTTCCCCTCACACCCAGGAACAGAGCCGGACCGCTCGTGGCAGTTGCCAGCGCCGGGCGTCCCCGGCGAAGCCAATCGTCGATGGCAAGGGCAGCTGGAACTCCGAAAGGAACGGTACGCTCCTTGTTTCCCTTGCCAATGACGCGGAGGGTCCTTCTATCCGGATTCATGTCATCGATGTCCAGCCCGGCCAGCTCCCCAACGCGCACTCCAGTTGCGTAAAGCAACTCCACCATTGCACGATCCCGGAGTGCCAGAGGTCCTCCATCTGCCGCAGCAGCGTCAAGGCTATCCACGACCCTGAGAATTTGCTGCTGCTGGAGCACTCCAGGCAACGATTTCCCCCGTTTAGGAGCTTGCAGGCGAATGGCCGGATCCGTGGCGATGAGTTCCTCCCTCAGAGCCCACTTGGTAAACGACCTGGCCGTGGCGGCACGGCGGGCAAGAGTTGACCGGGCCATCCCGGCTTCACTTTGTGCACCCAGCCATCGGCGGAGCGAACCCAACTCCAATTGATCGAGATCGCGTATTCCCTCCTGGACCGCGAATCCGAGAAGGCTGTACACATCTGCCAGATATGCGCGGACAGTATGTGCCGACCTCGCGCGTTCACCGTGGAGGTAGCGTTCGAAACCCTCCACTGCGCTCTTTAGCGATGCTGGCAATGATTCTGAGTCCACCCTTCCAACTTTGCCAGCAATATGGACCGTCGCTGCGTATCAACATGCTTCGCTGCTCGTCCGCCTAGGCATTCTTGGTGCGCTTCCAGGCTCCCCGTTCAGAGGATGCGAGACCCAGCAGTCCTAATCGGCCCAAGCCCGCACGCACAGAGTCCGGGCTGAGGCCTGCAACCACCGTGAGTTTCTCCACGGAACTTGCCGATCGAAGCGGCAAGGCGTCCAGGAGTATCAGGTCTTCCAAGGACAAGCCATCATGGGGTTCGGCCGGCGAATCCTTCTCGGAGACCATCACCTCCCCGTTCCGGCCGGCCAGTTCAGCAATTTCTCCGACGTCGGTCACACAGATCGCCCCGCCATCCCGGAGCAGCCTATGGCAACCAGCCGAATTCGCACTGTGAATGGATCCGGGAACAGTTGCCACTACCCTCCCTATGCTCTCGGCGTGATGGGCTGTGTTCAGTGCGCCTGAGCGCCATCGTGCTTCCACCACCACCGTGACAGCCGCAAGCGCAGCAATGAGGCGGTTTCGCTGCAGGAATCGGTACCTTGTAGGGGCAGATCCGGGTGGAACCTCGGAAATCACGGCTCCTTGGTTGGCCACAGCACGAAGAAGATCCTCGTTCCCGGAGGGATAGAAGCGGTCCACTCCCCCAGCCATGACTGCAATGGTCGGTACGTTTGCGACCCCACCACGGAGGGCACCACGATGGGCGTGGGCGTCAATGCCATACGCTCCCCCGGAAACAACGCAGTACCCACGTTGGGCCAAACCGTAGGCAAGGTCCCCAGTCACAGATGCTCCATAGCTCGTGCTGTCCCTGGACCCCACCAGCGCGATGGTCTGCCGCGTTGAGGGAAGGGGCTGCTCGTGTCCCCGCCACCACAGGCACAAAGGCTCCTGAAGGCCGAGGTCCGACAACTGCTCAGGCCATAGCTCGTCGCCGGGAACGATCAGGCGGCCACCGAGCCTCTTCATCGTCTCCAGGTCACGGTCCGGCGCGAGGTCCGGTACACGTGGAGCCCATCGTCGTTTGCTGGCCGTGAGCCCCGGCCAGGAAGCCGGGCCTCCGCTTTCGGTCAGTAAGCTGGAAATCTCCTGTTCCAAGCGTGGGCCGGCAGCGAGTTCGCCTGTCGCGATACCCAGCGCGTCAACGGCTCCAACAGCATGAACCAAGGCGAGCCCCACGGAATCCTGTGGTTCCATCAGACGCGCCAATGCTGCCCGTGCAAGCCTTTCCTTTTCCTGTTTTCCCAACACGGCTGCGCTTGTGCCGTCCGTTGTCACTTCGTCCTTCGTCACGTTGTCCTTCATGCCGTCGCCGTTGCTTGCCGGAGGCCGAGCGCTTGTCCGATGTGGTCTGCAGTGGGAATTTTGCTATGGTCCAGGTCTGCCAGTGTCCACGCCAAGCGAAGGACGCGGTCGTAGCCTCGGGCAGTGAGAATGCCTCGTTCCAGGGCCGTGTCCAGGATGCGGGTGGTGTCCGGTGCCAGCCTCAGTTCCCCGCGCAGGGTGCGTCCGGGCACTTGGGAATTGGTCTCAATGCCGAACGCCCCCAGGCGCTCGGCCTGCCTTTGCCTCGCAGCCAGCACCCGTCCTGCGACGGCGACCGTTCCCTCTTCCGTACCGGCTTGTCCAAAATCGGCAAGGGACACACGTTCCACCTGGAGTTGTATGTCGACGCGATCCAGGAGAGGACCCGATATTCGGCCGAAGTACCGCCTGCGCATTATTGCGGTGCAGGTACAGTCCATCCCCTTGCCCGAGGCTTTGCCGCATGGGCAAGGATTGGCTGCCAGGACCAGTTGAAACCGAGCGGGGTAAGCTGCTGTCCCTGCCGAACGGTGAATGACCAGTTCGCCGCTCTCCAAGGGCTGCCGGAGGGCATCCAGGACGCGTCGTTCATACTCGGGAGCCTCGTCAAGGAAGAGGACCCCACGGTGTGCCCGCGAGGCAGCACCCGGACGGGGAAGCCCCGAGCCTCCGCCGATGATGGCAGCTGCAGTAGCACTGTGGTGGGGATTCTCGAACGGGGGCCTCCGGAGCAACGTGCCGGTTGATGAACGGACCGCCGCCAGGGAGTGAATGGCAGTAACCTCCATTGCTGCCTTGTCTCCCAGGTCCGGCAAGAGCCCCGGCAAACGCTCTGCGAGCATCGTCTTACCGGCACCCGGTGGACCGGTCAGGAGCATATGGTGGCTGCCTGCAGCTGCGACTTCCAGCGCGCGCCGGGCCTCGGATTGCCCCGAAACATCGGAAAGATCCGGCACGATGCCCGCTGCATCATCGTTTTCATCACCGGGATCAGCGCCGGGCGGGTCGTAATCCAGGGCGAGTTCCTTGGGGTCCGCACCGAAGTCGTAGGCGAGCCGGGCGAGAGTCCGGTATCCCCTGACGTGAGCCCCCGGAACCAACGTTGCCTCGGCAACGTTTGCTTCGGCTACGACGATCTCCGGATACCCCGCCTGGACGGCAGCCATCACTGCCGGGAGGATGCCCCTCACCGGCCGAAGCCGGCCATCCAAACCAAGCTCGGCAATGAAGACTGTTCCATCGATCGAACGAATGTCCTCGGCAGCACGGAGAACAGCCATGGTGATGGCCAAGTCAAAGCCTGAACCACGTTTGGGCAAGGATGCTGGAATGAGATTTGCGGTGATCTTCCTCCGGCTCAGAGGAATTCCCGAGTTTTGTGCCGCAGAGCGTATTCGTTCTTTGGCCTCGTTAAGGGCGGCATCGGGTAGTCCCAGGATCACGAATGCCGGGAGCGTCTGGCCAATGTCGGCTTCTACCTCCACGATGTAACCGTTGAGTCCAACCAGGGCAATGCAGTAGCTGCGCCCGACCCCCATCAGCCAACACCCCGCAGGTGTTCCAGTTGGGGATCCCCGATGCCGTCGTGGATGACCGACACCACATCAATACGCTTTCGTGGAGCATTCACTTCATGCTCCCGGCACCACGACGAAGCGAGCCGGTGCAGGCGTGCCAGCTTGGCCGGACCTACTGCCTCAAAGGGATGTCCATAATCCAGGCTGCTGCGGGTCTTTACTTCCGCAACCACCAGGGTGTCACCCTCCAATGCGACGATGTCGATTTCACCATCGGCGCACCGCCAATTGCGATCGACGATCCGCATGCCCTGGTGTTCCAGGAATCCTGCCGCCAACGCCTCGCCGTTACGGCCAAGTATGTCTTTTGCTCTCATGAGCATCACCTCCGCTATCCAGCTTTGACGCTGGCAGCGGCTAGTGACAGACAGCCCTGATGCTATGTGGGTAAACCCGTCACATCATTGGCTTGTGGAGGAAGAGTACCCGCAGGCTGCAGGTGCTAGTTACCGAGGTCTCCCAGATCCCCGAGGCCACCATCCTTGGGCAACGCAAGATCTTCATTGCGTGGAAGTTCCTCGACGTTGACGTCCTTGAACGTTATGACCCGGACATTTTTCACGAAGCGGGCTGAACGATAAACGTCCCAAACCCACGCATCCTGCAGGGTTAGATCGAAATAGACTTCGCCGTCTGCGCTGCGGGCTTGTAGATCAACATGGTTGGCCAGGTAGAAACGCCGCTCAGTTTCGACAACGTAGCTGAACAAACCGACAACGTCCCGGTATTCACGGTAGAGCTGCAGCTCCATGTCGGTTTCATAGTTCTCAAGGTCCTCGGCGCTCATAGTTCCATCTTGCACCATCTGCCGCGCACCGGACGCCATCAGCAGGACTGACGCTGCCAAGCAAGCTGTCAGACAACGTCCGGCCCGGTCAGGTTCCAGCTTGTCCGGTGATAGGCGCTGGGGCCCTGCAGCCTGATCACTTCACGATGCGCTGCTGTGGCGTAACCCTTGTTTTCGTTCCAGCCGTAGGCCGGTACTTCAGAGTGGAGATCAACCATGATTCGATCGCGGGCTACTTTTGCCAAAACACTCGCAGCAGCCACGCTGAGGCAGCTCATATCTGCTTTTACCTTTGTGTGGACCGGAGCTTCACACCAGGGCCCTGTGGGTGCGGTGTCGAACAGTGAGGCTTGAACTTCCGGAGAAAGCCAGTTATGGCTGCCGTCCAACAACACCACGTCAGGCGTGATGCCACCGGCCAGAATCTCACACCACGCCCGCGTTCCCGCCAAGCGCAGGGCAGCTATGATACCGACGTCATCGATTTCCCGGGCGGACGCATGTCCAACTGCGGACGCTACAGCCCAGTCACGGACCAAAGGCTCCAACCTGTCGCGGTCCTCGGGCTTGAGCAACTTGCTGTCCCGGACGTCGGCCAGAAGGGCGTGATCCTCGAGATTGACCACAGCGATTCCCACACTGACGGGGCCAGCCAGGGCTCCCCTGCCAACCTCGTCCACACCGGCCAGCAACCGCACCCGGGGAGACAGGAAGGAATGCTCGACGTCCAGGGTCGGAACTTCGGTTGGTGTCTTGGTTTTCAGCCGGGTGCTTGCCATGGCCGTTACTTTCCTGACGTGCCCGCAGGAACGTTCTTGAAGACATCCGGGTAATTGTCCAGCACCGTCCACCGGTTGACGGGCCAGGCGATGACCGTGGCTTTACCTTCAACGTCCTCGATATTAATGAAACCACCATTGACTTCCTGGTGCGCCCGGGAATCGGCCGAGTGGTTGCGGTTGTCTCCCATCACCCAGACCTTGCCCTCTGGAACGACGATGTCAAACGAGTTGGGCTGGGGCACTTCCGCGGGGTTGACGTATGTTTCGTCCACCGGTGTGCCATTGATGCTGACCCTGCCCTGCGCGTCACAGCAGGAAACGTGATCACCCGGAAGCCCAATCACGCGTTTGACCAGGTGCTGCTCATTGTCGTCGGCCGCCAACCCCACGAATTCCAAAGTGTCGCCTACCCAATCAAGGGGGCCCGCCGGTTTTTTCAGAACTGCGGGCAGCCAACCTTGCGAATCCTTAAAGACCACGACGTCGCCCCGTTCCAAGGCGAAGGGCTCCGGCACCAGCAGATTGATGAAGATGCGGTCATTCACGTCCAAGGTGCTTTCCATGGACTCAGAAGGAATGTAGAACGCCCGGAAAAGGAACGTCTTGATAAGGAAGGAGAGCACTACGGCAATCGCCACAACCGTGACGATTTCCTTCAGCCATCCAAGGACAGGGTTCCTGCGGGGCTTTTCGCCCTCGTCGGTTTTGTTGCCGGCATCGGCAGCAGCGTCAGCGACCGGGGTGGGCTCAGCCACTCCGGCGACGCCAGCCGTTCCGTCCGAGAGCCGCGCGTCGTCGTCGTGCCGCTCGGGATTCTCGGGAACTTTGTCCGGCATTTATTGTCCGTTCTTTGATGGTTCGGCCTGCGCGGAGCGAGGCACCTCTGCAAATCTATCAAGGGGCCAGATAATCTGGACGGGTCTGCCGATCACCCGGTCAACCGGGACCATTCCCCCACCGGGTGCTCCCAGCAATCCGCGGGAATCAGCAGAGCGGGATCGGTGGTCACCCATCAGCCAGAGCCGGCCCTCGGGAACCACGACGTCGAACTTCTGTTTGCTGGGTTCGTCCCCGGGGTACACATAGGGTTCCTCAAGTACCTGACCGTTCACTGTGAGGCTCCCTTCGGAGGAGCAGCACTGAACGTGGTCACCCGGAACCCCAATGACCCGCTTCACATATGTGGTGTCGCTTCCAGTGAGCCCGAACCACTGACTCGCTGCAGCAGCCGCGTCAACAAGGGGACCCCTACCGCTGGTGAGCGGGGCGAACGATCCGCGCCCATCAAAGACAACGACGTCTCCACGCTGGATGGTCTCGGCGGTGAACGCCGTGCGCGAAACCAGGATCCTGTCCCCGGTGCCCAGCAGCGGCTCCATGGACTCGGAAGGAATGTAGTAGACGTCGATCCACAAGGAGCGGACCAGGCCGCTGATTGCGACGGCAAGGACCAATGCCAGTAAAACAAAACGCCAGCCCTGTTTCCGGGGCTGGCGTTCTGATGTGTCCATGACTCGTATCCCTGTTGCGTTGCGGATTGCTCCGGAACGAACCGGGCACGAATCCTGGACCCGTTGCGTAAGTCGTTGGACTTACTTGGCGAAGTCGCGCTTTTCCTTGATCTTCGCAGCCTTACCGCGCAGTGCGCGCATGTAGTAAAGCTTGGCACGACGGACGTCACCCTTGGTGACGACCTCGATCTTGTCGATGATCGGGGAGTGTACCGGGAAGGTACGCTCTACGCCGACGCCGAAGGAAACCTTACGCACGGTGAAGGTTTCGCGAACGCCGTCACCCTGGCGGCCCAGGACGAAGCCCTGGAATACCTGGACACGGGAGTTCTTGCCTTCGATGATGTTGACGTGAACCTTGAGGGTGTCACCCGCGCGGAACTCGGGAACATCGTTACGCAGCGAGGCTGCATCTACGCTATCGAGGATATGCATTAATCCACTCCTGGTGGACGCCACAGGTCATCCACTTTGGGTTACGGCAGACAAGCCCGCGGCACAAAGCCAACCGGAAATCTCCGCCGAAGTTTCATAGTGTCCGGTTCCACCACTGATTGGCGGCACCGGGTTGTCCGGCTGTTGGCTTCGCTCCCCCTGTGGCAGGTGCTGGCCCAGCAGACACAAGGGTTAATTCTGCCACATGCCGCAGCATCCGGCCAACTAAGCGGACTCGCAATGCCCGACGGCGGATGGCGGGTACTACAGTCGCGTTTATGAGGTGTCGCGTTCCGTGCGGCGGCGCAGGCGACCATCCACGACGTCGTAACCCAGGTCTGCGAGTGCGTTGCGGTCCGCTCGACTCAGCTGACCGGCGTCGAAGTGTTCAAGGAGATCCGGACGGCGCTCGGCAGTGCGGCGGAACTGTTCGTGACGCCGCCACTGCGCGATCTTCCCGTGATTGCCGCTGAGCAGGACCGGAGGCACTTCGTTCTCCCGCCATGAGGATGGCTTGGTATAAACGGGATACTCCAGAAGGCCGTCCGAGTGGGATTCTTCAATGAGCGATTCGGGATTGCCCACCACGCCTGGAAGCAAACGACCGATTGCTTCAACCATGGCCAGGACAGCAACTTCGCCGCCATTGAGAACGTAGTCGCCAAGGCTGACAGGCCGCACTGTGAAGTGCTCCTGGGCCCAGTCGATGACGCGCTCGTCAATTCCCTCATACCGCCCGCAGGCGAAGACCAGCTGATCCTCTTCGGCGAGCTCGTAGGCAAGGGCCTGGGTGAACCTCTCCCCTGCCGGGGAAGGCACGATCAGCACAGGTTTGGTGCCCTCACGAACCCCGGCAACCGACTCAAGCGCCTGTGCCCACGGCTCGGGTTTCATCACCATGCCGGCGCCGCCCCCATAAGGGGTGTCGTCCACGGTCCGGTGCTTGTCAGTGGTGAACGTCCGGAGGTCGTGGACGTTAAGTTCCAGGAGCCCATCCTGGCGGGCCTTGCCTATCAGCGAAAGTTCAAGCGGGGCAAGGTACTCAGGGAAGATGCTGACGACATCGATCCTCATTCAGGCATCATCCCCGGCGCCGTCCTTGGACTCCTCGGCTGTGTCATCGTTGATTTCGAAGAGACCAGCAGGCGGTGTGATGAGAATGAAGCCGTCCTCGATGTTGACCTCCGGCACGATTTCATCGACGAAGGGGACCAGAATTTCCTTCCCTTCCTCCGTCTTGACCGTCAACAGGTCCTGAACCGGCAGTGTGGTCAGTGCGGCAACTTTGCCCACAACCTGTGAGCCAACCCGGGCCTCCAGCCCAACGAGTTCGTGCTCATACCAGCCTTCATCGTCGTCTTCGTCATCGAGTTCTTCGGTTTCGATGAAAAGCTTCGCACCACGGATTGCCTCGGCGGCGTTGCGATCTGCAATCTCTTCAAAGCCCAGCAGGAGGATGTCTTTGTTCCATCTGGCGCTGCGGATGGTCAGCGGGCCCGCAGAGGCCGGCTCCACGACGAATTCGGTTCCAGCGACGAAGCGCTCGGAGGGGGCGTCGGTGAGCACTTGCACCGTCACCTCGCCGCGTATGCCATGGGGTTTGCCGATCCGGGCCACCTGGAGCTGCATGGGTTCCTCTGAATTCTCGTTGTGCCCGCGCTGCCGGGCAGCAACGGAAGTGAAATGATCGATAAAGCAATCCGGCCCCTCCACCATATTCGGTGAAGGGGCCGGATCTAAGACAAGTATTGCTGAGCGCGTTACCGGCGACGATCGGTGTCGACGACGTCGACCCTGACCTGCTCGCCACCTGCCAGGGCTGCAACCACAGTGCGCAATGCGCGTGCGGTACGTCCCTGACGGCCGATCACCCGTCCGAGGTCCTCCTGGTGAACGCGCACCTCAAGGGATTCCCCGCGGCGGTTGTTCCTGGCACTGACCTTGACATCCTCAGGGCTGTCAACGATCCCACGGACCAAGTGCTCGAGCGCTTCTGCCAGCAATTTACTCAGCCTCGGTGGTCTCTGCTTCAGCCTCGGCCGGAGCTTCGGCTTCGTCCTTCTTGGCCTTCTTGGTGATGGCTTCCGGAATGATGACGGAACCCTTCTCCGGGGCTACGAAGGCTTCCTTCGGAGCTTTGGTCTTCAGGGTGCCTTCCTGGCCCGGCAGGCCCTTGAACTTCTGCCAGTCACCGGTGATCTTGAGGATCGCGGCAACCTGCTCGGTCGGCTGGGCGCCAACGGAAAGCCAGTACTGGGCGCGCTCGGAAGCGACCTCGATGTACGACGGCTCCTCGGTGGGGTGGTACTTGCCGATTTCTTCAATGGCACGGCCATCGCGCTTGGCGCGGGCATCCATGACGACAATGCGGTAGTACGGTGCGCGCATCTTACCGAAGCGCTTAAGGCGAATCTTTACGGCCACTTTTGTGGTCACTCCTGTTTCTGAAACGGGGTTGAACCCGACGTTCTGCACCCGTGGGGCGGGCCATACTAGGGGGTTCCAAAGGACAAGATTTGGGCACGGAGAGAGGGGCCGCGCCAATCAAGTACCTGACCATTGTGCCAGATGCCGGAAGTAATTACGACTTTCGCCACTCCCGGCCCCAACGGTCAGACAGACCAGACGTAGAGTCCTGACCGCTCCGCCTTCTCCACGTCGGTGGCCAAGGAGGCCAACTGCTGCACGTACTGACGCGATTCGTCCGCGCCAAAAGGCATGTCGTCCTGCGCTGCCCACGCCGCAGCGACGTCGTCAAGAACGTTCCCGTCGCCTTCGCTTTCATACGTCAGCAGCTCGGCAAGCGCCCTCACCATCGCCTCCGGAACACCAAGGAGTGCATCGCTGGTGACGTCCACAAGCGCCAGCTCGTAGTCTGCGCCGGCAGCGTGGACGGCTTTGCCCGCAAGGTCCCCCAGTTGCTCGACCTCAAAGTCGGTGATGCCATCAATCCTGACGGCGGGCCCGGTAACGTCGGCGCCCCGGTCCAAGGCAGCTGCCCTCTTGAGTGCTTCATCGTGGGTGGCTACAAAAATTTCGGCAAAGCCCATGGAGAGTGCTCTCATTCGTTCGTGCTGACGGGGCGGCGGCAACGGCCCAAGGGGCGAATACCGTCAATGCCCAGCCTAGTGCAGTCACGGCCCCTGCATTCGGAAGCCAGCGCGAGGGCGCTTCCCGCGAGGGTGCTTAGCGCACTGCCACGCGCAGCTTGTTGCGCCAGGGGTCTTCGAACTGCAGTTCCAGGCCCGTATGGTGGTTCGCCACGGACGCAACTTTCAGCCGGTCAGCCAGCGCGGCGACGTCATCGGCAGATGGAACCTCGATCAGGACTTCGCCCAGGCCCAGGGTATCCCTGCGGGGCCCGGCCCCGCGGCTGTTCCACACGTTCATCGCCATGTGGTGGTGGTAGCCGCCCGCAGAAACAAACAACGCCTGCCCATGCCAGCCCGCTGTCCTCTCAAAACCCAGCGTGTCCACATAAAAATCCTGGGCGGTCTGCACGTCACCTACCTGAAGGTGCACGTGTCCGACGCCGGCAGCGGCTTCCCGCTGGCCAGTCACGGCAGCCTCACTCAAGTGTTGCTGAAGGAAGCGCTGGGGCGGCAAAGCAACGTTGTCCATCACCACACTCTTGCCATCCCACTGCCAGAGATCGCGCGGCTTGTCGTAATAGAGCTCAATGCCGTTGCCTTCCGGATCAGTGAAGTAGAAGGCTTCGCTCACCAAATGATCGGCACTGCCCACAAAGGCGCGCGGTTCATACTCTGCCGCGGTGGCAATGGTGGCCGCCAGGGAAGGCTGGTCCCGGAACAGGATGGCTGTATGGAAAAGCCCGGCTTCGCCACGGCCTGGAATCTGCAGGCCGGCGGCGGGAGCGAGGTGGACTACAGGCTTGCCAAGGCGCCCCAGGTACAGCCCGCCATCCTGCTCGGCCACGATCTCCAAGCCCAGGGCACGCTGATAGTAGTCACTCATTACCCTCATATCGCCGACCTTGAGCATGACGGTGCCCATGGTGAGTTCGGCAGGAAGGAGATCCTGGTTGGATGTCGTCGTCATGTGAAGCTCCCGGTTCATAGATGGCCGCCCTTCGGCACGTTCTACTCATCTAAATTACTTGAAGCTTCAATTTATTCCTAGTAGACCAGTTTCCCGCGCAGGACTACATGGTTCAGGCTCACCACAGTTGCGAGGTTCTTCCTCGGATCATCCCGGCAAAGCACGACGTCGGCACTTGCCCCTTCGCTGATGCCCTCGGCTCCCAGCCACTTCCGTGCGCCCCACGTGGCGGCTCCCAGGACGGCGGTGGGCGGCAGGCCGGCGTCGTGAAGCTCCTTCATTTCGTCAGCGATCCTGCCGTGCTTGATCACGCTCCCTGCATCTGTGCCCGCATAGATGCCGACACCGGCTTCAAAGGCCTCGAGCACCCGTTCACGGCGTCGCTCCCAAAGCCGGGTCATGTGCTCGGCGTAGACCGGAAACTTAGGTGCGGCCTGGACGGCGATATCCGGAAAAGTCGCTATGTTTACCAACGTAGGAACAATCGGGACAGACTGCTCCACGAGACGGGGAATGTGACGGGGCAAAAGGCCGGTGGCGTGCTCAATGCAGTCAATCCCGGCGTCGAGCATGTCATCAATGGTGTCTTCAGCGAAGCAGTGGGCAGTCACCCTGGCCCCTTCGTCGTGGGCGGCCGCAATGGCATCCCGCACGACGTTCCGAGGGAAGGAAACCGTAAGGTCACCGGCACCGCGATCAATCCAATCGCCTACGAGTTTGACCCAACCGTCCCCGTCCCGGGCTTCCTTGCGGACTGTCTCCACGAGTTCGCCCGGCTCCACTTCGTGACCCAAGCCACGCAGGTAACGCCGGCTCCGGGCGATGTGGCGTCCGGCACGAAGCAGCCGTGGGAGATCCTCCCGCCGCTGAACCCAACGTGTATCGCTTGGCGAGCCGGCGTCACGGATCAACAACGTGCCGGCTTTTAGGTCGGCCTGCGCCTGGGCAAGAGTTATCTGCTCATCAACTGCCCCGCCGACGCCAAGTCCGATGTGGCAATGGGCGTCCACAAAACCAGGGAGGACCCATCCCTCCAGTATGGAATCGGGTGCGGCAACGGGACGTTCGAACGTCAGTTTGCCATCAACGGACCACAGCCCATGCCGTTGATCGTCTCCTGCCACAAGCACAGGACCGGTGAATTCTATGATGTTGGCCATGGCAAAAGCCTAATCCGCCGCCATGCCACAGACCTCCCATATGGGTACGGCTGCGGTACCGCTGCGGGGTATGACTGGGCCCCGGATCAGAGCTGTGGTAGCTTCGTCTACGACCACACGGGGGCCCCTGCAGGGGCTGAGATCGGACTGAAGCAGTCTGCGACCGTTGAACCTGTCCGGGTAATGCCGGCGAAGGAAGTGAGTAATCCTTTGAGCACCACCGAAACACAGCACAGCTCTGCCCAAGACCAGACCAACACCAGCGAAAAGGCGGCGGAAACCGTCACCCAGTCACTGAAGTCCCATTCGCTGGCCTGGCTGGAAGACCCGGCAAATGGTATCCGCGTCCCCGTTACGGAGATTGCTTTGGAGCCCTCCCCCAACGGTGAAGCCAATGAGCCACTGCAGGTATACCGAACTGCCGGACCGGGCAGTGACCCCGTGGTGGGCCTGGAGCCGTTCCGCACCGGATGGATCGAAGCCCGAGGAGATACCGAGGCATATTCCGGGCGGAAGAGGAACCTGCTCGACGACGGCAAATCAGCGGTACGCCGCGGCGCAGCATCCCAGGAGTGGAAGGGGGCGCAACCGGTGCCCCGCCGCGCCGTCGAAGGCAAAACCGTCACCCAGATGCACTACGCCAAGCAAGGCATCGTCACGCCGGAAATGCAGTTTGTGGCGCTGCGGGAGAACTGCGACGTTGAGCTGGTCCGCAGCGAAGTGGCTGCCGGGCGCGCCATCATCCCCAACAACATCAACCACCCCGAGTCCGAGCCCATGATCATTGGCAAGGCCTTCCTGGTCAAAATCAACGCCAACATCGGAAACTCAGCCGTCACCAGTTCCATCGCCGAGGAAGTTGACAAGCTGCAATGGGCAACCCAGTGGGGTGCCGATACTGTCATGGACCTGTCCACGGGAGACGACATCCACACAACCCGCGAGTGGATCATCCGCAACTCCCCCGTTCCGATCGGCACTGTACCCATCTACCAGGCCCTGGAGAAGGTCAACGGCGAAGCCAACAAACTCACGTGGGAAATTTTCCGGGATACGGTCATCGAGCAATGCGAGCAGGGCGTTGACTACATGACAATCCACGCCGGAGTGCTCCTGAGGTACGTGCCCTTGACGGCAAACCGCGTGACAGGCATCGTCTCCCGCGGCGGCTCGATCATGGCCGGATGGTGCTTGGCGCACCACGAGGAAAACTTCCTCTACACGCATTTTGATGAGCTCTGCGAAATCTTCGCCAAGTACGACGTCGCATTCTCCCTGGGCGACGGATTGCGCCCCGGCGCCACAGCCGATGCCAATGACGCCGCGCAGTTCGCCGAGCTCGATACGCTTGCCGAGCTGACCCAGCGGGCTTGGGAATTTGATGTGCAGGTGATGGTTGAAGGACCCGGGCATATTCCCTTCCACCTGGTCCGCGAGAACGTGGAGCGCCAACAGGAACTCTGTAAAGGTGCCCCCTTCTACACCTTGGGACCGCTGGTCACGGACGTTGCTCCTGGCTATGACCACATCACCTCGGCAATCGGCGCAACGGAAATTGCGCGCTACGGCACGGCCATGCTGTGCTACGTGACGCCCAAAGAACACCTGGGACTGCCAAACAAGGACGATGTGAAGACTGGTGTGATCACCTACAAGATCGCCGCGCACGCAGCGGACCTCGCCAAGGGACACCCGGGCGCAAACGAACGCGACGACGCTTTGTCCAAGGCCAGGTTCGAGTTCCGTTGGCGGGACCAGTTCGCACTGTCCCTGGACCCGGTCACCGCCGAAGCCTTCCACGACGAAACGCTTCCCGCCGAACCTGCCAAGACCGCGCACTTCTGCTCGATGTGCGGGCCCAAATTCTGCTCGATGCGCATCAGCCAGGACATCAGGGACGAGTTCGGTTCGGCCGAGGCGCAGGCCGCCATTGCGGGGATATACGACGGCATGCGGGAAAAGAGCGAAGAATTCCTGGCGTCAGGTGGCAAGGTGTACCTGCCTGAGCTGCAGCTTCCCTCTACCCAGATGTCCTCCACCAACACGGCAGCGTCAGGAAACCTTAACTGACCTCGTCCGGACAACGTCGGCTACAAAAGAGCGAATAATCCGGTCTCCATCCACCGAGTCCTGGGGCCGGTGCCCTCCAGCTGCTACGCGGCGGAGGGCACCGGTGTCCTCCAGGTACGCGGCAATTTCTTCGTACAGTGGCTCCCACCCGCCCGTTAGGACAAGGGTAGGAACGCCAGGAACGATGTGCAGGGGCGCTTCCCAAGGAGGCGCCTGCAGCCGGAGGCGACGTGCCGAACGGCGCGCCTCGGGCGTGTCCAGCCCACTGGCTTCGGCTGAAAATGCACGCCTGAAGTACTCGCGTTCGTAGTCGGCGTCCTTAAGCTGCTTCCGCACGTCAAACAGCGGTTCCATGAGCGAACGGTGGAATGTCGTGGCAGGCAGCTCGGCCGTCAAGGATAAACAAGCCGGTTCAACCAGTGTCAGTGAGTGCACCAGGTCCGGGCGTTCAATTGCTGAGAGCATGGCAGAGATTGCACCTTGCTCATGCGCCACCACATGGCCGCCACCAGAATCCACCAGCGAAGCAACCACGATGCCGATATCCGCAGCGACGTCGGATTCCACCGGTTCAGCCACAGGATCAAAGCCGTGCCGGCGGAGGAAAAGTGCGTCATATGACAGGGCCATGCCGTGCTGCTTGGGCCATGCCGAGGCGCCAAAGCTCCCCAGTCCGTGGACGAAGACTACGCGCTGCTTGTGCATGGATTCACCCTAGTCCAGAGCCCTGACATCCCCGCCAAAAAGCAGTTGGCGCCGTTATGGGCATTCACAACGGCGCCAGCTGTCACAGTGTTGAGTCTGAGATTCCGGCTACTTACCCAGGAACTTCTCGAAGCCCTTGGGGAGGTTCAGCGTGGACGGATCGAAGTCCGCAGCGCCCTGGCCGAACGCCGCTCCCGTAGGAGCTGCCGAGGCCGCGTTGGCACGTTTGGCCTCGGCGTCGCGCAGTTCCTGGGCTGCCTTTGCCGGGTTGCCGGAGCGCGCCTTCTTCTTGGGAGCGTTCTTGCCACCCTTGCGGGCGCCGCCGGGGCCACCCATTCCAGGCATGCCCGGCATACCGGGCATGCCGCCCTGGGCCATCTTCTTCATCATTTTCTGGGCTTGGGCGAAGCGCTCCAGGAGGCCGTTGACCTCGGAGACGTGCACACCTGAACCCTTTGCAATGCGGGCCCTGCGGGAGCCGTTGATGATTTTGGGAGCTACGCGCTCGTGCGGCGTCATGGACCTGACGATCGCCTCAACGCGATCGATTTCGCGTTCGTCGAAGTTCTCCAGTTGCTGCCGGATGTTTTGGGCACCCGGCATCATCATGAGCATCTTCTTCATGGAACCCATGTTGCGGATCTGCTGCATCTGGGCAAGGAAGTCGTCCAGGGTGAAGTCTTCCTGGTCGGCGAACTTCTTCGCCATCCGGGCAGCTTCGTCCTTGTCCCAGGCCTTCTCAGCCTGTTCGATCAAGGTCAGGACGTCACCCATGTCCAGGATGCGCGACGCCATACGGTCCGGGTGGAAGAGCTCGAAGTCGTCCAGGCCTTCACCGGTGGACGCAAACATGACCGGCTTGCCTGTGACGGACGCAACCGAGAGCGCGGCACCACCGCGGGCATCGCCGTCGAGCTTGGACAGCACGATGCCGGTGAAGTTCACGCCTTCGTCAAACGCCATGGCCGTGTTGACGGCGTCCTGGCCGATCATGGAGTCAATGACGAAGAGGACTTCGTTCGGGATGATCGCCTGACGGATCCGGCGTGCCTGGTCCATCATCTCGGCATCCACGCCGAGGCGGCCGGCGGTGTCAACGATCACGACGTCGTGCAGCTTCTGGCGCGCTTCTTCCACACCGGCGCTGGCGACAGCCACGGGGTCACCGGCCGGGTGATCCAGCTCCGAGGTGGCTCCCGGGTGCGGCGCGAAGACAGGAACGCCTGCGCGCTGGCCGACAACCTGAAGCTGCGTTACGGCGTTGGGCCGCTGGAGGTCGCAGGCAACCAGCATGGGGCTGTGGCCCTGCGCCTTCAGCCATTTTGACAGCTTGCCAGCGAGGGTGGTCTTACCTGCACCCTGGAGGCCGGCCAGCATGATGATGGTGGGGCCGGTCTTGGCCAAGCGGATGCGCCGGGTTTCACCGCCGAGGATCTCCACGAGTTCCTCGTTGACGATCTTGACGATCTGCTGGCTCGGATTCAACGCACCGGAAACCTCGGCACCAAGAGCCCGCTCACGAATGCGGGACGTGAATTCGCGGACCACCGAAACGGCAACATCCGCGTCCAAAAGGGCACGGCGGATCTCCCGGACGGTGGCATCGACATCAGCCTCGGTGAGGCGGCCCTTGCCACGGAGGTTCTTGAAGGTTGCTGTCAACCGGTCAGAGAGTGAATTGAACACGCGCCGTGCACTTCTTTCGATGGTCTGCGATTGGCGGCCAGTGCGGCACGCCAGAGTCTTGACTTGTTCTTGCCCCAAACAAATTTGTCTCAACCCCAACAAATCTGCGTCAACCAAGGGACTCGACTATCTAGGGTACCAAGTCGCACCTGCAAGATGGCATGCTGGCACAGTGACCAGCAAAACAACTGTGAAAACGTTGCTCATCCTCGGCGCGTCCGGGGACCTGACAGGCAGGCTGCTCCTGCCCGGACTTGCCGGACTCCTGGCTTCCGGCCGGGCACCGGGGCTTCGACTGGTGGGGGCAGGTTCTGACCCTTGGTCCCCTGAACAGTGGCAGGAACGCGTCCATGGCGCTTTTGCGGCGGCGTCGGATGCAGCCGATGCAGAAGGCCGCGCTGCTCTGGCTGCTGTAGCCGCAGTAACCGAATACCATCAGCTGGATGTCACGGCAGACGGGCCTTTGGCGGAGCTGCTGGCCAGGTTGGAAGGCCCGGTTGCCATCTACTTCGCCCTGCCGCCGCACATCAGCCAGAAGGCCTGTGAGGTTCTCCACAGGGATCAGCTGCCCGCGGGAACACGCTTGGTGATGGAGAAGCCATTCGGTTCAGGAACGGAATCTGCGCATGAGTTGAACAAGACGCTCGCCGCACTGGTGCCCGAGGACCACATCCACCGCGTGGACCACTTCCTGGGCAAAGCCACGGTGTTGAACATCCTGGGCCTTCGTTTCGCCAACCGGTTCCTGGAACCGGTGTGGAACCGCGATCACATCGAAAAAGTAGAGGTCATCTTTGACGAGGATCTGGCACTTGAGGGCCGCGCCCGGTACTACGATACCGCTGGGGCGCTCCGCGACATGATCCAAAGCCACCTCCTGCACATCATGGCCTTCCTGGCCATCGACGCCCCGGCCACCATCGAGGAAAGGGACCTCCGCGACGCCGTGGCCACTGTCCTGCGGGCCAGCAGCGTCAAAGCCCCATACACCGATTCCACACGCCGCGGCCGCTACACCGCAGGCACCCTCGGAGAACGAGCAGTGCCGGATTACGCTGCCGAGGAGGGCGTGGACCCGGCCCGCAATACTGAAACCCTTGCCGAGGTCCGGGTGGACATCGACAACTGGCGTTGGAAGGGCGTGCCGTTCATCCTCCGCTCAGGAAAGGCCATGGGGCGCCGGCGCAAGGAGGCCGTGATCACCTTCCGTCCGGTCCCCCACCTTCCCAAGGGATTTTCGGGCGTGGACTCCCCCAACCAGCTGCGGATCGGCTTCGGTCCGGACGTGCTCCAACTCGACGTCGATGTGAACGGCCCAGGCGATATCTTCACGCTTGACCGCGCTAGTTTGGTGACCCAGCTCAATGCGGCCGGAATGCTGCCCTATGGAGAAGTGCTGGAAGGCATCCTCAACGGCGACCCTTTGTTGTCCGTTCGAGGCGATACAGCCGAGGATTGCTGGCGGATCATCGAGCCTGTTCTTCGCGCCTGGGAGGGCGGCGACGTCCCGTTGGAGGAGTACGACGCCGGTGGCGCCGGGCCGGCGGACTGGCCCACCGCCGTCGTGAAACAAGACAGCTGAGTCAATTAGGCCGGACACGGGTCGGCAAGCCGACAACGCAGAAAGCGGGCCGGGTACCTTTACTGGTACCGGCCCGCTTTCGTGTCAGGAGTGTGATTTCAGGACCTAGATGGCGGCGGCGCCGCGCTCCCCGGTCCTCACTCGAACTGCTTCGTAGACATCCACGGTCCAGACTTTGCCGTCTCCGGCCCGGCCGGTATTCGAGCTTGCGATCAGGACATCCAGGATGTCATCTGCTTGCTCGTCCGTGGCAAGAACCTCAATGCGAATCTTTGGCAACAGGTCCACGTTGTATTCGGCTCCGCGATACACCTCGGTGTAGCCACGCTGCCGGCCGTAGCCGCTTGCTGCGCTGACCGTCAAGCCTTGGACGCCGTACGCTTCCAGGCCTTCCCGGACTGCTTCAAGCTTTTCCGGGCGGACAATCGCTGTGATGAGCTTCATGCCTGGACACTCTCCTTGCCTTCTGCGGGCGTCTTGGCTGCTGCGGACTCGGACTTTCCGATCATGGCCTCGTGCAGGGGCTGGAAGCTGCCACCGTGGCCATTGACACCGAACTCGTAGGCCGTTTCGGCGTGGAGGCTGAGGTCAACACCCACGTTCTCCTGCTCGGTGGAGACCCGGAAGCCCATGGTCTTGTGAATGGCGAAGGCGATGATGGCCGTCATGATTGCCGAGAAGGCAATTGCGACTCCTGCAGCTGCGAGCTGTGCCCACATCTGGGTCATGCCGCCACCGTAGAAGAGGCCGCCGGCGGTGACGCCTTCGCTTGGGGTGGCGATGAAGCCCAGTGCCACGGTGCCGATGATGCCCGACACAAGGTGGACGCCGACAACATCCAACGAGTCATCGAAGCCCCAGCGGAACTTCAGGCCGACTGCCAGGGCCGAAGCGACACCGGCTACAACACCGAGTCCAAGGGCGCCCACCGGGCTGACATTGGCGCAAGCGGGAGTGATGGCAACCAGGCCCGCAACTACACCGGAAGCTGCACCCAATGAAGTCGGGTGCCCATCGCGGATGCGTTCGGTGACGAGCCAGGCGATCATGGCTGCAGCGGGGGCCGCCAGCGTGTTGATCCAGATGAGGCCGGCCTGTTCAGCAGTGGCTGCTGCACCGCCGTTGAAGCCGAACCAACCGAACCAGAGGATGGCTGCACCGAGCATGACGAACGGAATGTTGTGCGGGCGGTGGTTCGGGTCCTTGCCGAAGCCGCGGCGGTTACCAATGATCAGAACGAGGACCAGTGCTGCAACACCTGCGTTGATGTGCACCACGGTGCCGCCTGCGAAGTCAATGGCCGGGCCGAGGGCTTTGCCGATGGCTCCTTCAGGGCCGAACAAGCCGCCACCCCACACCATGTACGCCAGCGGCGCGTAGACCAGGGTGACCCACACCGGAACGAAGAGGCTCCAGGCGCCAAACTTGGCGCGGTCTGCGATGGCACCGCTGATAAGGGCTACCGTGATGATGGCGAAGGTGGCTGCATAGCCGACCTTGATCAAACCATCGGGAGTGCTGATGCCTTCAAGGCCGAAGGTGGCAATCGGATTGCCCACGATCTCCATGAAGCCTTCACCTGAGCTCATCGACGAACCCCACAGCACCCAGACAACACCCACGATACCGATGGAGATGAAGCTCATCATCATCATGTTCAGTGCTGCCTTGGCGCGGGTCATGCCGCCGTAGAAGAATGCCAAACCGGGAGTCATGAACAGCACGAGTGCCGCCGCCACCATGACCCATACGTGACCTGCGGTAAGTTCCATGGTGCACGTTCCTCTCTTGCTAGATCTGCGGTTCAACCGCGGTCTGACGCCGTTTTGCGTCCTGCTTAAGATTTTTGTGCCACCGTGTTTCGCCTGCGCAGGTTTTACATTGCAGGCTCGTTACAACAACCTCCCCAACGTAAATGGTGCATATCACCGTTGTTACGGATATGTTTCATCCGTCACACTTCACCGCAAATACACAGAATTGAAGGACCCGCACCGCATGAGTGAGTCGCCCAGATCCGTTGAAGATCCAAGGGTCCGGCGGGAAAAGGAACCGCTGCCCCGCGACATCAAGGTGATGTTGGCAGCGGCGTTCTTGATTGCGCTGGGCTTCGGGCTGGTAGCACCGGTGCTCCCCCAATTCGCCACCACCTTCGACGTTGGCGCCACCGCTGCCGCCGTCATTGTCAGCATCTTCGCTTTCATGCGGTTGGTTTTCGCCCCGGCAGGGGGCTCGCTCATCGGTCGCTTCGGCGAGCGGAACGTGTATGTGTCCGGCCTGCTGATCGTTGCCGTTTCCACTGCCGCCTGCGCTTTCGCCCAGAATTACTGGCAGCTGCTGATTTTCCGGGGCCTCGGCGGAGCGGGCTCCGTCATGTTTACTGTCGCCGCCATGGGACTGCTCATCCGTTTGGCACCGCCGGAACGAAGGGGCCGTGTTTCGGGCGCGTATGCCTCGGCCTTTCTGATTGGCAGTGTCCTGGGCCCTGTTGTTGGTGGCCTGCTGGCCGGCTTCGGCCTCCGGGTGCCATTTCTTGCCTACGCGGCGGCCTTGCTCATTGCGGCACTGGTGGTCCGGACAATGCTCAGCGGCGAGGGTACCCCCGGACAGGATGCCACGCCCGCTCCACCCATGACGTTGAAGGAGGCGCTGGCCGATTCAGCGTACCGGGCGGCTGTGTTTTCCAGCTTCGGTAATGGCTGGGTGACTTTTGGTGTGCGGATGGCCACGATTCCGCTCTTTGCCGTCGCGGCCCTTCAGTCGCGGCCGGAGACAGCAGCGTGGGCGTTGGCCGTTTTTGCCGTAGGCAATGCTGTCGCTTTGACATTCTCCGGGCGTCTCGCCGATGCCTGGGGAAGGAAGCCCCTGCTCATTCCGGGTCTTGTCATGACTGGCGTCGCCACCGGTGTCATCGGGTTTACCACGGACCTTCCGGCATTCTTCGCTGCTTCCGCTGTGGCAGGCTTCGGTTCCGGCTTGCTGGGGCCAGCGCAGCAGGCTGCTGTCGCCGATGTCATTGGCCGGGGGCGCTCCGGTGGCAAGGTGCTGGCGGTCTTCCAGATGGCCGCAGACACCGGGGCCATCATCGGCCCCGTAGTGGCTGGTATTCTCGCCGATCGCTTCGGCTACGGACTTGCATTTGCTGTCACCGGCGGAGTGCTGCTGCTCACCGCCGCCGGCTGGCTGTTGGCGCGCGAACCCCTTAAAACCAAAAACTGACTGGCAATAGTGGTTGCTTTGAGTACTGAAAACAACCGCTATTGCCAGTCAGTTGGGCGACTGTGCTAACTAAGGAGACTGCGCTAGTTAAGCAGGGCGTCCACAAAGCCCTCGGCTTCGAACGGTGCGAGGTCGTCCGGACCTTCGCCGAGACCGATGAGCTTGACGGGCACACCCAGCGACTTCTGGATAGCGACCACAATGCCGCCCTTGGCTGTGCCATCCAATTTGGTCAGCACAATACCTGTGATGTTGACCACCTCGGCAAAGACGCGTGCTTGGTTCAGGCCGTTCTGACCCGTGGTGGCGTCAAGGACCAGCAGGACCTCGTCCACTTCAGCCAGTTTCTCGATGACACGCTTGACCTTGCCGAGTTCGTCCATCAGGCCGGTCTTGTTCTGCAGGCGCCCAGCGGTATCCACCATGACGACGTCGACCTCCTGGTCGATGCCCGCTTTGACGGCTTCGTAGGCAACGGAGGCGGGGTCGGCGCCGTCGATGTCGGACTTGACGGTGGCTACGCCAACACGCTGGCCCCATGTGGCCAACTGCTCAGCAGCTGCGGCGCGGAAAGTGTCCGCAGCACCGAGCAGCACGTCCTTGTCCTCGGCCACGAGCACGCGCGCCAGTTTGCCGACGGTTGTGGTCTTGCCCACGCCGTTGACACCAACAACAAGCACGACGGCGGGTCGGTCACCCTTGCGCTCGACGTTGAGGGAACGGTCCATGGTGGGATCCACGAGCTTGATGAGTTCTTCACGGAGCATGGCTTTGACGTGCTCGGGACTGCGGGTGCCCAGCACCTTGACGCGTTCCCGGAGGGCATCGACCAACTGCATGGTGGGCTCGGTGCCGAGATCGGCAAGAAGCAGTGTCTCCTCAACCTCGTCCCACACGTTCTCGTCGATTTTGTCCCCGGACAGCAGAGCCAGCAGACCCTTGCCCAGAATGTTGTTCGATTTCACCAAACGGGCGCGGAGGCGGGTCAGGCGGCCTTCGACAGGCGCCGGCGTCTCTACAGCGATGGTCTCCAACCCGGCGGCATCATCCGGAACATCAGCACCTTCGACTGTTCCGTCGAAGGTTGGGGCAGGAGTTGCTGTTACGGCATCCGGCCGGTCCTCCACAAGGGTTCCGCTGCCTGCAGCCGATGACTGAACGGGGTCATTGGCGTCCCGCGTTCCAGGGTATTTGGCGCCGGACTTCCGGGCCTTCATCAGTACCGGCACCAGCCCGCCGACCACGACGAGCGCAGCGAGAATGGACAGAATTATGGGTAGGAAATCGTTCACTCCCCTACCTTCTCATAAAGCTATGCCCCGGCACCGAGCCGTTGGCTGATGACGGTGGACACCCCGTCGCCACGCATCGTGACGCCGTAGAGGGCATCGGCGACTTCCATGGTGCGCTTCTGGTGCGTGATGACGATCAACTGGCTGGACTCCCGAAGCTCTTCGAAGATCGTGATGAGCCGGCCAAGGTTGGTGTCGTCCAAGGCCGCTTCCACTTCGTCCATGACGTAAAACGGCGACGGCCTGGCTTTGAAGATCGCCACCAGCAGTGCCACAGCGGTGAGTGACCGTTCGCCGCCGGAGAGCAGGGACAACCTCTTGATCTTCTTACCAGCCGGCCTGGCTTCCACCTCGATGCCAGTGGTCAACATGTCGTTTGGATCCGTCAGGACCAGCCTGCCCTCGCCTCCTGGGAAGAGCCGTGCGAAGACGCGGTCAAACTGCGCTGAAGTATCGGCGAAGGCTTCGGTGAAGACCTGCTGGACGCGGTTATCCACTTCTTTGATGATGTCCAGCAAGTCCTTCCGGCTGGACTTGAGGTCCTCCAGTTGCGAACTGAGGAACTGGTGGCGCTCCTCAAGGGCGGCGAACTCTTCCAGGGCCAGAGGGTTGACCTTTCCCAGTGCCGCCAGTTCCCGCTCAGC
This sequence comes from Paenarthrobacter sp. 10L412, assembly GCF_056395565.1. Taxonomy (NCBI): domain Bacteria; kingdom Bacillati; phylum Actinomycetota; class Actinomycetes; order Micrococcales; family Micrococcaceae; genus Paenarthrobacter; species Paenarthrobacter sp. 10L412. The sequence goes on along the minus strand of NZ_JBFTJT010000007.1, from coordinate 434,386 downwards.
TTTTTTGAGCCTTTTCTCCTGCTCCGCCCGGTCGAAGGGAATTCCTTCAACGAGCGGTGCACCCGTTTCATCCACAGGCGCACGGAGTTCCGCCCATTTGTCCGTGGTTGCGCCAGCCGGTTGTGGGACAGGTTGATCGGGGCCGTAATCTGCAACGAGCTGTTCGGCCGATAGTCCAAGTTCCTCGATGGAACGGGCCTCCAACGCCTCGATTCGAAGACGCTGTTGGGTCCTGGCCATCTCGTCCTTGTGCACAGAGTCGGTAAGTTCGGCGAGTTCCTTTGCCAGCGAATCGTTTCCGGAACGCACGCCGGACAGTTCCTTCTCCAGTTGCTCACGCGCTTGCTCGGCAAGGTCGCGTTCATGGCCGGCGAGATCCACTGATATATCGATGAAGCGAAGCGCCTGCTCAACGGCCACCACCACTGCACCAGCGCGTTGGGCTTGGGCGCGCCGCCTCTGCGCCCGGCGGGCGGCCTCTTCACGGGCCCGCCGCTCCGTAGCTGCTGCGCGTTCCAGGGAGGACGCCCTGCCAGCGATGGCCCCCAATTGTTCTTCGGCCGTGCGCAGGGCAAGCCTGGCTTCCATTTCGTTGGAACGGGCCAATCGCGCCTGCGCCGCGAGTTCATCGCGCTGATCCGTGGATGGTTCCTCGTCCGGAGCTTCCTGGGCGGCGGCGAGCCGCTCAGCCGCGACTTCAAGGTCCAACCGGGCTTCTGCAATGTTCGCTTCCGCACGCGCCAGGGAAGCCTCCAGACGTTCGCTTTCACCCACCGCACTACGAAGAAGTGAGTTCAAGTGCCCCAGGCGCTCTGCCACGGCAGCAAGGCGGGCATCGGATTCATGCAGCCTTTCCAATGCCGCATCGGACCGGTCCTGGGCTTCGGCGCGACGAGCTTCGGCGCCGGCCAGGGCGAACCGTCCCCGCTCCAAGCGTGCCGTAACCTCCTGAAGCCCGGCCACGGCGTCGTCCACTGCTGCCTGGATCTCCAGCAGGGAGGGCGCCGTGGCTGAACCGCCCTGGGCGGTCAGCGACGTGAAGACGTCGCCTGCACGGGTAACCACCTTGAGTTCCGGGTGCCCACCAATCAGCGCTGCCGCCCCTGCCGGATCATCGACGACGGCGATCCCGGCCAGCAGGGCCAAGGCACCTTGGGCAGCTGGTTCCGTGACCTTGAGGACGTCCACGGCCCATCTGCTGCCAGCCGGCAGCTCCGAGGGGGATGCCGCTTCACCAGCCCCGTGGTGGACGTCAGCCAAGAGCAACGCGGCCCTGCCGGCGTCGTCCTCTTTCAACAGTTGGATCGCGGCGACGGCGACAGCGGAGTCCCCGACCACGAGCGCGTCCGAGGCAGAGCCGAGCGCCGCTGCTATCGCGGCCTCATAGCCGGGCTCGATGGCAAGCATCCCGGCAAGCGGGCCCAGAATGCCCTGGACATCGCCAGAGAGCAGACGCTCCGAGCCGTCCTTGCGGTTCAGCCCCAAAAGAAGTGCATCGCGGCGGGCGGTCAGGGCATCCCGCTGGCGAAGTGCTTCCCGTTCTGCGGATTTCAGCTCTTCGATTTCCGCCAGCACGGCGTCCAGGGCCTCAGTGGCATTCTCGTACTCGGCGTCAAGGCTCTCTTCGCCGTCTTCAACCCCTGCAACCTGGGATTCGAGTGCTGCGAATTCGCTCTGGGCGTGACGGCGTCGCTCGTTGCCTGCGGCCAGTGATTCGCGAAGGCGACCACGCTCGGCCTCCGCCGCTTCTGCCCTGGAGCGTACGGCCGCGACCTGGCCCGCGAGCCTGGCGAGTCCTTCGCGACGGCCGGCTGCTGCCCTCAACATGGCGGTCAGCCGTTTGTCCTCGGCGGCTGCGAGCGCCTCCGCAGAATCCTTCGCCACTGTTGCTTCCAGGAGGGCGGCCTGCTTGGCCAGGATGTCGTGTTCCAAGGCGGCCTGTTCCCCGCGGACCTTCGCCGCTTGGCGCTCCAGTTGTTCGGGGTCCCGACCGGAGTCCGGCACAGGTTCTGAGGAGCCCAGCAGCCGGCGACGCTCGGCTGCCAGGGAACCCAGCGAGCGGAGCCGCTCACGGCCTGCCGACAGCTGGTACCAGTTCTCCCGTGCTGCGTTGAGCCGGGGGGTTGCTTCCGCTGCTTGCTGTTCCAATGCGGCCTGGCGTCGCCGGCCGTGGCCCAGTTCTGCCTCGACCACCTGGCGGCGTTCCTTGAGGGCGGCTTCGTCTGCGACATCCTGTTCAAGGCTCGATGTCAGTGCAACGAGGTCGTCGGCGAGGAGCCGGGCGCGGGCATCCCTGACATCGAACTGGACTGTTTGTGCACGCCTGGCGATTTCTGCCTGCTTGCCCAAGGGGGTGAGTTGGCGGCGGATCTCTGCGGTGAGGTCGCCAAGCCGGGCAAGGTTGGCCTGCATGGCTTCGAGCTTACGGACGGTTTTTTCCTTGCGGCGCCGGTGCTTGAGGATACCTGCGGCTTCCTCGATGAAACCGCGGCGGTCTTCAGGCGTCGCGTGCAGTACGCGGTCCAGCTGGCCTTGGCCCACTATCACGTGCATCTCGCGTCCCAGTCCGGAATCGGACAAAAGCTCCTGGATGTCCAGGAGCCGGCAAGGCGCACCGTTGATGGCGTATTCGGAGCCTCCCGTCCGGAACAGTGTCCGGGAAATCGTGACTTCGCTGTACTCAATGGGAAGAGCGTTGTCCGCGTTGTCGATGGTCAGGGAAACGTGGGCGCGTCCCAGAGGAGGCCTGCCGGACGTGCCGGCAAAGATGACATCTTCCATCTTTCCACCGCGCAGCGTCTTGGCGCCTTGCTCCCCCATGACCCACGCCAAGGCATCCACGACGTTGGACTTACCCGAGCCGTTCGGACCGACGACTGCGGTGACGCCGGGCTCGAAGTCGAACGTCGTGGCCGACGCAAACGACTTGAATCCGCGGACAGTCAGACTTTTCAAATGCAAGGCGGTTCGGTTCTCCTGGGTGGCCTGTTGTCAGCCCTTGGGGGCGTCTTTATCTCCCTAAATCTACTGCCGTTTGGCCGAAATCCATGGATCTGTAACGGGAAAGCCTTGCGGCAGGGATGCCGCGCCCCTACACTCCTGCCAAGGGTTACTTGGCGGATTCGCTCCGGTGATCCGGCTTTGACCTGAAGGTCCCTCGGGTAAAGGCTGGATACGGTCCAAATATTCGGAAACGATCATCCAAGTGCAGAACCCGTATTCCATAACTGAAGATCTTGGTTTGACCCTGGCTGGGGAGCGGCAAGCAGGGACCGTGCGCTAGACGCGGACCCATATTCGCAATTGGCGTACCACTCCAGGAGTTCTGATGACCGGTCCTTCAGCTACCCGACCACAGCAAGTCCTCAAAGGCTTTCTCCTGCCTTTGGTGATTGCCATGGTTGCAGCTTTGCTGCCTCTTACTGCCCCGGCAGCCGTCGCAGCGGGACCTTGCGATCCCGTGGTGAATCCTGTGGTGTGTGAAAACTCGAAACCCGGAAGTCCACCGTCAGAGTGGGACATTGCCGGCGCCGGGGATGCCGGGATACAGGGATTTTCCACGGAGATCAGCGTTAACGCCGGGCAGCCAATCAAGTTTAAGATCGCTACGAACGCCTCCAACTACACCATTGCCATCTATCGCACAGGTTGGTACGGCGGTGACGGGGCCCGCAAGATAGCCAACGTGACGCCGTCGGTACTGCGGCAGAACCAGCCCCAATGCATCAACGATCTGACCACCGAACTCTATGACTGCGGTAACTGGGCCGTTTCCGCTACCTGGCAGGTTCCGTCGACAGCTGTCTCGGGAATTTACATAGCTCTCCTCACGCGGCCTGACAACGGAGACCAGAGCCACATCACGTTCATTGTGCGAAACGATGGCAACCATTCCGACGTCGTCTTCCAGACTGCCGACACCACATGGCAGGCGTACAACGGCTATGGCGGATCCAACTTCTACCAGGGCGCGGCCAACGGCAGGGCCTACAAACTCAGTTACAACCGTCCCATGGATACGCGCGGCGGGATCGGCGGACGCGACTTCTACTTCGCCAACGAATATCCGATGGTGCGCTTCCTGGAGCAAAACGGCTACGACGTCAGCTACATCAGTGGTCTGGATACAGACCGCAGCGGAGCCCAGTTGCTGAACCACAAGGTCTTCCTGTCAGTGGGCCACGATGAATACTGGTCCGGTCCGCAACGGGCCGCCGTTACGGCAGCCAGGGACGCCGGGGTAAACCTGCAGTTCCTTTCCGGCAATGAGATGTACTGGCGCACGCGTTTCGAGCCCTCCACCGTTGATGGGGGCGCGGGCCGCACTTTGACCTGCTACAAGGAGACATGGGCCAACACCAAGAGCGACCCAAGTACCCAATGGACTGGTACGTGGCGTGACCCGCGGTACGCTTCGCAAAGCGCTGGCGCAGGCTTGCCGGAAAACGGGCTTACCGGGACTCTCTATATGTCCAACTACACCGATCTCCCCGTGACTGTCTCCTCGGAGGAAGGGAAGACAAGGCTGTGGCGTAATACTTCCCTGACTTCGCTGCCTGCAGGTTCCTCGGCGGCTTTGGCCCCCCACACCATTGGATATGAGTCGAATGAGGACCTGGACAATGGCTTCAGGCCAGCGGGCCTGATCCGGCTGTCCACTACAGTCGGGGACGTCGACCAGTACCTGCAGGACTTCGGCAACACGGTCAAGGCGGGCCGCACAACGCACCATCTGACCCTGTACCGCGCCCCCAGTGGTGCCCTGGTGTTCTCTGCCGGCAGCGTCCAATGGACCTGGGGATTGGACCAGCAACATGATGGCGGCGGTGCTGCAGCCGATCCCCGGATGCGGCAGGCCCAAGTCAACCTGCTTGCAGACATGGGCGCTCAACCCGCTACACGGGCAGCGGGCATCGTTGCTGCAACGGCCAGCACGGATCGAACCGGGCCAACAGTCTCCATTGCCGCACCAGCCAACGCTGCCACCATCGCCCACGGAACAAGCGTTACCGTGTCCGGCACTGCCTCAGACAGCGGCGGCGTCGTGGCCGGCGTCGAGGTGTCAACGGACGGCGGCACTACCTGGCACCCGGCCCAGGGCAAGCAGAACTGGACCTACAACTACATCCAGCAAGGCCTCTCAGCGGCCACCGTCCAGGTCCGGGCCATTGATGACAGCGCCAACATTGGTGCCACTTCCACCCGGAACCTCACAATCCCCGGCCCCTACAGCGTCTTTGGCCAGACTGTCCCCGCCATACAGGACTCCGGCGACGCCGGTGCCTATGAACTGGGACTGCGGTTCTCGCCAACTGTAGATGGTTTCGTCACGGGTGTGAGGTTCTTCAAGAGCCAGGCCAATACAGGAACTCACATCGGTTCACTCTGGAGCGGCTCCGGCGAGCGCCTGGCAACGGCCACTTTCACCAACGAAACAACCTCCGGTTGGCAGCAGGTCCTCTTCAGCCAGGCCGTCCCTGTGGCCGCGGGCCAAACTTACACGGTCTCCTACTGGGATCCGAACGGTCACTATGCCAGCAAGGAATACCAGTGGGCCTACAGCGGTTCGACGGAAGCACCGTTAACAGTTGCCGGCGGCTTCGGTGCCCAGCCTGCGGGTGTCTACAGCGGATCGGGATTCCCGATCGCCAGCCACAACGGCGGCCATTACTTCGTGGACGCCCTTTTCAGCACGGTTGACACCACGCCGATGACGGTTTCCGGACAAACGCCTTACCCGTCCTCTTCCAGCGTTTCCGTCAATACCAAGGTCAGTGCCGTGTTCTCCAAGCCGGTCACTGCATCCAGCGTCCAGCTGACGTTGAAGTCCTCCTCCGGGACCGTGGCGGGCACCACCGCGTACGACTCCGCCACGCGTCGGGCGACGTTCACGCCGTCATCTGCCCTGGCTTTCAGCACGACGTACACGGCGACCCTCTCAGGGACCGATTCGATCGGCGGATCAGTAACTGCGGGCGGAACCTGGTCCTTCACGACGGCGGCAACCTTGCCTGTCGCCGGGGATTGCCCGTGCAGTCTCTTCGATGACAGCGTTACGCCTGGAATCGCCGAGATCCGGGACGGAGTTCCACTGACTCTTGGTGTGCGATTCTCCAGCATCAGGGCCGGGGAAGTCACCGGCGTCCGGTTCTATAAGTCGGCCGGCAACACCGGCACCCACAACGGGGCACTGTACACCGCGTCCGGACAACAGTTGGCGACAGTAACCTTCGCCAATGAGAGTGCTTCCGGATGGCAAACAGCGATCTTCGGCCAGCCTGTCCAGATCGCTGCCAACACGCAATACATCGTCTCCTACACATCACTAACCGGCACATACTCGGCCACTACAAATGGCTTCGGTTCAGGCATGAGTGTTGGACCCTTGCGGACAGACTCGGACGCTGGTGCTTACACGTACAGCGGAGGCTTCCCGGCTTCCCGGTCAACCGCCAGCTACCTGGTTGACGTCGTCGCCATGATTCCACCGCCTGCCTTCACGGCAAGCGCACAGTCGCCTTTGCCCGGCGCGTCCAGTGTCCCGCTGGACACCAAGGTCAGCGCCGTCCTATCCGAAGCAGCCACACCGTCAAGCGTCACGCTTGGCGTGAAAACAGCCGGTGGCGCCGCCGTAGCCGGAACAACGAGCTATGACCAAACAACGCGCCAAGTGACGTTCACCCCCGCCTCGCCTCTCGCCGCTGGTACGTCATTCACGGCCACTCTGGCTGCGACATCCTCTGCCTCCGGGCAGCAGCTGACTGGAGGCACCTGGACCTTCACCACAGTTCCAGCCCCGCGCATACCGGGATCGTGCCCCTGCACCCTTTACCAGGACAGCGTCACGCCGACGACTGCCGAGGTTGATGACGGCACACCGCTGACGTTGGGCGTCCGCTTCTCCAGCGACACTGCTGGCCAGGTAACGGGCATCCGCTTCTACAAGTCCGCTGGAAACACCGGAACCCATACGGGTTTGCTGTACTCCGGCGCCGGGCAGCTCCTTGCATCGGTCACGTTTACCAATGAGTCGAGTATGGGTTGGCAGACAGCAACCTTCAGCCAACCAGTTAATATTGCTGCTGATACTGAATACGTTGTTGCGTACAAGTCTCCGACCGGCAAGTACTCCTACACGGCCAACGGCTTTGGTGAGGGTCTCACCAGCGGACCCCTGCGAACCGCATCAGACGCAGGAGCTTTCTCTTACAGCAGCGATTTCCCGAACGTGCCTTCCACAGCAAGTTATCTGGTGGACCTGGTGCTCACGGTGCCGGAACCTCCATTGACGGTCACGGCCCAAGTGCCGGCACCCGGCGCTACTGGCATCCCCACCGACGTCAAACCCTCGATAACGCTGTCCTCGGCTATCCGATCCGGAGCATCGATGACGTTGACTGCCAATGGCGCATCTGTAGCGGGCACCACCGCGTTGTCAGCAGACAGCCGCACCGTGACGTTTACGCCGACAACGGCCCTGCCCAGCAGTGCGTCAGTGTCCGTCAGCGTGACAAACGTGGTTTCGCAACAGGGGCAAACCCTTCCGCCGACCAGCTGGCAGTTCACTACAGCCAGCCCCACCGTGCAACAGTCCACCATCTTTGGGACGCTCCTTCCGCAAGTGGCCTCGGCTTCGGAAACGAAAGCGGTGGAACTTGGGACCGCATTCACCGTTTCCCAGGCAGGCAACGTGACAGGCATTCGTTTCTATAAAGGCACCGGGAACACCGGGACCCATGTTGGGTCGCTGTGGAACGCGGCCGGCACCCGCCTGGCCCAAGTGACCTTCGTCAACGAGACAGCAACCGGCTGGCAAACAGCCACGCTGTCCACGCCGGTGGCACTGGCTACAGGCCAGAGATATGTTGTCTCCTACCGGGCGCCCAACGGCAGGTACTCGTACACCACTGGTTTCTTCAACCAGACCTGGACAAGTGGCGTCTTCACCGCTTCGGGACCGGACAACGGCCTGTACCGGTATGGTGCTTCTGGATCAATGCCGACCAATTCCTGGAACGCCACGAACTACTTTGTAGACGTGGTCTACTCCACCACCACCGCTCCTGCGCAAGCGCAGACTCAGACCACGGCGACACCTACTCCAACGGCGACCGCAACCGCAACGGCGACCGCAACGGCCACTCCCACACCCACCCCGTCCCCTACCTCCACCCAGTCGGGTGGCTTGGTCTGCGGCCTCCTGGGGATCTGCTGAGGATCTGCTGACGCGTTAACGCCTCCGAACTGCTGGCGTCCGGCCCCCTGAACTCCAGGGCCGGACGTCGGCATTTAATCATTCGCGGACTACGCTGGGCGACCACGCATGGGGGATAAACAGGCTCGGCTGTGATGCCGGATCCGTCGCCAGCTTCCAGATATTGCTGTCACCCGGGACATTTTGGTCGGCCAATCCGTAAAGCACGTTTTGGTTGTCCAACCACTCGATTTGGTCGTCCACGCTCCGCTTCTCCGCAAGGACAGTTTCCTGTCCCGTAGCCAAGTCAAGCAGTGCTACCTTCCAGTGCGCAGTCAACGGCCCGGCGTCGTTCTTTTTATAGGCGATCCGGGTGCCGTCCGGTGAGATGGACGGGCATTCGACGTTGTCGTGGACCGCCGTCAGGGTCTTGGCTGACAAACTGCCGCGAACAAGCCAGATACGCCCGGCGGAAGCCGCAGTGGCGTAGAAGACGTCACTCTGCCCGGGTGCAAAGGTCACCCCCCAGATGTTTCTGTCCGTAGCCTGCAGGCGCTCGCCGTTGATTATCAGAGCGAAATCCTCCAGATTCCCGGAACCCTCTGAACCAGCCGCAGTGAAGTTGATTTCAGTGGCGGTGGAGAACCCTGCAGTCGCGTATGAATGGCCCGTGACGAAGACAGTAGTGGCAATCATGGACCCGTCCGCACTGATGCGCGTCCTGCTCGGTATCCCCGGAACCGGCCATGCCCGCTGCTGTTGCCAGTCACGGTTCAGGACGGCGGCTTCGAAGGCGGTCACGAGGCCGCGGTTCGTTTTGAGGCAAATTACCGTGGATCCAGTGCCGTAAACCCTGTCGCAGGGCTGCTCGCTCACTGCGCGTGTGCCGCCCGGAGCGGACAACGGTACGGTAGCGGCATTACCGTAGCCCTGTCCGCCCGCCGTGTTCCGAAAAAGAACGAACGGAACATCCGGCAACGGCTGGCCGGCAGTGACCCCTACGGACGGGGCGGCAGTGCGGCTCTCCTCAAATCGCTGATAGGCGCCAACTGCATAAATACCCGCCGCAGCAAGCACAACTGCCGTTACCGCAAGGAGAATGCCCCACCGAAGCCTCCCGCCCGTGAAGGTAGCGCTCATTCGTTGGCCAGCTTGGGCCTGGCTCCAGGCAGGATGAACACGACCGCCACCACGGCACATGCCAACAACGCTCCGGCTGCAACCATGGCTGTGGGGGCACCTACTGCGTACCAGAGGACGCCAAAACCAGCCGAGGCCGTCATCCTGCTCAACGCAACCACAGTCTGTGCAGAGGCGATGCCTGTGGCCAGCTTCCCTTGGGGAGTCAGCTGGCTGGCCAGTGCCGCCAGCACGCCGTCAGTGGCTGCGTAGAACCCGCCAAGAAGGATCAGGCAGCCCACGGTGCTCCATAGGCCACCGAAAGGCGCCGCCGCGAGGAAGTAGCAGGCAAGCAGCGCGATGTGGCCGCCCACGAACACCGGCACCCTGCCCACCCGGTCGGCCAGCCGCCCCAGCGGAATCGCAAACGCGAGGAACACAATGTTGGTGCCGACGAAAAGCAACGGAAACCACTGCACGGCAAAGGAATCCCTGTCCTGCAGCACGAGGTAGATGAAACCGTCACCAATGGTGAGCAAGCCAAGGAGACCCGCAGAGATCAATAGCTTCCCCAGGCCCGGCTCCCGCAGGTGGCTCCACGAGAACGCGAAGAGCCGGTGTCGTTGCTTCGGGGAGCCGGCTGTTTGCCCGGCGCCGCTGTTGGCTTCGATCCCTCTGAGCCCATCCGCTCGCATGTCCGGCACCACCAGCCCCAGAACCGCAACGCCTATGACAGCAAAGGCCAGGGACACCACAAAAACAGTGCTGAAGCCATTGGGGATCATGAGCAGCACGAGGAAGGCGATCATTGGCCCCGCGGCCGCCCCGATGTTGTCCAACATCCTGTGCACGCCAAAGGAACGGGCCAGGTGTTCCGGTTGCGCTGAAACAGTGATCAGCGCATCACGTGGAGCCGTGCGAATGCCTTTGCCGATCCTGTCCCCGGTCACAATCGCAGCTACCGCCCAGAACCCTCCTGCGAACAGGAAACCTATCCTGGCGAGCATGGACAACCCGTAGCCGGCCAACGCGATGCGTTTCGGGTGTCCGCTGCGGTCCGCGGCCCAGCCGGCGGCGATCCTGACAATTGCACTCGCGCCTTGGTTAATGCCGTCGATGAATCCGAAGGCGATGGTCGAAAGGCCCAGGAACCCGGTCACATACAGCGGGAGGATTGCCGTGACGGACTCTGATGACACATCCGTCACCATGCTTACAAGGCCTAGCCACAGGATGACCGGAGACAAACGAAACGGCACCTCGCTGGATAGTGCCGTCGTGGCTCCCCGGGGTTTTTCCCCTTTGCCACCGCTGCGATCCGAAAGTGAGATGTACATACGTGCCCCTAGTCCGCCGTCGTGTGCAGGCTGCCCAAGAGCTGGAAGCGCGAAACGCCGGTTCCGGTCACTGAAACTGACACCGTCACTGTGTCCGTGCCGCGCACGAACCTCGCGGCTACAGCTCCGTCCGGCGCGGGCGCATCCTCGGACCAGAAGCCTTGCCCGACCAACGACTGGCGGAAAGCGCCCAGAACGTCCCCTTGCGACGTGCCCACGATCCCGTCCGCCGTTAATTGCAGGACGGTGCCTGAAGTTGAGATGCTGGTGGAGCCTACCGTGGTCCCGGCTGGCATGGTCACAACGCTGCTGGGCCAGCCCTCTACGAGTGAGCCCTTCGCTGTGGCGGATTTCGGCAACGGACCAGTGATCAGTGGAGCGGGTGCAGACGGTTCCGGGAGCCCGGTGGGTGTGGCTGTCACAGGAGGCAGGACCTCCAGCGGCTTGGCGGTTGTTACGCCGTCGCCCGAACCGTTGCCGGAACCGTCCGGCGGGCTGCTCGTCGAACTGCCCGACGTCGGACTGCCGGAGGGAGGCGCACTCGCGCCGCCGGAAGAGTTACTGTTCGAGGGATCCCCGCCAGGAGTTGGCGATACCGAACTCTGGGCAGTAGCCGGTCCGGGTTTCGAAGCCATCTGGTCCAGGACGAGAGCTACGGCGGCGATCAGTACGGCGAGGCAGATGCCAGCTATCACCAGGCGCCGCGCCATCATGGCTTGCCCGGACTTGCCGCGCCACCGAGGAGCTCGTGCGCCTTCGCCTCAAGCCCGTCGTCGACGAAATCGAAGATGAAGGATGCCAACCAGATCACCACGGTCGCGGCTATCCAGCCGATAATGCCGTTGATCGTGAAACCGTTGGAAAAGATGCTTGTCACCACGAGGATTGCCAAGGTGGCCAGCAGCCCCGCAGCCGCCGTGAGGGCCTTGCTGAGGACCCGCGTACGCCTGTCCGCCCGCTGCGCGTGGCGGCGGTGGAAAAGGGTCAGAATCAACGGCTTGACCAAAAGCGTGGCCGCCGTGAACACCACGACGGCCCAAAGAAACCCGGCTCCCAAACGGACCCCGGGAAGAACTGACGCCACCCACAACGTGATGGCGTTGAAAACCAATGCGATGGCGATCCGAATCGCCAAGCTTTTCATGGGGACAGTCTGCCATTGCGATCCGGATTCCGGAACAGTTTTGGCCCTACCAACGCCCGTTTCGGGGCCGTGGCTGACAAACCGGACACGTATAGGACGAGCGGTTCATGAATTGTTCACGTTTGATGATGCTGTGCAAGCCTGCTGCCTCGCAACGGCTGCACAGCTCACCGGCGCGTCCGTAGGCATTGAGCGAGCGGGCGAAGTATCCCGAATCGCCGTTGACGTTGACATATAAGGAGTCAAAGCTCGTCCCTCCGGCAGCCAACGCCGCATTCATGACCTCCTGTGCGGCCTGCACAAGCCGGGCGGCATCGCCACGTCGAAAGGTGTCGGTAGGCCTTGCGTAATGGAGGCGGGCACGCCAGAGGGCTTCGTCCGCATAGATGTTGCCGATCCCGGAAATAACCGACTGGTCCAACAACGCTCGCTTCAGGCCTGTTTTTCGGCTCTTGATCTTGCGGTAGAAAGTATCGAAGGAAAAACAAGGGTCCAGCGGGTCCCTCGCAATGTGGGAGGCTTCCTCGGCGATCTCTGGCAGGGGCGTTTCCCCCAAGCCTCCGGGGCCGCCGTCGGGAGTTGGCACCAGGGACGTCACGAACAGGCCGCCGAAAATGCGCTGGTCCACAAATCGCAGTTGCTCCGGCATGCCGTCCACCGGGCTAAGGCTGATTCTGACTTTGAGATGCTTCTCGTCAGGGACATGGGGGTCCTGCATGAGCAGTTGTCCGCTCATCCCCAGATGGGCCATGAGCGCTACCTTGGGCAGCGCGCTGTCATCGGAATCCAGGCTGTCCATGGCGAGCGGCATCCAGAGAAACTTACCGCGGCGGACGACGTCCATCACCGTGGCATGCTCGAGATTCCCGATGAAGTCCTCTGTGCCCAGGCCATGCCTGCGGATGGAGCGGGAGTCAAGGACGTCAACCCCGGTGATGGTACGGCCACGGACCCAGCGGGCAAGGCCACGGCGGACCACTTCTACTTCGGGAAGTTCAGGCATTGGGTCTGTGGACTCGGCTTCAGGCGGAAGCGGGTCCGGCAGGAGCTTGGTCCAGGGCAGTCAGGGCACGCCAGGCGTCGGCGGCAGCTTCCTGCTCCGCTTCCTTCTTCGAATGGCCAGCGCCGCGACCATAGGGAGTCCCGCCGATGTTCAGGACAGCTTCAAACGTACGCGCGTGGTCCGGGCCTGAGCCTTCCACGGCGTAGTGGATTGCCCCGAGTTGGCGGCTGGCGGTCAGTTCCTGGATGCTGGTCTTCCAATCGGTACCGGCTCCAAGGGCGCCGGCGTCCTTCAGGAGAGGGCCCACGAGGCGCATTACCAGCTGGCGTGCCGTCTCGATGTCGTTGGAGAGGTACGTGGCACCAATGAGCGCTTCCATGGTATCCGCGAGGATCGAGGCTTTGTTCTTCCCATCGGTGAGCTTCTCGCCCTGCCCCAGGTAGATGAACTCGCCCACGCCAAGCTCGCGGCCAATGCCAGCGAGGGCACGAGTACTCACGACGGCGGATCGCCGCTTTGCGAGTTCACCTTCAGGCAGCGCGGGGTTCTCGCGGTAGAGCGAATCGGTCACAGAGAATCCCAGGATGGAGTCGCCGAGGAACTCAAGACGTTCATTGGTGGGAATCCCACCGTTCTCATATGCGTATGAGCGATGTGTCAGAGCAAGACGAAGCGTCTCGGTGTCAATGGAGACACCGAGACGCTTCAGAAGCTCTTCAGTTGAAGACATCCTTTGTCAGCCTATTGGGCAGATTAGGCGTCTGCTACCTTGCGGCCCTTGTATTCAAGGAACAGCGCGGTGCCGGCAGAGTCAGTGACGACCTTTGCCTGGTGCGGCAGGCTGTAAGTAACCTGACCGTTTTCGATGGTCTTGACCAAGTTGGGGGCAGTTGCCTTCCACTGGGCACGGCGGGCGCGTGTGTTTGCGCGAGACATTTTCCGCTTGGGAACAGCCACGGCTATCTCATTTCTCTCTTAGTCCAACACTTACTAATCAGTTTGCCGGTCAGTCTTAGCCAGATCAGCTAGGGCAGCCCAGCGAGGGTCAATGACCTCGTGGTGGTGCCCCGGCTCGTCTTCCAGGCGTGCTCCACATTCGGAACAAAGGCCCTGGCAGTCTTCCCGGCACACCGGCTGGAACGGCAGCATAGTGACAACTGCGTCCCGCAACACCGGCTCAAGATCGATCAGATCGTGCTCGACTCGACGTTGCTCTTCATCGTCTTCTTCGTCCGAAAGCTCAACGCCTTCATAGAAGAAAAGTTCTTGCACATTGACTTCAAGGTCATACGCAAGGGGATCCAGGCATCGACCGCATTCGCCGGTTACTTCGACGATTACGGATCCTGATACCAGAATTCCTTCGTGTACGGCCTCAAGGCGAAGATCCAGCTCGACATCCGAGCCTTCCTTCACGCCAATGAGCGCCACACCAAGGTCACTTGGCGCAGGTACATGTTCGTTGAGTGTCCGCATGGTCCCTGGACTGCGTCCAAGGTCCTTGACTACCAGCGCCAAGGGCGAACTTGCATCTCGCTTAATGAGAACTCCTGTAGAACATATGACCGACGTACCATCTTAGCCTGATCAAGCCTGAGGACTCAAACCGGCGCCGGGCGCGCGAAGAGCGCCATGGTTTCAGCTGGGATCCACCGCAAGAAGCTGCGAGGTACCTATCAAGACTACCCCCTTGCGGGAGGCTTACGTTCCAGACTCGCCAGCGAGGAGCCGCTTCAACACAGATTTCGGTACGAAATCGGAAATGTCGCCGCCCAATAGATTGACCTCTTTGATCAAGGTGGAGGAAAGGTGCACGTAGTGCGCTTCTGCCGGCAGGAAGACAGTTTCGACGCCGGTAAGCTGACGATTCATGGTGGCCATCGGCAATTCATAGTCAAAGTCCGAGGACGAGCGGAGGCCCTTGACGATGGCCGAAACACCCCGATGCCGGCAATACTCGGCCAACAGTCCCTCCCCCATTGGCTCAACGATGATGCCTCGCAGGGACGCCAGCGTCTCCCGGGCCATCTCCATCCGGTCTTCGAGGCTGAAGCGGTACTTCTTGGCGTAATTGGTGGACACGGCCACGATGACTTCGTCAAACAGCCCCGCTGCCCGCGCGATGACTTCGAGATGTCCGTTGTGGATAGGGTCAAAGGATCCAGGGCATACCGCACGTCTCATGACACGAACCTACCCCATAGCTTCACCGGGATACCATGGCTGACATGTCACCAGCAGGCAGCACTTTACCGCTCAACACAACGGCTCATGCCTCCACGCCATGGCAGCGGGCCGCCACTGGCGCCAACCTGCTTTCACCTGACGGAAATCTCGGAGTGACCATCTTCGAGGAGATGACCACCTTGGCAATCTCCTCCGGCGCCATCAACCTCGGACAGGGCTTCCCCGACGAGGACGGACCCGTGGAGATCAAAGCGGCAGCGCAGGCAGCCATCGCCGCAGGAGCCAACCAATACGCGCCTGGCAAGGGCATCACGGAGTTACGCGAAGCCGTCGCGGAGCACCAGCTCCGGTTCTATGGACTCACTCCGGACCCGCAGACGGAAATCATCATCACCACTGGCGCCACGGAAGCCATCGCGGCATCACTTCTGGCTTTCGTCCAACCCGGTGACGAAGTCCTGACCTTCGAACCGTTCTATGACTCCTACGGAGCCATCATCGGATTGGCAGGCGCACAACATGTCACTGCTCCCCTGACCGCTCCCGATTTCCTTCCGGACCTCTCCAGACTGGAAGAGGCCTTCAGCAGCCGCACCAAGGTTGTGCTCCTGAACAACCCACACAATCCCACCGGCGCCGTTTTCCCCCAAGAGGTCCTGGAAAAGGTGGTTGAGCTGGCAACAAAATACGACGCCATCATTGTCAGCGACGAAGTTTACGAGCACCTCACCTTCGGTGTAACGCATATTCCGGTCGCTTCCTTGCCTGGGGCCGCGGAACGGACCCTCACAATCTCTTCTGCAGGAAAGACGTTCTCCTTCACTGGTTGGAAGATCGGCTGGCTTAGCGGCCCCCAGGACCTCGTTGCCGCAGTCCGCACCGTCAAACAGTTCCTGACATACAGCTCAGGCACGCCGTTCCAAAGCGCCATCGCCGTGGGACTTGCCCTTCCTGACACCTTCTACACAGGCATAGCCGAAACGCTGCGACACAAACGCGACATCCTCTCCGAGGGCCTTCGCGCTGCAGGATTCAATGTCTTTACGCCACGCGGTACCTACTTCGTTAACGTCGACACAGAACCCTTGGGCATCAAGGACTCCGTGGACCTGGCACGCCGGTTGCCCGCCCTGGTGGGTGTCGCTGCGATACCGGTTCCTGTTTTTTGCCATCCTGAAGGAGCGCAACGGACCCGCAGCTTGTTGCGTTTTGCCTTCTGCAAAAAAACCAGCGTCCTGGAAGAAGCGGCCGAACGACTGGCCGCGCTTAAGGACCTGCTCTGAACCGCAACGACGCCGGCCGCAACGACTCTGGCCGCCATCACGCCACGCGTTTCCTGCGGACCACAGGGCAGCACGCCACTGTTGATGCCGATACGCTCATTGAAGGCAGTTACATCCTCAGCATCGGTGGCGCTGAACAATCCCACGTGAACGTGGCCAACCCCGGGGAGATCTTCTACGAATATCTTCGCAGGATCGGTCATGTGGTGGATCTGGCTGCAGAGCCCGGTGAGCCACTCTCCGTGCTCCATCTCGGCGCCGGTGCCCTGACATTGGCCCGTTACATCCAGGCCACACGTCCAGGTTCGGACCAATATGCAGTTGAACTCGAACGCGAATTACTGGACTTCGTCCTGCAAAAGCTGCCCATGCCGGAGGGCACGCGGCTGCACACGCACATAGGCGACGCACGCGAGGCGTTGGCCGAACTTCCCGCGGACGTCAGGTTCGACGTCGTCATCCTTGACATCTTCTCCGGGCCGGAAGCACCAGCCCACATCGCGTGCAGGGAGTTCTACGAAGAGGCCGCTGCCCGCTTGGGACCAAACGGCCTACTGATTGTGAACGTCGGCGATGAACCGGCGCTGACGCTGGTGCGAAGCCAGGTAACAGCCCTCCGGCAGGCAATGGCCGACGTTATCGCATTTGCCGAGACGGGAATGTTCGCGGGGCGCTACCCCGGCAACATCATCCTGGTGGGCACCCGAACGCCATGGCCGGCAGCGTGGACCAGCGCACTACTCTCCCGGGGCCCACACCCGGCAACAGTCCTCCACGGCGTGGACCTGGACAGGATTTCGGACTAGGAAGGTTCAGCGAACCATAGCTTGGTCTCGCCGTACTTCTTGTCGGCGAAACATTCCAGCGCTTCAGGCCAGGCCGGTTCGGGACTCCTGGAGGACCTCTCCACCACCACAACCGCCCCTTCATCCAAGTGGGGCGACAATTTGGCCAGCACGGCACTCAACGCTGGTTCGTCCAGCGGATATGGCGGATCCAGGAACACCAGGTCCCACACGTCGCGTGCTGTGGCGCGCTCCAGGAAAGACTCCACCTTGGATCGATGGACTGAGACTTTCTTGCCGCTCAGGATTTGGTTGACCAAGTCCGCATTGCGCTGGCAGGCATCGCTGGCCTTGGCATCGAATTCCACCAGATCCACGCTGCGGGCGCCCCGGCTGGCGCTCTCCACACCCAGGGCTCCGGAACCGGCATAGAGATCCAGCACCCGGGAATCGTCGATGACAGCCAAAGACTCGAGCCGCGAAAACAGTGCTTCCTTAACACGGTCCGTAGTGGGCCGCGTTGCCGTCCCGGGCACGCTCGTGAGCGGATTGCCACCAGCAACGCCGGCAATAATCCGGCTCACAGCGCCTCTCCATTGCCGGTGCCCGACCGTTTACCGCTGCGCGCACCTGGGGATTCTCTAACCGCGTTCAAGGAACGCCTCCTTTTCAGGGTTCAAGTAGTCATCAATGGTCGTGGCCAGGAGCGGCTGGTGTTCCAGTGCCGGGTCCTGGGCCACCAGGGCCTGTGCATCCGCGCGGGCACGGGCAATCAGATCTTCATGCTCCAGGACACGCAGCAGCTTAAGCGTGGACCGCCCACCTGATTGTGAGGCGCCGAGGATATCGCCTTCACGGCGGAGTTTGAGGTCTTCCTGGGAGAGCTCGAACCCGTCGGTGGTGGATGCAACAGCGTCCAGTCTTCTGCGGCTCGGGTGCCCTGGTTCCAAAGTAGTGACCAGCAGGCAAGTCCCTGGCAGACCGCCACGGCCAACCCGGCCGCGAAGCTGGTGGAGTTGGGAAATACCAAAACGATCGGCGTCCAGGATGACCATCAGGGTGGCATTGTGAACATCGACACCCACCTCGATGACCGTGGTGGAGACCAGCACCTTGGTCTGGTTTGCCGCGAAAGATGCCATGGTTTCGGTTTTAAGCAGCGGGTCCTGACGGCCGTGGAGGGGCGCCACGGGCACCCCGGCCAAGGACGGCTCCTGCACCAGGCTTTCGACGACGGCCGTCACCGAAGCGAGATCGCGGGCCGGACCTTCGTCCGAGAGTTCGGCATCGCTTGGCTCCGCCTCTCCTGGGCTGAAGTCGCCGTCGTCATCGGACCCGATTTTGGGACATACAACGTAAACCTGATGACCTGCGTCGACTTCTTCCCGCGATCGTTTCCAGATTCGATCCGCCCAGCCCGGGTTCTCGGCAAGCCCCACAACATGAGTGGAAATGGGTGCCCGCCCAGCGGGGAGTTCATCGAGGATGGACGTCTCAAGATCGCCGAACACGGTCATCGCCACTGTGCGCGGAATCGGCGTAGCAGTCATAACCAGCAGATGCGGCGGACGTTGGGCCTTGGCGCGCAGAGCGTCACGTTGCTCCACGCCGAAGCGGTGCTGCTCGTCCACCACGATCAAGCCGAGGTCCTGAAAACTGGTTTTGTCGCTCAACAAAGCGTGGGTGCCGATCACGATGCCGGCGTTTCCTGAAGCGGCGTCCAGCATGGCCTGCTTTCGCGCCGCCGTAGGCATGGACCCGGTCAGCAGAGTCACCTGGACGCCAGCCTTGCCGGCATCGGCACCAAGCATGCCGGCACCACCGAACATATGATCGCGGGCCAGTGGACCCAGGGTCCTGCGGATGGAATCGACATGCTGTGCGGCCAAAACTTCAGTGGGCGCCAGGAGCGCCGCCTGTCCCCCCGCATCAACCACCTGCAGCATCGCCCGAAGTGCCACAATCGTCTTGCCCGAACCGACCTCACCTTGCAGGAGTCGATTCATGGGGGTGTCCTGGCCAAGTTCCTCGGAAAGTGTCTTTCCCACCGCTGTTTGGCCGGCAGTGAGCGTGAAGGGCAGGTTCCGGTCAAACTCTTCCAGCAGGCCGCCGCTGACGGGACGCCGCGCAGTGGCTTCCTCTGCAGCAAGCTGGGCACGTCGTCGCGCCAAAGCCGCCTGCAGCACCAGCGCCTCCTGGTAGCGGAACCGTTCCTGTGCCCGCTGCCAGTCCTTCGCCGTCTCCGGCGAATGGATCAGGCGGTACGCGTCAGCCACACTCAGCAGTCCGTCCCTGCTGACAATGGACTCCGGGAGGGGATCCGCCAGGGCATCGAGGTCCAGGGTTTGCAGCAACGCCGTAATCACCTTGTGGATGGACCAGCTTGTCAGCTTTGCCGTGGCGGGATAGACGGGGATAGGCATGGCTGCCAGCTTTTCGGGGTCCATGGAGCCGTCAGCATCCGGATCCTCATCCAGCAAGAGAAAGTCCGGGTTAGTCAGGCCCAAAGCTCCCCCGTACCGGGTCACCTTGCCGGAAAACATTGCACGGCGTCCCGGGAGGAGCTCGGCCTTGGCCCGGAACCCATTGAAAAAGCTGACTTTCAGGGTGCCAGGAACGTGGCTTCCACCGGCTTCATCGGTCACTACGACGTCCGTGATGGAACCCCGCCGGGCACGCATCTGACGGGTGCTGTTGGACAGGACCCGCGCAATGAGCGTGACTTCCTCATCCAAGGGAAGGTTGCTGATGGGAGTAAGTTCGCCCCTGCTCAAATACCTGCGCGGAAAGTAGTTCAGCAGCGCGCCGGTTGTCTTGAGGCCAAGGTGCTTGTCAATGACAGACGCCGAGCGCTTGCCGATCCTGCGTTCCAGGGGCAGTTCCAGCTCAGTATTCATGCCGTGACTGGCCCGGGATGCTGCTGGGTTCTGCAGTTTGTGTTGCTTCCTGGTCCCGGTGCCCGCCCTCAAAATCGCGGGACCCGTCTTCAGAAGCGCGGTGCCCGTCTTCAGAATCGCGGGGAAGGGCAAGCTGACTGACGGCAATATCCGTCGGCTCCCCCAGAGACCGGATCAGCGCTACTGCTGGCGCGGGATCAGGTACGTGGACATGCACCCGCCAACGATAACTGGCCTCAGCCGTGGATTCGTCGTCGTCCGGATGGTGGCCTGTATTTCCAACCTGGCTCATGATGACGGAATCACCCATCTCATCCAGGCGTTGGCGCAGCACGGCCGCGTCCAAGGGCGAAAGGCTGATAGTACACATGACTTCCACGCCGTCGTCGGCCGGCATCTGCTGGTGGATGTGCGGATCCTGCAGCTGGTAGCCGTGGAGGCCATCAAGGAGCTCATCCTGCAGTTCCTCGCCGAGCACTGCGGAGCGGAGACAGTCCAGCACCAGCAACATACCTACACCGCCGGCGTCCACCACATGCGCCGCCTGCAAGGGTGCGAGTTCGTCCTCGGTGCGTACGACAGCCTGGAAGGCAGCTTCCACCACTGCATCCAAGGCGAGGCCCAGTGCGTGGTTGCTGTCATCACCGTTCTGGGAAGAATCGGCCGCTTGGGCTGCATGGGCCGCTGCTTCGAGGACCGAAAGCATGGTTCCGGATACCGGTTCGCTCAAGGCCGACCAGGCCCGGATCTGGGCCCTGTTAAGTGCCGTAGCCAGCAGCGGGGCACTCAGGCGCGCTTTTCCGGCCAGCGGCTCCGCCGCAGCGCACAGGAAGACAGCAAAAAGGGTGCCGGAGTTGCCCCTTGCCTGTTCCATGGCGGCCTGACCAGCGCGTGACAGCACAGCACCGACGTCGTTACCGGTCTCGGAAGCGTCAGGAGCGTTGCCAGCCAACGCGGACACAGCTGCGCGCGCGGTCAGGTAAAGGTTGGTTCCAGTATCGCCGTCTGCGACGGGAAAGATGTTGATCGCGTTCAGGCGGTCGCTATGGTTGCCAAGGACCACCTCTGTCTTGCCGAGCCAACGTTTCATGGCGTGCGCATTCGCGGCGATCTTAGTCTGCAAAATGATCCCATCCCACGGTGTCAGCAGCTTGTCCGGCAATCCGGACGCCGCTGCCTTGAGACTGGACAACGGCCTGAACTGAGCCTATCGCAGTGAAGCCCTGCGGCAGCTGAATTCCCGCTGGGAACGTAGCCAGCAGTCCATGGTCTTCTCCCCCGCCCAGAACCCACGGCATGGAATCTACGCGCAGCAAGGCGGCAGCCGGTTCCAGCGGAAGTGCGTGCGCCTTCAACACAACGGCATCAAAGTCCAGGATGACGTTGCTCGCCGCAGCGAGCCGGCCGCCGTCGCGCAGCAGCCCATCCGAAATGTCCATCATTGCTGTTACGCCCGAACGTGCGGCAAGCGGCCCGGCAGCCAACGGCGGCAAGGGCCGGCATTGGCTATCCATCAGGGCACGCTGCTCAGCCGAGAGGTCCGTTAAGGTGACATCGCTTTCCAACAGCGCCAGACCGGCGGCAGCACGCCCCAGGGTGCCTGCCACTGCCACGACATCTCCCGGCCTCGCCCCGGAACGCAATACGGGCGCCTCTCCAGCCAAAGTACCGACGACGGCGACAGTCACCGCAATCTCCCGGCCACGGCCCAGGTCTCCCCCCGCGACGGAGCAATCCGGAACGCCCAGGCCGATAATTCCAGCGGTGAGGCCATCCGCAAAGTCCTCAACCCATTGAACCGGTGTTGCCGGCGGCATGGTCAGGCTCACAACCAGTGAGGTGGCCGTTCCGCCCATGGCGTTGATATCGCTAAGGTTCTGGGCCGCGGACTTCCATCCGACGTCGTATCCTGTGGTTCGATAGCCGTTGTTCCACTCCAGCCGGAAGTCCTGGTCCTGGGTCTGGGTATCGATGGAAATCAGTGTGCGGCCGTCCGTGGCGGCAACCAGGGCGGCGTCGTCGCCGGGACCCAGCAGGACGCTGGGGCTGCTGTTCAGGCGGGGGAAGATCAGGGCAAGGAGCTCGGACTCCGAGAGATCTGCGACTGTTGGACATTCTTCGCATGGCTGTTTTGGGGGCACGGCTCTACGCTATCGCGGGACACCGACAAAACATCGCCGCAGCCTGTGCCGGGCGTCCCCGCCGGCAATGTGACCCTCGCAACGGGTAGACCAACCGCACGCCAGGCGGCCGTGTGGGCGGGATAGGCTGGAGAGATGCACCGAAAGACCCTTCCGCGGACTGCCGTGGCCTTCAGCTTGGCCGCAGCGTCCGTCCTCGCAGTTTCAGCCTGCGCCCCCACTGTGGACGTCACAGCGGCAACCGACGCCGCCAATCCGGCCTGCGCACCCATGATGGTGGCGCTCCCGGACAAGATCGGCGATGCCGCACTCCGCAAGACAAACAGCCAGGCCACTGCTGCGTGGGGCGATCCCTCGCAGATCATCCTGCGTTGCGGTGTCAACGTCCCTGGACCAACCACTGACCGCTGCGTCAGCGTGAATGACATTGACTGGGTGATCAAAGAAGGCGATGGTGTCTACACCCTGACCACCTTCGGACGCGAGCCGGCAACGGAAATCCTCGTGGATCCGGTCAAATTGGAAGCCGCCAACATCAGCTCCGCCACAGTCCTCACCGAACTTGCGGCCGCTGCGGGCAAGATCAAAGCAACGCGCCACTGCGTTGGCCAGGAAGACCTGCAGAACCTGCCGACCACCAAGTAGCGGGTGCTCAACCGGATAAACAGCAGCTGGTGTCGGTTGATCCTTCCAACCGACACCAGCTGCTCTTGCTTGGGTTAGCGCAGGCCCGTTTTGCGGGTCAGTGCCAGGTGGATGAGTTCGTCGATCAGCTCGGGATACGCCAAGCCGGAAGCCGCCCACATCTGCGGGTACATGCTCTTGGGAGTGAAGCCCGGCATGGTGTTGATTTCGTTAATAATCAGCTCACCAGCGGGCGTGTAGAAGAAGTCCACACGGCTCAGGCCTTCCGCACCCACGGCGTCGAAGGCGGCAGCTGCCAATTCCCGGACGCGGGCAATGGCTTCATCCGGCATATCAGCCGGGCAACTCAGCGCGGCAGCACCATCTTCAACGTACTTGGCAGCAAAGTCATAGAATTGGTGTTCGCCGATAGCCACAGTGATTTCGCCCGGCATGGAGGTGCGCGGCGCATCAGTGCCCCTGCCTTGCAGCACAGCGCACTCGATTTCGCGCCCGACAATGCCGGCTTCAATGACCAGCTTCAAGTCGTGGCGGCGGGCTTCCTCGATGGCAGCGTCCAAGCCCTCCAAAGAATCCACCTTGGAAATTCCCATGGAGGAGCCGGCACGGGCAGGCTTGACGAACACCGGGAAACCGAGCTTGTCCACGCGCTTGCGGACAGCCTCGGCGTCCGTGAGCCATTCGCGGTCCGTGACGGCGATATAAGGCCCCACCGTCAGTCCAGCGGCTTCGAAAACCACCTTCATGAAGTGCTTGTCCATGCCCACTGCCGAAGCGAGCACGCCGGCACCAACATAGCGCGTGTCGGATAGCTCCAGGAGGCCCTGGACCGTTCCATCCTCGCCCCAAGGGCCATGGAGCAAAGGAAAGACGACGTCCACGGAACCGAGTTCCTCGGGGATGGCATTCGGTGCGGTCACGATGAGCTGGTGCTCGCCGCCCACCTCTGCCAAGGTGACAGTCCGGTCCGACGGCGATACCTCAGGAAGCGCCGACGAGCTCAAGGACCACTGGCTGGTGTCCCCCGATGCAAGGACCCACTGTCCGGACTTGGCAATACCTATGGGCACGACGTCGTACTTGCTCTTATCAATGGCACCCATGACGCCTGCTGCCGTCACGCAACTAACAGCGTGTTCGCTGGAACGTCCGCCGAAAAGGACCGCCACACGGGGTCGACGGCCGGTCACGGGGGTGGATTCTTCAGTCACAATCAGTAGTCGCCTTCGGACTTCAGGGCCCGGGCCAGCAATCGCGGCCCCAGGTCATCAACGGACATTTTGCCTTCAAGCACCGCCACAACGGCGGCCGTAATAGGCATTTCGACATTCAGTTTGCCCGCCAATTCATGCACGGCAGGGCCGGACTTAATGCCTTCAGCGGTTTGCGTCATCTGTTCAGCCACCTGCTCAAGGCTCAGCCCCTCGCCCAATAGCCTCCCGGCTGTGTGATTTCGGGAAAGGGCAGAGGAGCATGTCGCAACGAGGTCGCCGAGCCCGGCGAGCCCCGCCATCGTGTGGGCCTCTCCACCCAGGGCAAGGGCAAGCCGGGACGTCTCGGCGAGGCCCCGCGTGATGACTGACGCTTTGGTGTTGTCACCCATCTGGCGCCCCTCGCAAATACCGACAGCCAAGGCAATGACATTCTTGACGATCCCGCCGATCTCCACGCCCACAACATCGGTGCTGGTATAGGGACGGAAGTACGGTGCGGTGCAGCAGAGTGCAATTGCGGCGGCGGTATCGGCGTCACTGCAGGCAACTACAGACGCAGTGGGTTGTTCCCTGGCAATCTCCATGGCGAGGTTGGGTCCGGAGACCACCACCACACGTGATTCGGGGATGCCAAGCTCCTGGGCGATGACCTCGCTCATGCGTGCGTCCGTCCCCAGTTCAAGGCCCTTCATCAGCGACACGACAATTGCGTCCGGTGCGAGCAGTCGCTTCCATTCCCCCAACTGGGGCCGCAGCGATTGGGCCGGCACGGCCAGGACCACGAGGCCGGCATCCTGCAGGACCTCAGCAACATCCGTGGATGCGGTGACTGCGTGGGGAAGTTCGATGTCCTTCAAGTACTGCTCATTGCGGTGTTCCGCATTGATCTGATCCACGACTCGGGCGCGCCGCCCCCAGATCCGGATCCTCCGCTCCACGCCGGCAGTGGCAGCAGCATCCGCGAGGATCTTGGCGAACGTAGTTCCCCATGAACCTGCGCCGAGTACGGCCACGGTGTCCGGAGCAGGGACAGGGCTTTCAATAACCGTCATTTGCCGCCCTCCGATTCCGGATCCTCAAGAGATGCTTCCTTGCCAGCGGGTTCTGCAGCCTTTTCGGGCGCGGCGCCCCGTGCAGCGTTTGAACCGCGCTCCACGAACCGGCCATGTTTGGCCTGCTTATGAACGGCCGGATCCCAACGTTCGGCGGGCGGCTCCTCACCGCGGAGGGTTGCCAGGAGCGCGGTGACCGCCTCCATGATGACGTCGGTAGCTTCGGACAGCGTGGCCCGGTCCATGGGCCGGTCCGCGAAAGCGCTCAGATCCACGGGCTCACCTACCAGAACCCTGACGGTCTTTCGAGGAAAGACGTGGAAGCGCTTGGCGTACCGGGGAAAAACCTCATGGGCACCCCAGTGGGCCATCGGAACAACCGGTGCACCAGTCTGCAGTGCCAGGCGG
Organism: Paenarthrobacter sp. 10L412; assembly: GCF_056395565.1. Taxonomy (NCBI): domain Bacteria; kingdom Bacillati; phylum Actinomycetota; class Actinomycetes; order Micrococcales; family Micrococcaceae; genus Paenarthrobacter; species Paenarthrobacter sp. 10L412. The sequence goes on along the minus strand of NZ_JBFTJT010000007.1, from coordinate 408,977 downwards.
GCAGCGCCAGTGTGTCCCTTCATCGGCCACAGGTCCGGATCCCGGGTCAAGGTTCCCTCGGGGTAGATAATGATGGCGCCCCCGGCGTCCACCACCTCTTTGGCGATTTGCAGCGAGCGGTTCGCTCCCGCCGTCGAGCGTTCAACCGGAATCTGGTTCGTCGCCCGCAGCAAGGCTCCCAACACAGGTGCTTTGAAGAGTCCTGCCTTCGCGAGGAAGTGCGGAGGACGCTTCAGGTTGTAGAGCATGTGCCCAATCACGACGGGATCAATCTCAGTGCAGTGGTTCGGTGCTGCGATGAAGCCGCCCGCGGGGAGCTTCCCGGTGCCCTCCCACTTCTTGTCCATCAGGAGGTTCATCAACGGACGCGCCATGCCCGCCAGGAGCATGAACGTGGCCCGGCTCTTGGCCGATTCCTTCAAAGGGTCCCCCGCTACTTGGTGGTGATGATGTCGAAATCGGCGCCCAGGCCAGCGAGCTTCTCCGTAAAGCGCTCATATCCGCGGTTGATGATATCGATGCCAGTGACCCTGGAGGTGCCGGTCGCGGCCAAAGCTGCGATGAGGTGGCTGAAGCCCCCACGAAGATCCGGGATGTCAATCTCGGTCCCCCGCAGCGGCGTCGGACCGGAGATCACGGCAGAATGCAGGAAGTTCCGCTGGCCGAAGCGGCAGGGGACGCTGCCAAGGCACTCACGGTGGACCTGGATGTTTGCACCCATCCGGGCCAGGGCATCGGTGAACCCGAAACGGTTCTCATAGACCGTCTCATGCACAATCGACACGCCCTCCGCCTGGGTCAAAGCGACCACCAGGGGCTGCTGCCAGTCAGTCATGAAGCCGGGGTGCACATCCGTCTCCAGGACCAGCGGGGAAAGCTTGCCTCCGGGGTGGTAAAAACGGATGCCGTCATCACCAATGTCCATGCCGCCACCCACCTTGCGGTAGGTGTTCAGGAAAGTCATCATGTCCCGCTGTGAGGCACCTTCAACAAAAATGTCGCCACGCGTGACCAACGCGGCCGAGGCCCAGGACGCAGTCTCGTTCCGGTCCGGAAGCGCCCGGTGGTTGTAGCCGCCCAGGTCCTTGACACCCTCGATACGGATGGTGCGGTCAGTCTGGACGCTGATGATCGCGCCCATCTTCTGCAGCACGGCGATGAGGTCGATGATCTCAGGTTCCGTTGCAGCGCCACTGAGTTCCGTGATGCCTTCCGCGCGCGTGGCACTCAGCAACACTTGCTCGGTGGCGCCGACGGACGGATAGGGAAGGGAGATCTTGGCGCCGTGCAGGCCGTTCGGGGCGGAGATGTGGATGCCACCAGGGCGCTTTTCCACGACGGCGCCAAACTGGCGCAGGACGTTCAGGTGGTAGTCGATGGGACGATCGCCAATTTTGCAGCCGCCGAGGTCCGGAATGAAAGCCTCTCCGATCGCGTGGATCAGGGGGCCGCACAGCAGGATCGGGATGCGTGAATCGCCGGCATGCGCGTCAATGGCGGTGCTGGATGCCGTTTTGGCATCCTTCGGATTCAGGGTCAGATCGCCCGTGTCGGGGTCCTTGACCACAGTCACCCCGTGGAGCTTCAGCAGGCTGGTGACAACCTCCACGTCCTTGATTTCCGGCACGTTCCGAAGCACTGATGGTTCGCTGCCCAGCAACGCCGCCACCATGGCCTTGGGCACAAGGTTCTTGGCACCGCGAACGGTCACCCGCCCTGTCAACGGGACGCCACCGCGGATTGTCAGAACACTACTCATCTATACCGGTTTCCTCACGACTACTCGCCCCCCATACTTACAAAGGCTCCAGCTAAGCATAGAAGCTCGGGTTACCTAACCGAAATGGAGCTGCCCCGTGCCGGGCAGATCCTGTATCCATCAGTCCTTTCGAAAAAAGGACCGGTGAGCCCACCCTAAGGGGCCCACCGGTCCAGGTTCCGCAGCATCCAGCCGCGACGAATTCGTCAGCTTTTCGCCGGAAGCGTCTTCGGCTTAAAGGAAGGCCGTGTGGCCTCGTAGGCGGTGATGTCTTCCTCGTGCTGCAATGTCAGTCCGATGTCATCGAGGCCTTCCAGGAGGCGCCAGCGCGTGTAGTCGTCGATCTCGAACGGGGCCACGACATTGCCGCATTCCACGGTCTTGGAGACCAGGTCTACCTTGACCTCAGTGCCAGGGCTGTTTTCCAGGACCTTCCAGATGAGCTCGATGTCATCCTGTGCCACCTGGGCTGCCAGCAGTCCCTGTTTTCCGGAGTTACCGCGGAAAATATCGGCGAAACGCGAGGACAACACAGCTTTGAAGCCGTAGTCCTTCAACGCCCAGACAGCGTGCTCACGGGAGGAACCCGTGCCAAAGTCGGGCCCGGCCACGAGGACGGAGCCGGACTTAAAGGGGGCCTGGTTGAGGATGAAGGACTCGTCCTTGCGCCATGCAGCGAAGAGGGCGTCTTCGAAGCCTGTGCGCGTGATGCGCTTGAGGTAGACCGCGGGAATGATCTGGTCGGTATCCACATTGCTCTGGCGCAGCGGAACACCGATGCCGGTGTGGGTGGTGAATGCTTCCATGGGATCCTCCTAGACTGCGATTCCGGTCAATGTGCCTGCAGAAGCCGGCTCAAGGTCCGACGGCGAGCTCAACGTTCCGCGAACGGCTGTAGCGGCAGCCACCACGGGAGAGACAAGGTGCGTACGGCCACCTTTGCCCTGGCGGCCCTCAAAGTTGCGGTTGGACGTTGATGCGCAACGCTCCCCCGGCTCCAGCTGGTCCGGGTTCATGCCCAGGCACATCGAGCAACCGGCGAAGCGCCACTCGGCACCGAAATCCTTGAAGACTTTATCCAGGCCCTCGGCTTCGGCTTCGAGCCGGACACGGGCGGAGCCAGGCACCACGAGCATGCGGATATCCGGGTCCTTCTCGCGGCCGCGGATGATGTCAGCGGCAGCACGCAGGTCCTCGATGCGGGAGTTGGTGCAGGAGCCCAGGAAGACGGTATCCACGCGGATGTCTTTCATGGGGGTGCCTGCCTCAAGGCCCATGTACTGCAGCGCGCGCTCGGCGGCAGCCTTGGCGTTCTCGTCGCCAAAGTCCTCCGGGGAAGGAACCTTGGCTGAGAGGGAAACGCCCTGGCCGGGGTTGGTGCCCCAGGTGACGAACGGCTCGAGGGTGTTGGCATCGAGGTCGACTTCGACGTCGAACGTCGCGTCGGAGTCAGTGTGCAACGTGTTCCAGTACTCGACGGCGGCGTCCCAGTCAGCGCCCTCGGGCGCATGCGGACGGCCCTGCATGTAGTCGTAGGTGATCTGGTCCGGAGCCACCATTCCGGCACGCGCGCCGGCTTCAATGGACATGTTGCAGATGGTCATGCGGGCATCCATCGACAGGGCCCGGATCGCAGAGCCGCGGTATTCCAGGACGTAGCCCTGGCCTCCGCCGGTACCGATCTTGGCGATGACAGCCAGGATGATGTCCTTTGCGGTAACTCCTGGGCGCAGCGTCCCCTCAACGTTGATCGCCATGGTCTTGAACGGCTTCAGAGACAGCGTCTGGGTTGCCATGACGTGCTCGACTTCAGAGGTTCCGATGCCCATTGCCAGTGCACCGAAGGCGCCGTGCGTGGAGGTGTGCGAGTCGCCGCATACCACCGTCATGCCCGGCTGGGTCAGGCCCAACTGCGGACCCACGACGTGCACGATGCCCTGCTCCTTGTCGCCGAGCGAGTGCAGGCGGACGCCGAATTCCTTGCAGTTGGCCCGCAGCGTTTCAATCTGCGTGCGGCTGGTGAGGTCGGCTATGGGCTTGTCGATGTCCAGCGTGGGAGTGTTGTGGTCCTCCGTGGCAATGGTCAGGTCAGCGCGGCGTAGCTTGCGGCCAGCCAGGCGCAGCCCCTCGAAAGCCTGCGGTGACGTCACCTCGTGGACCAGGTGCAAGTCAATGAAAAGAAGGTCGGGCTGGGCATTGGCTCCTTCGCCTTCACCCTTGCGCACTACGTGCGCGTCCCAGACTTTCTCGGCCAGTGTCTTTCCCACGGCCTTGCTCCCTTCACTGAAGTTGGATGTTCTTCATCCACTGAACTGTTCCTCTAACCACTGAACTCTTCTAACCACTGAACCAGCAGGGTCGCAAAATAGGCCAGTGAAACAACTTGCATCTCAGATATTGAGACGGCAATATCATTACATGGACAATTCTAGTGGAGTCGGGGTCATTGATAAAGCGGCCCAAGTACTCGATGCCCTCGAGGCCGGGCCAACGACACTTGCACAACTTGTAGCGGCCACGGGCCTCGCCCGGCCCACAGTTCACCGGCTCGCGCTGGCCTTGGTCCACCACCGGCTGGTCAGCCGCGACATCCAGGGACGGTTCGTTCTGGGCAGCCGCCTGGTGGAACTCGCATCCGCCGCTGGTGAAGACCGGCTCATCGCATCTGCCGGGCCGGTACTCATCCAACTGCGGGACGCTACCGGCGAGAGCGCCCAGATCTTCCGCAGGCAGGGCGATTGGCGCGTGTGCGTTGCCTCAGCGGAACGGCCGATCGGGCTCCGGGATACTATTCCGGTGGGAACCCAGCTGTCCATGAAAGCCGGCTCGGCCGCACAGGTCCTCCTCGCCTGGGAAGACCATGACCGCCTGCTGGAAGGACTCCAGAACGCCCGCTTTACGCCCACCGTCCTGGCAGGAGTACGACGCCGGGGCTGGGGTCAGAGCCTGGGCGAACGCGAGCCGGGGGTCGCCTCGGTTTCCGCTCCCGTCCGTGGACCCTCCGGAAGGGTCATAGCCGCAGTTTCCATTTCAGGTCCGATTGAGCGCCTCACGCGTCAGCCAGGACGATTGCACGCCGAGGTCGTCTGCAATGCCGCCCGGGTACTGACCGAAGCCTTGCGCAAGAACAACGACTAGACCTGCTCTTTGAAGGGGGACGTCCATGACCACCTACGCAGTATTCCTCAGGGGCATCAACGTCAGCGGGATCAACATCAAGATGGCCGACCTGAAATCAGCACTTAAGGGCTACCCATTCTGTGACGTCAAGACGCTGCTGGCGAGTGGAAACGTTGTCCTGAAGAGTGATTTGAGCATCAAGGATGTAAAGGCCCAGTTCGAAAAGTGCCTGCGTGAATCCTTCGGCTACGACGCCTGGGTTGTTGTCCTCACTTCTTCGCGGGTGGCCGAGCTCGTGGATGCCTGCCCGTACCCTGCCGATGACAAGGCCACGCACAGCTACATCACGCTCACCTCCGACCAAGCCATGCTGGACGAACTCTTTGAGGCCGGAGAGGCCCTTGGTGGCGTGGAGCAAGTGCGGCTTGGACCGGAAGCTTCCGCTTGGCTGTCACCCGCTGGAGGCACCTTGGATAGTCCCTTCAGCAAACTCTCCGCCAAACCGCGTTACAAGGCCAGCACCACAACGCGGAACCTTCGGACCCTGATCAAAGTCAAGGACGCTGCGGCCGATCTCTAGGTGTATCCCCATCACCCGCGTGCGGTTTTTAATGCCGCGTTGAAGGCACCCAAACGGGCGATCTCCACGTCCACCGGTTCCACAATGCGCTGCTCAGCTACGCCTGCTATTGCGGCTTTCAGTCTTTTGGCCACGCCTTTGGCGCGCAGGCGCGCGGCCCAGCCGCCGATGATTCTGCCGAAGATGGCCAGAACAATCCCCAGAACCACTCCGCAGGCCACCATCAACGTAGGCCACGGCCAACCCTCAGTCCTGGGCACCTCCGGAACGGGCATTTGGAAATAGCCGAGCGCGGCCAGGACTCCAAGCCAACCAAGGCCACCGACTGCCAGGAGAAGTGCGATCCATTGAAGTGAGTTGAACATCAACCACCAGAACGGGCGTTTTGATGTTTTGAGATCGGTCCCGGCGATGGCTTGGTCCAGGGCATCCGGCAGTTGCTCGCGGCCTTCCCTGGCCACACTACGGATGGACGCCCGCCACGGGCCCGGAGCACCTTCCGAAGCCTCATCCACAAAATCACGCACGGCGGCATCTGTCCTCGCACGTTCGGGTGCGCCTGCTGCCGGCAAGGAAGTCCGGTTGAGCTCGGGCCTGGCGTCCTGCCTGCCCAGGTTCAGCCGCCGCAGGGGATCAGGCCGGAAGCGCAGCAACCAGCGCGTCACGGGCCATCCCGTCCTCCGTGCCGATTCCCGCTTGAAGGATCGCGCTACCGCATCAACCACCACAGGTACGTTGGCCGCCGTCGACAATTCATTGGCGAGTTTAGCCTTGGTGTTTGCCTTGATGCCGCGAGCCTCGCCTGCACCTGAAACCTGGGACAGTTCGGCGGCAGCCTTGGAGACATCGGCAGCCAGGCGTTTTGTGGTGGCCTCCCGCTGGATCACGACGTCCCGGATGGCACCACGGACGGCATCGATACCTTCGCCAGTCATTGCCGAGGCGCCCAGGACCAGAACGTCATCCAGGCCGTCGCGCCTCAGGATTCCTTTCAGGGAATGAAGCACATCAGCGGTGTCGGCGTCATTGAGCTTGTCTATTTGGTTCAAGACAACAAGCGTGACTGCTCCGTGGGAAGCCATCGGGCGCAGGAAGTCGTTGTGCACGGCGGCATCTGCATACTTCTGCGGGTCCAGCACCCAGACCAGGACGTCCACCATCCCGACCATGCGCTGGACTACCTCCCGGTTTTCCACTTTCGTTGAGTCAAAGTCGGGAAGGTCCAGCAGGATCAGGCCGCTGTCCGCAGTGGCCAGGCCCGGGAGCCCAGGCAGGCTGTGCCGCTCCTGCACTCCGAGCCAGTCCAGCAGAGGTCCACTTCCTTCCTCGCCCCAAATTCCTGCCAACGGGGCGGACGTCGTGGGTCGACGGGCTGCCGCGGTTGCGAGATTGCTGCTGGAAACGGCATTGAACAAGGATGACTTGCCACTTCCGGTGGCCCCGAAAAAGCCCACCACCGTGTGTCCTGCCGACAACGAGCGTCTGGACGTGGCCCGCTCAAGGACCTCATATACGGATTGCAGTTCCTGCTCGGGCAGCACTCCCTCGGCCAGCTCCCGTGCCGTGTTGAGCGCTTCGAGCCGCCGCTGGAGTTGGGACGATTCCCGGATTTGGCTGTGCCTGCTCATGCCGCCCCTGCCAGGCGACGGAGTGCATTGGCGTGGCGGGCGAGGTCCATATCGCCATGAACGGTGCCAGCGTCCAGACCCGTGGCCTCCAACCGGCCGAGGAACCTGTCCCGCTCTTCCTCGAGAAGGCGTTGGCAGGACGTCTGGAGATCGCTCCTGGCCTGTTGGGCCAGCCGACGGACGGCATCCTCACCGAAGACAGCTTCAAGCAGCTTCTGCCCCACCACAGCCGTTCCACCGGCAATACCTATCTCCAATCCGGTCAAGCCGGCAGTCATGGAGAAAACCACCACCATCAGCGCTGCGCCGAGCCCGTTCACTCCGAAGGAGAGCCAACGGGCCTGCGTGCGTTTTTCCTGACCTTGGGTGCGGATCAGCTCCATGAGTCCTTCCTGCCAGGAGCGGATGGCGGCAGCGGCCTTCGCATCAAAGCCGGTACTGGTCCCGGAAAGATCTGCGGCACCCAGCAGTTGGCGGCCTGCCGTATCCGACCGCCAGCGCCTGTCGACGTTTTCTGCGGCATTGGCGGCCTCGTCAAGAATCACGGCTTGCAAACCTGTCTCGATCGCGGTCTCGACTTTCACAGCCGGGGCGGGTTCACCTCTGAAGAATGCTCCCATCCGGTCCCGCATACGCCCTATGTTCTGCTCCAGTGCACGGAAGAATTCACCCGTGCCCACAAAATCCTGCCATCGTGCCAGCACTTCCCCGCGGAGCAGCGCACCATCTTTGGTTGCATCCAGAATGCGCAGCAGGGCGTCGTCGTATTCGTGAACGCAGACCGAGCGCAGCTCGCGGGCAGCAGCATCCTGGGCCGCGGCCGCAGCGGCAATTTCTTCAAACCGGGCGCCCACAGCTTTGATGGCACCATTGAGCGTACGCCTTGCAACGTCCGCTCGTCCGGCCGCATCAGCGGCAAGGCTGGCAAGCCAAAGCCTCAATCCGCTGACAGCTTCGGGCGGAAGCATTCCCAAATCGTCCAAACCACTTTCCTGCACCACGAAGAGTTCTGCAGCAGCCAGGCCCTGGCGATCCAACATCGCCTTGAGGTCCGTCTTGACTTCTTCCTCCGCTGCCGGTGGCACGCGGTCCAGCACCACGGCGACCGTGATGTCCCGCGAAGCCGCATCCAGGAGCAGGCGCCAAGGGACGGCGTCGGCGTATCTGTTTGCCGTGGTGACGAACACCCAAAGGTCCGCCGCGGCCAGCAGCTGACCTGCCAGCCTCCGGTTGTTATCGGAAATGGAGTCGACGTCCGGCGCATCCAGAATCGCCAGGCCTTGGGGCACATGATCGTGCCCTACGAGCACCAAGGACGTTATCGCCTGGGCTTCCGGTGAGAACCCGGCTCGATGTGCACGCAACGGGTCCGCAGAGACACTGCCCCTGATCCGCTCCAGGTTGGGAAGTATGCGCTGGCCCTCAAACCACTCCGCATCCTGCGGATGGTGGAGGAGGATCGGCTGGCGCGTTGTGGGTCTAATAGCTCCGGCACGTGTAACGGGGTAGCCTACCAGCGCGTTAACCAGCGTCGACTTACCGGCACCGGTGGAACCTCCGACGACGGCCAGCAGCGGAGCGTCCAGGCTGCGGTATCGCGGAATCACATAGTCGTCGAGCTGCGCAAGGGTCTCCCGGATCAAGCGGCGCCCGAGTTCGGCGTCGGGCAGGGCGAGAGGCAAGGCGATGCCGGCTAGTTCGCTGCGGGCCGTTTCAAGGGTGTTGACAGCATCAGCCTGGGCTTTATTGGTGACAGGACTGATCCCTGCTCTTGGCGGCTCTTCATGTGCGGTCACAGCATCATCATGCCAGCCCAAAGACTGTCGGCGGGTCATCAGGAGCGTGGTTGGAGGGAATGTCGGGCCGCTACCCCACGCTTTGTCCTATAACCGGGAATGTCGGGTGGTGATGCGAAATGCGCTTAAACCAAGAATTCCCCCGGAACCGAAGTTCCGGGGGAATTGTTTGTGACCCCAGCGGGATTCGAACCCGCGTTACCGCCGTGAGAGGGCGGCGTACTAGGCCGCTATACGATGGGGCCTTGCACTTTTTCGTCACCGTTTCCGGCGAACAAGCTGAATGAGTATTTCATACTTTCAGCTCTCTTCCAAATCGTCCAGGCGATGTGGAATTCCGATTTTCCGCTGCAATCGAGCGGAATTTCAGAGCTGGGATACCAGGACTCGAACCTAGAATGACGGTACCAGAAACCGTAGTGTTGCCAATTACACCATATCCCAAAGTGACTTTCGGACCGGAGTTCGTCGCCGTGGTTTCCCTTGGCTTTTCCCTCCGTGCCCCTCAGCACGAGTAATGACTCTACCGGAGTCTTGCCACCTGCACAAATCGCGAGCCCGTTACCTGCATCACATGGATGTCAGGCTGCGGAGGGCGCCTTAATCAGCAGTCTCGACAACGAATCCACCTGACGCCCGGCGAACTCTTCCACCTCTTCCCCGGTCCTGTTGAGCCACACGCCAATCAGGCCGGCCGCCGTGGCGCCGTCGGCGTCAAGAAGCCGGTTATCCCCGACATAGAGAGTTTCGCCGGGTTCTGTCCCCAGCAGCCGCACGCCCTCCAGGTAGATTGCAGGATCCGGCTTCGGCACGCCCACCGTATCCGTTCCTACGAGGATCTTGATCCTGGACAAGCCCGCCCCATCCAATTTGGCCCGTTGGTAGTCATGAACGTTATTGCTGACAGCGCCATACGGAATGTCGGCATCGTCGAGCGCATCGAGCACGCCAGCGACGTCGTCGAAAGCGCGCACGTAGGCAGTCTGCCGCTGATGGTACTCAGCAACCCACGACTGCGATTCCTCACCGTCTCCGAGCTCCACGCCAAAGTGGCCCAAGGCTGCACGGCCCCTCAAAAGACGCTGCTCATTGAAGGTCAGTTCGCCAGCAAGGTAGCGGTCATAGAAATGCGTTGTTTCGTGCGTGAAGATACGGCCGAACTTCACCCACCCGGCCTGGTCAAGGCCGGGCAGGAGATGTTCGCTGACATCACGCAGAGCCGTTGTCATGGCGTACTCAAGGTCCACCAAGGTGTCGTCGATGTCGAACAGAACACCGCGGATAGTTCCAAAGGAGCTTGCAATAGCCATGACCGTTGCCGACTAGCCTCGGAATGCGCGAACGCGGGCCAAAGAGGAATCCTTACCCAGGATCACCATTGACTCGAACAGCGGCGGAGAAATACGTCGGCCTGAAATGGCGGTGCGCACCGGCCCAAAGGCAGCGCGGGGCTTGATGCCAAGGTCCTCGACCAATGCCTGCTTGAGTGCCGTCTGAATGTTCTCAGCGGTCCAATCCTCTATGGGCTCCAAGGCAGCAAGTGCCGCGTCAAGCACTTCCTGCAGGTTCTCCGGGAGTCCCTTACGGGCGTCGTCAGCAACATCGATCGAGTCGTCGGCTTTGAAGAGGAAGGCCAGCATCTCAGGAGCTTCGCCCAACAGGGTAATACGTTCCTGAACCAGCGGAGCCGCCTCCGCGAGGATCTCCTCCTGCCGGGCGGTCAGGATCTCCCCCACGAAGCCTGCCGCACGGAGGTACGGGACGAGCCGCTGCTTGAAATCCTCCGCCTCCAGCAGGCGCACATGGGTCCCGTTGATGGCCTCGGCTTTCTTGAGGTCGAAGCGCGCGGGGTTACCCAGGACATCGTGGATGTCGAAGTTGGCCACAAGCTGCTCCACGGTGAAGATGTCCTCGTCCGCGCTCAGTGACCAGCCCAGCAGGGAAAGGTAGTTGAGCAGGCCTTCAGGGATGAAGCCACGCTCGCGGTGCAGGAAGAGGCTGGATTCCGGATCCCGCTTGGAAAGCTTCTTGTTTCCCTGGCCCATGACGTAGGGCAGGTGACCGAACTCCGGCATGTACTCCGCCACGCCGATGGCGTAGAGCGCCCGATACAACGCAATCTGCCGGGGGGTGGAGCTCAGGAGGTCCTCCCCGCGAAGCACGTGCGTGATGCCCATGAGGGCATCGTCCACCGGGTTCACCAGCGTGTACAGCGGAGCACCATTGGCACGCACCACCGCGAAGTCAGGCACCGAACCGGCCTTGAACGTGATCTCGCCGCGGACGAGGTCCTTGAAGGTCAGGTCCTCATCCGGCATGCGAAGACGCAGCACGGCTTCGCGGCCTTCAGCCTTGAACTGGGCAAGCTGTTCCTCGGTCAGGTGGCGGTCGAAGCCGTCATAGCCAAGTTTGGGGTCGCGGCCTGCTGCCCGGTGGCGGGCTTCGATCTCGTCCGGCGTGGAGTAGGACTCGTAGACGTGTCCCCCGGCCTTGAGCCTGGCGATGACGTCCTGGTAGATATCCCCGCGCTGTGACTGGCGGTACGGCTCGTGCGGTCCGCCTACCTCGACGCCCTCATCCCAGTCGATGCCGAGCCACTTGAGGGCATCCAGCAGCTGGTGGTAGCTCTCCTCGCTGTCGCGGGCAGAGTCAGTGTCCTCAATGCGGAAGATCAGCTTGCCACCGGTATGGCGCGCATAGGCCCAGTTGAACAGGGCGGTGCGGATCAGGCCAACGTGCGGCGTTCCCGTAGGCGACGGGCAGAAGCGGACGCGGACTGGAGTCTCGGCGTTGACGGCAGGGATGGCGCTGGAGGCAGCGCTGGACGCAGAAGCAGTAGTCATAGTGCTTCAACTTTACCGCTTGATATCGCCCCGGCTCCCCGTCCGAAAGGCTCGACGACGGCCCGCGCCTTTCGTACGAAAGGCTCGTGCCGCCGTCGGGCCTTATGCTCTGGCCGGCCGCTAGCGGCGAACCACCGGGTTGGACAAACGCCCGATGCCTTCGATCTCCACTTCGAAGCGGTCGCCCTCGCTGACCAGGCCGACACCGGCCGGGGTTCCCGTCATGATGACGTCGCCTGGAAGCAGGGTGAACGCGTGCGAAACGATCGAGACGAGCTCGCGCACGCCCCGGATCATCTGGCTGGTGCTGCCGTCCTGACGGAGTTCACCGTTGAGCCGGCCCTGGATGGACAAGTCCTCGTGGTCGAGATCGGTTTCGATCCACGGGCCCAGCGGTGCGGAGGTGTCAAAGCCCTTGGCGCGGGCCCACTGAAGATCGGTTTTCTGGACGTCCCGGGCTGTGAGGTCGTTTCCACAGGTGTAACCAAAAATGACGTCGTCGGCACGTTCCTCGGGAACGTCCTTGCAGATACGGCCGATGATGACGCAAAGCTCCGCTTCGAAGGAGACTTCATCGGAGAACTCCGGGAGGACGATCGGATCGTTTGGCCCGATGACCGAGGTGTTCGGCTTGAGGAAGAGCAATGGATGCTGCGGAACCTCGTTGCCCAGCTCCGCAGCATGCTCGGCAAAGTTACGCCCAACGCCGATCACCTTACTACGCGGAATGATCGGGGCAAGGAGCCGCACATCTTCAAGCTTGTGCTTCACGTGGGTACGTTCGACGCCATTGAAGAAGGGATCGCCGTGGATGACAGTGATTTCCTCACTGCCGGGCTCGCCTTCAACAACGCCATAAAGGGGATCAGAATCAACTACAAACCGGGCGATACGCATGGGCTCAAGCCTACCGTCCAGTGCTTGGGCGTTTGCGCGCTAGCTTCGAAGGTAATCCAACTGCGCCGCAACCGACGTCTCAGCTGCCCACCTGACTGAAGGATCGACGTCGGGATACACCGCATCGGTGACTGCGGCAATCGGCGCATCCTGGCCGAGCCGTGCCAGCGCAGCCCTGATCTGGTCAAGCCGCTGCTGGCGATGTTCGCGGTACTCCCGGCATTTCGCGTCCAGGGCAGCGAGCACCGGGCCATGGGCGGGAAGGAGCGTAGCCGGGCCAACGGATTCGAGCCGGTCCAGACTGGCGAGGTAGTCGCCCAAGCGGCCATCGGGGTAGTCCAGCACCGTGGTGCCGCGGCCGAGGATCGTGTCACCCGTCAGAACGGAGCCTGTGGGGCCGTCTGCGGGGAGATGGAAGCACAAGGAATCCGACGTGTGGCCAGGGGTTGCCAGGACACGGATCTCCACGCCGCCGGCATGCAGGACCTCGCCGTCCACGAGAGGCTCGCCGCCATGGCAGTACTCCGCGGCAGCAGCCCTGACCGGAGCGCCTGTCAGTTCATGGAACCTGGCGGAGGCCGCTGTGTGGTCAGCGTGCCGGTGCGTAATAAGCACGACGTCCACCACGCCGGACGCTGCCAGCTCAGCCAAGTGCCCTTCGTCTTCCGGGCCAGGATCAACGACGGCAACGTGGCCCGAATCGGCCGCGCCAATGACGTAGGAGTTGGTGCCGTCCAGGCTCATCGGGCCAGGGTTTGGTGCCAGCCGGAAGCGGGTGAGGCTGCTGCTTCGCTGCAGTGCAGAGTTGTGGTCGCCGGCAGGTGAGTCGTTGGAAGTCTCCATTGATTCTGAGGTCACCGTCCCATCTTGCACCACTTCCGATCCTCTCTCACATCCGAGGCACTTTTCACCCACGTTCTCTCACATCCGGGACAATTCTCATCGATGCTCGCTCATTTGAACTTCGACGGCGGTCCGCGGCTTTGACCTCAACCGATCGTCATGTGAGAGAACGTTCCCGCCAGACGGTCAGGATGTGAGAGAACGTTCCCGCCAGACGGTCAGGATGTGAGAGCGATCGGGGATGGCAACGGCGGCCCTTCCGCTTGTCACCAAGCAGAAGGGCCGCCGTCGTTCGCTTCAGTTGTGCCGTACTAGACCAGGCGCGTCAGCCAGCCGTGGGTGTCCTCGACGGTACCGGTCTGGATTCCCAGGAGTTGCCGGCGGATGGCCATAGTGGTTTCGCCAGCCTTTGCGTCCTCGGATCCGATGAATTCCGTGGCGTCCTTGAGGACACCGATCGGGGTGATGACCGCTGCCGTACCGCAAGCGAAGACTTCAGCGATTTCGCCTGAAGCAACTCCCTCGCGCCACTCGTCGAGTGTGATCTTTCGCTCGGAAACCTCGCGGCCCATGTCTTTGGCAACCTGGATGACGGAAGAACGGGTCACGCCCTCCAGGATGGTACCGGTCAGTGCGGGCGTAACGAGCGAGCCGTCCTTCATGACGAAGAAGACGTTCATGCCACCGAGTTCTTCCACGGCGTCGTCATTGAAATGGTCCAGGAAAAGTACCTGCTTGCAGCCGTTCGCTTCGGCTTCCTGCTGCGCGATCAGGGAGGCGGCATAGTTGCCACCGCACTTGGCTGCACCTGTTCCACCGCGGCCCGCGCGTGCATACTCGCGGGAAATCCAAATGGAAACGGGCTTCAGTTCGCCACCGAAGTAGTTACCGGCGGGAGAGGCAATGACCCGGAAGGATACTTCCCGGGCGGCCCGCACACCGAGGAAGGCCTCGGTAGCGATCATGAACGGGCGCAGGTACAGGGCTTCACCGTCGCCGGAAGGAACCCATTCCTTGTCAGCCTGCACGAGCTCGCGGATAGCACCAAGGAAGTATTCCTCGGGCAGCTCCGGGAGAGCCAAGCGGCGGGCCGATTTGTTCAGGCGCGCGGCGTTCGCTTCGGGGCGGAAGGTCCATACGGAACCGTCAGCGTGGCGGTATGCCTTCAGGCCCTCAAAGATCTCCTGGCCATAGTGCAGCACTGCGGCCGAAGGATCCAGGGAGATAGGTCCGTAGGGCTCGATCCGGGCGTTCTGCCAACCGCCATTGCCATCGGCGTCAACTTTGTAGTCAACGACGGCGGTGTGGTCGGTGAAGTAATCGCCAAAGCCCGGGTTCGCCAGGACGGCTGCACGCTCCTCAGCAGACTTCGGGGTTTCCGAAAGCTGCTGGCTGAATTCGACGCCGTGGGCAGTCTGAGTCATGTTTCCTCCACAGTCAGCTACCTGGTAGCGCGAAACGGGTCCCGGAGGAAGCGGTTCAGCGGTGGACCAGGGAAGCAGGTAAATAATTCAAGACAAGCTTACGCCTGAGAAATGGGCCTAAAGTGCCGCCGCAATGGCATCGCCGATCGCCGCAGTAGTGCGCGGCTCGCCGGTGCGGCTTTCGACGTCGGCGACCACTGCCGCCTCGATCTTACGGGCCGCCGTGGTGTAGCCAAGGTGGTCCAGGAGGAGCACTGCGGAGAGGATGGCCGCGGTGGGATCGGCTTTCTGCTGTCCGGCGATATCCGGTGCTGAGCCGTGGACGGGTTCGAACATGGACGGTGCTGTGCGGTCCATGTTGATGTTGCCCGATGCCGCCAGGCCGATGCCACCTGTAATGGCAGCTGCGAGGTCGGTCAGGATGTCGCCGAAAAGGTTGTCGGTGACAATGACATCGAAGCGGGAGGGATCGGTAACCATGAAGATGGTTGCAGCATCGATGTGGAGGTAGTCGTGCGTGACCTCTGGGAATTCCTGGGCCACGGCTTCAACGGTGCGCTTCCACAAGTGTCCGGCGAAGACCAGGACGTTGTGCTTGTGGACAAGAGTGACGTGCTTGCGGGGACGTTCGCTGGCGCGGCGGAATGCATCCCGCACCACGCGCTCCACGCCATGCGCAGTATTAAGGGAGACTTCGGTGGCAACCTCGTGTGGGGTGCCACCGCGCAGGGTGCCGCCGTTGCCCACGTAGGGACCCTCAGTGCCTTCGCGGACAACAATGAAATCGATGACGCCGGGGTTTGCCAACGGGCTCCCGACGGTTCCGTACAACCGTGAAGGCCGCAGGTTCACGTAGTGGTCCAGGCTGAAGCGGAGCTTGAGCAGCATCTCGCGCTCGATGATGCCGGAGGGAATCCTGGTGTCGCCCGGGGCGGCCCCGACGGCACCAAAGAGAATGGCATCGCGGGTGCGGAGGTCTGCAAGGACCTCGTCCGGCAGGGTCTCGCCTGTCTCAAGCCAGTGCTGGGCACCGAGCTTGTAGTGGGTCTGCTCAAGGGCTACACCTTCGGCGGCGACAGCCTTTTCGAGGACCTTGACGGCTTCGGCGATGACCTCGGGGCCAATGCCGTCGCCGGGGATGACAGCGAGATTGATGGACGATGCACTCATAGGTCTATCTAGCCAAGCAATCCACATGCTGGTCAAAATCGTCTCACTCTTCGAACATCCTACTGGGGCGAATCAGACCAGGGCATGACGCCGGCGCCCATAGCCACCACATAGAGTCGTACCGTGGATAGAAGGCACGCGATATACGAATGGTTCCGGATCAACCGCTTCAAGGTAGATATGGCGGCAACGTGCCTGCTGGTCCTGTTGTTCGGACCTGTCTATCTCGTGGCCGACCGCCCCTTGCTCTTTTTCATCTCCTGCGGCCTGCTGTTGCCTCTTGCGTGGCGACGCACGCGCCCCGTGGTCGCGGCCGCCGTCGTGGTTTTCGTGTGCCTGATCCAGTGGGCGGTGGGCGCAGAACCGGTGGCTGGCCAAATCGCGGTTCCGCTGGTCATCTACGCCACGGCGGCCTATGGACCTGCATGGGCGAGCCGGACGGTCCTGTTGCTTGGTTTGCTGGGCGGCGTCATGCTCACCACGCGCGAATACTCAAGCCCCGCGGAGTCCGGCATCATGGGCCTCACCATCGGGGCCCTCTACACAGTCCTTATCTGGATGCTGGTGCTGGTCAGTTGGACGCTCGGCGACCTTACCCGCGTACGTCGGCTCCAGCTCCAGGCCCTTGAGGACCGGACCCGCCGCCTTGAAATCGAACAGCAACAGGAGCGCCAGCTGGCCGCCGCTGATGAACGCTCGCATATCGCGCGGGAAATGCACGACATCGTGGCGCATTCGCTGTCTGTCATCATCACCCAGGCCGATGGTGCCCGGTACGCCGCCGCCGCAAAGCCGGAACTGGCCACCGAAGCGCTGGCCACCATCGCAGCGACGGGCCGTGATTCCCTCGGTGAGATGCGAAGGCTGCTCGGCGTGCTGCGCTCGGGTGAGGATGCGCCGACCAAGCCTCAACCGAGACTTTCCGATCTCGATGAACTGCTTCTGGGTTTCCGCGCTGCCAGGCTGCAGATCTCCTTCGAACAGCTTGGCATGGCTCGCCGGGCGCTTCCGGCCGGGGCCGAACTCACTGCCTACCGGATCATCCAGGAAGCGCTCACCAACGTCATGAAGCACGCGGGACCCCATGCCAGAGCGAGTGTGACGCTCACGTGGCAGAGTCGCGGTTTAGAGCTGAACGTCATCGACGACGGGCGGGGCGCCGCCGCTGATCCGCCCACCTCGGGTGGGGGAAACGGCCTCCGGGGCATGGCCGAGCGCATCTCGCTCTACGATGGTTCCTTGACCGCAGGCCCTTTGCAGGGCGGCGGTTTCCGTGTGTCCGCTTTCATTCCCTATTCGGAGGCCTAAGCCATGCCTGAACTCGCCGCACCCATCCGGGTGGCGCTCGTCGATGACCAGCAATTGGTCCGCTCCGGGTTCGGCATGCTGATCAATTCACAGCCCGATCTCCAGGTGGTGGCAGAGGCAGGCAACGGAATCGAGGCAGTCCAGGCCCTCAGCGCCACCACGGCCGATGTGGTCCTGATGGATGTACGCATGCCAGGTATGGACGGCATCGAAGCCACCAGGCGCATTTTGGAACAGGCGGCCACCCAGCCCTCGGGCTCCCAGCGGGCGGAGGTCAAAATCGTGGTCCTCACCACCTTCGACCTCGACGAATATGCTTTGGCTGCAATCCAGGCCGGCGCCAGCGGATTCCTGCTCAAAGACGCTCCGCCAGAGGAACTCCTGGAGGCCATCCGGACCGTCTACCGTGGCGACGCAGTCATTGCCCCATCCACTACACGGAGATTGCTGGAGCATGTGGCTCCGCTGCTCAGAAAGCAGACATCGGAACAAAGCGGGCACGCCGCCGCGGTCGAACGCCTCACCGCCCGTGAACGGGAGGTCTTCCAGCTGATCGCCCAGGGCCAGTCGAATCCGGAGATAGCCGCAGGGCTGTTTCTGTCAGAGGCCACGGTGAAGACCCACGTCGGCCACATTCTGGCCAAGCTTGGAGCCCGGGACCGCGTGCAGGTGGTGGTCATCGCCTATGAGACAGGCGTGGTCGCCCCAGGAAGCTAGCGCGTTACGTTAAGCGCCGGTCTCAGACCACGGTATGAGCTGACCTTGCCCGGAATGGGTCCCTGGCCGGATCCAGCGGCGCATTCCTGGCACATAGCGTGAAATCATGACAACTTTCACGCCTCTCCCCCACCCGACAGGTAACGGCCGTCCCGCTGAATCCGAAGCAGCCTGGCCACGCACAGTGGTTGAAGCTTTCGCGCTGACAAAGGGCTATGGACGCGGCGATACACGTGTCATGGCCCTGAACGAGGTATCCGTGGGCTTCGACGCCGGCAAATTCACCGCAATCATGGGACCTTCCGGATCGGGCAAATCCACGCTCATGCATTGCCTCGCCGGCCTTGATACGGCGGACTCCGGACGGATCGTCCTGGGTGGCACAGAGCTCACCGGGCTCAACGACCGCCAGCTCACCGCCCTTCGACGCGAGCGCATTGGCTTCGTGTTCCAGGCCTTCAATCTGGTGCCCACACTTACAGCGGTGCAGAACATCACGCTGCCGCTCGCTTTGGCGGGAACAACCGCCGACGCCGGGTGGCTTAATACCGTAGTGAGCACCCTCGGGTTGAAGGACCGGTTGAAGCACCGACCACACGAGTTGTCCGGCGGACAGCAGCAGCGTGTGGCCGTAGCCCGAGCGCTACTGACGCGTCCCGACGTCGTGTTTGGCGACGAGCCGACCGGCAATCTGGACTCCAGAGCCGGCGGCGAAGTGCTTGCGCTCCTGCGTCGCAGCAGCCAGGAGATGGGCCAGACCATCATCATGGTGACCCATGACCCCGTCGCCGCAAGCTATGCCGACCGCGTGGTGCTGATGAGCGACGGTGGCCTGGTAGGCGAGATCCAGGAGCCCACAGCGGAATCAGTTTTGACGGCTCTCGGAAAGCTCGGGGCTTAAAGCATGTTGCGCGTAGCTCTCTCCCAATTGACGACGCACTTCCGGCGATTCGTCGCAATCGGGCTCGCCGTGATGCTGTCCGTTATGTTCCTCTCCGCCACGCTGATGGTGGGCGCGAGCACCAATGCTTCACTTGGCGCCAGTATCGGCGAGGCCTACCGGAACGCGGATCTTATTGCGGCATCCAAGAATGGTGAGGCCTTCAGCCAGGCCGCGGTGGATGCCGCGACGTCCGCGCCGGCAGTCAAGGACCACTACGCCGAGCGATCCACCTACGTGACGTTTGTGGCCGGTGGTGGTGAGCAGCAGGGCAGGCTCCGAAATGTGGCGCCGTCATCCCTGGAGGGCGCAGTCTTGTCCTCAGGTTCCATGCCGTCGCAGCCCTTCGAAGCCGTCGTCGACGTCAAGACCGCAGAGCATCTCGGACTCACCGTTGGAAGTTCGCTTGAGCTGCACGGTGCCGGACCCGTCAAGTACGCCAAGGTGAAAGTTATCGGCCTGATTCAGGCCACGAATGATCCCTTCTCGTCCTCGGCGGCCCAGCTTGTCGCTTCAGAGTCTGTCCTGAATGCGTTGCAAGATGCCGGAGCAGGATATTCGGGACTGCAATTCACCCTCCAACCCGGCGAAGAGGTCTCCGCAGCGAAGGAGTACATCGCGCACCGCATGGAAGCGGCAGGTGCCGATGCTCCCATCCTGGAAACCGCGCAGGAGAAGGTCACATCCACGGTCGCCATGCTGAGCGCCGGTCAGGACCAACTCACAGTGGTACTGCTCGCCTTTGCCGGCGTCGCTATCCTCGTCTCCACTCTGGTGGTGGCCAATACGTTCTCCGTGCTGGTAGCCCAGCGAACAAGGGAACTGGCGCTTCTTCGGTGCCTCGGCGCGGGACGGTCACAGATCCGCAGATCGGTCATGCTGGAGGCACTGGTGGTTGGATTCATTTCCTCCGTGCTGGGCCTGGTTGCCGCAACCGGCCTCATGTACGGGCTCATCGCCTGGGCGAAGACACAGCCTGGGCAGGCTTTTGCCACCCTGGCCGTACCGCCGTCGGCAATCATCGCCGGCCTTGTCGCCGGAACGCTGCTGACAGTCATTGCAGCCCTAGTCCCCGCCAAAGCTGCTACCGCGGTCGCTCCCCTTGCTGCCCTAAGACCTGCCGATGACGCTGCTGTTCGCAACCGGCGCGGCAAGGTCCGCTTGGTTCTGGGCCTGGTGGCACTCCTCGGCGGCGCGTCACTGCTGATTTTCGGCAGCACCACCGTCTCGCTGCTGATTGCCTTGCTCGGCGGAGCCCTCTCCTTTGTGGGGATCCTGCTGTGCTCAACCCTGTTCATTCCCACGGTAGTGGCCTTGGCTGGTCGCTTGGCCGCACCTGTGGGTGTTCCGGGGAAGCTGGCTGCAGTCAACGCCACGCGCAATCCCGCCCGTACGTCGGCTACCGCCGCGGCCTTGCTGATTGGCGTCACTCTGGTGTCCCTGATGATGACCGGCGCCGCAACCTCACGGCAAGCTTTCGACGATACCCTCGCAGAGAACTATCCGGTGGACCTTGCAGCGATGACCGCGCCTGGTGCCATCGGCTCCGGCGATGCCGCTGTCTCCCGTATCAAGGCAATCGACGGCGTGGATACCGCAATCCTGCTCCCGGCTGTCGGTACCCTTGCCGAGGCCACGCCTGATGGCGGAAATACCGTCTATTCACTTTCCGCAGCCGATGCCGCATATGTGCTGCGGGACAGCACATTGCAGCCAGGCCCCGGTGCCGTCTACCTGCCTGAGGACTCCACAGGCGGAGCCGCAAAGATCTCGACGGCGGCCGGTCCCGTATCGCTGGATGCCAAAGTCCTGCGGACGCGTCATATTCCACCCTTCGTTGAGAAGTCCAGTCTTGCTTCCACACCGCTACCGGAAATGCCCGGCATGGTGTGGGTGAAACTGGACGACTCGGTATCGGCTGACCGTGTCCAGGCCATTCAAAAGGAAGTGGCCGCAGCCTTGGGCATGCAGGAACGCACTGTCAGCGGAGCTGCAATCGAGCGCGTGACCTTTAACAGCATCATCGACGTCCTGTTGCTGGTGGTCACAGGCTTGCTGGGCGTGGCAGTGGTGATTGCCCTGATCGGTGTGGCGAACACATTGTCCCTCTCCGTCCTTGAACGAACGCGGGAGAACTCCTTGCTGAGGGCACTGGGCTTGACGAAGGGTCAACTCCGGGGAATGCTCGCGATCGAGGCCGTGCTCGTAGCCGGCGTGGCCGCAGTCCTCGGTGCAGGCATCGGCATCGTCTATGGTTGGCTCGGCGCCCAAGCCGCTCTTGGTGGTGTGGCTGATGTTGTTCCGGCGGTTCCGTGGCTGCAGCTCGCAACGGTATTCGGCGTGGCTGTGGTGGCGGGTTTGCTGGCCTCCGTGATTCCTGCCCATCGTGCAGCGCGGCTGTCCCCTGTGGAGGGTCTGGCCACGGCCTGATCGCTCTCCCACATCGACCTGCCATATGAGAAATGCTCTCTCACTTCCTGCCCCTGAACGGGAGGATGTGAGAGAGCGTTTCTGTTTTAGGGCAGTTATGTGCGAGAGGGAATGGTGCCTACGCTTCCGCCGGTTCCTCGTAGCGCGGGAAGATCGGCGCCGGAGCCGGAAGTTCAGTTCCCGGAACGATCGGCGTGGCGATGGCAGCAAACTGCCTGGCATCGCCTTCGGCCTGTCCGAGCACCTCAAGGAGCTTGGCGGACGAGGAAGGCATCACCGGCTGGGCGAGGATCGCCACGATGCGGACAACTTCCAGGGTGACGTACAGCACGGTATTCATCCGCTCGACGTCGGTCTTCCGTAGCACCCACGGGGCCTGGTCGGCGAAGTAGGCGTTGGTGTCGCCCAGCACTGTCCAGATAGCCTCCAGGGCGCGGCTGAATTCCTGCTTGTCAAAGGCGCCCCGGGCGGTAGCCAGCAATTCTCCGGCCTTGGCGAGCAAGGCATTGTCCTCGGCCGTGAACTCTCCGGGGACGGGAACCTTGCCTTCACAGTTCTTCGCGACCATGGACAAGGAACGCTGGGCAAGATTGCCGAAGTTGTTGGCCAGGTCCGAATTCATGCGGCCGACGATTGCCTCATGGTTGTAGCTGCCATCGGCGCCAAAGGGGACTTCCCGGAGGAAGAAGAACCGGCACTGGTCCAGCCCGTACTGCGCCACGAAGTCCTGTGGGGCGACAACATTGCCCAAGGACTTGGACATCTTCACGCCGTTGTTGGTCAGGAAGCCGTGGATCATGACGCGCTTGGGCAATGCGAGCCCTGCGCTCATCAGGAATGCCGGCCAGTAGATCGCATGGAAGCGGGAAATGTCCTTGCCGATAACGTGGACATCGGCTGGCCAGAATTTCCTGAAGGACTCGGACTCGACGTCCGGGTATCCGGCACCGGTGAGGTAATTCGTCAAGGCATCCACCCAGACGTACATGACGTGCTTCTCATCGCCCGGAACAGGGACACCCCAGTCGAAGGTGGTACGGCTGATGGAGAGATCCTCAAGTCCGCGCTTCACAAAGCTGATGACCTCGTTGAACCGGGACTGCGGCGCACCAAACTCAGGCTGTGCCTCATAGAGGGCCAGGAGCTTCTCCTGGTAAGCGGACAAGCGGAAGAAGTAGCTCTCCTCAGCTGTCCACGTGACGAGGGTATCCGTCTCTTTCGAGTAGCGGAGGCCGTCTTCCTTGACGACGGTATCGTCCTCAACGTAATACGCTTCGTCGCGGACCGAGTACCAGCCCTCGTACTTGGACAGGTAAATGTCACCGTTCGCTTCCATCTTCTTCCAGATGGCTTGCGACGCCGTGTAGTGGTCCGGGTCCGTGGTGCGGATGAAACGGTCATGGGAGATTCCCAGGTCCTGGCTCATCTGTTTGAACGCCGCCGAGTTGCGATCCGCGAGCTGCTTGGCCGTAATGCCTTCCTTCTCGGCCGACTGCTGCATCTTGAGCCCGTGCTCGTCCGTGCCGGTCATGAAAAACACCTCATGGCCGTCGAGGCGCTTGAAGCGCGCCATGGCATCAGTCGCGATGACCTCGTAGGCGTGTCCGATGTGCGGCACGCCATTGGGGTAGCTGATAGCGGTGGTGATGTAGAACGGGGATTTCTCTGCAGACGTCACTCTAAGAAGTTACCTTTTTTTCGGATGGAATGACTGGACCGGCCGCAAATGACGGCCGGTCCGGTCTGTGCCGGATATCCCGGCGAAGGAGCAGTCTTGCGGACTAGTTCAGTTCGGTCAGCGTATCGCTGAGCCGGACCAGTTCGTGGTCGTGTGAAGCCACGAGCACAGCGATGCCATCACTCGTGGTGTCCTTCAGGATGCCGATGATGCGGTTGGCTGCAGCACGGTCCAGGCTGGCAGTGGGCTCATCCACCACCAGTACGCGGGTGCCCAGGATCAGGGCCCTCGCGATTGCCACACGCTGGCGCTCACCGCCGGAAAGCTGGGCGGGACGGTGCCGCATGCGGCGTCCGAGGCCCACCAGGTCCAGGAGGTCCTTGGCCATCTCCGTGCGCTGTTCCACTTCTCCATCCGGCACGGCGGGCAGCAGCACGTTCTCGAGGGCGCTCATGCCGTCGATCAAGGCGCCGCCCTGATCGACGTAGCCAATCAAGGCACGGCGCCGGTCAGCGATCTCGTCGTCGCCCATGGACGCCAGGGACTGGCCTTCCCAAAACACGGTGCCCGACGTCGGCAGGGTCAGCCCGGCGCTGACGGTCAGGATACTGGTCTTGCCGGAGCCGCTTCGGCCGGCGATGCAATGCATCTCGCCCGCGTGCAGGGTGAGGTTGAAGTCATCCACGACGTCGACTTCCTCGGCGCCGCCCTTGTCTCCGCCGTAGTGGATGGTGACGCGGCTGAGCTCCAAGGGTGTGGCGTGGTCGGATGCCCGGATGATGGTGTTGGCACGTGTCTGCAGCGACTCGTCCGTGGATTCCGGGGTCGCCGTCAGCTCGGGGTTGAGGTTGTCAGTCATTTGACTACTTTCGTTGCAATCGGAATCCAGCAAATTACGGCCAGCAGCCCGGCCAGTCCGGCCCAGAGTGCTGCGTACGGAGCAAGGAGCAGCCCCAGTCCAAGGGCACCAAGGACGCCCAAGGGAAGCGCGACGGTGCCGACAAGTGCATTTTCAAAGAAGCGGACCTGGCCCAGCATGTCCGGGTTCCAGCCCATGGCACGCAAAGTGCCCAGATACTCGCGCTTGGCGTGGAGCTCGAACCGCCCGGTCACGAGTGTGAGCAGTAGACCCACAACCACGCCGAACACAGCGAGGATCACGCTTGGCAAGGCGATGCTCGCCGCGGCCAGCCCACTCAAGGCACTGGCTCCTGCTGCCCGGGGGATGTCGATCAACAGTGCGATCAAGGCCCCCACTGCGGCACCGAAGACGCCTACGGCCACGGCCAGCGAGACAGAGTTGAACCGGTTGGTAGTGAGCTGCCTGTTGGCGAACGTCAAGGGCGAATCAACAGTGACGAGGCGTTCATCATGCTGGGGTTCCTGGTCTACCTCCACGCGGTGACGCAGCTGCTGGGCAGCCAGCAACGCAGCGCCCACGTAGATGATGAGCATGGTCACTGAGACGATCACAGTGGCAAGGTTCCAACTGAGCAGGCTCAAAATGATCCCTGCCGCGGCCAAGGCAGCCGCGCCCACAGCGAACTCCTCGAGCACCCAGGACCTGACGCGCTTCTGCGTCCAGCCCATTGCCCTCAGGATGCCTGCTTCGCTCCGGCGCTGCCGGATGTAGCTGACGGTCGAGGCACCAGTCAGGAGCGTGGCTCCAAGAAGCGTCAGGAAGAGCAGGGTGATGTTTGTCCCTGTCAGCGAACCCGAAACGGCGTCAGCCGCGTCCTGCCGAACCCAGGACTGCTGGACTGTGCCCAGCGGAGATTCCTTGCCGGCGTCGTCCTTGCTGTACCCGGGGACGAAGATATTGGCGTCTTCGCGGGCGGAACCCGCCACCACGGTCGCTTCAAGGCCCAGTTCGCGGATCTGGGCAGCCAGCTTTTCAACGTCCGGCTGGGCCTGCTTCCACGTTCCAGTGGCGTTGGCGCGGACACGGATGGCGTCGATGACGTCGGCGTTCGTGTCATAGCCACGGGCTGCTGCCAGGCCGTAATAGTCAGTGATGGCGCCGGCCGACTGGCTGACCAGACCTGTGGCGCTCAGTGATGGCTTCAGGACAGTGCCATTGGCGTCCTTGCCCTCGGCGTCCTTGCTCAATGTCAAGGGAGCCGGGTCGTAGCCGCCCAACGGGAGCTTGTTGACGTCACCGGCTGCGGCCTGAACGTCTGCCGGATCAAACGTGCCGTACACCATCGGCATGGGAGTCGCGGGCTTTTTTCCGGTTTCCAGGTCTTCCCGGTAGGAGCGCTCATCCACAGGCTTGCGCTGGGTCTGGTCCACGGCTGCGCCGAAGGACGACTTTTCCGGAAGGCGGTTGACTGTGACCCAGTCCCCCGGCGTAGCAGTCTTCTCCGAAGCACCATTGGAGGCTTCGTCGCCCTCCTTGTACTTCGGGGCTGCAGCAAAAGCAGTGCTCCAGGTCGCCGGGTTGTAAAGCCCCTGGCTGAAGGAGGCAGTACTGCCCAGGAGCTGGCTGTGGTCAGTTGACCCCGGCCATTCAAGGGCAAATGGGGCCTTGGAAACGAACGGCAGGTAATCCTTGTCCAGGGACCGCGTTACAGTGCCGACATCCTTGACTACTTTGCCGTTGTTGTCGATTTCCTCGATCTTGACCGAGTACTTCAAATCCAGGGACGTTCCCGAGCGAACAATCAGCGGAATGGCCTGGGAATCATCGGTCAGCAGTCCGTCACGCTTTGCCTGCTGGTACTGCGTCATCAAGGGGGCCCAGTACTTCAGCTTCACACCCAGGAAATCGGGTCCTTCTTCAAGCTGGTTCATGCTGAGGCCGCTGGTGAAGAGACTTTCGAAATGCCGGCCAATAGCGCCTGCATTGCGGGCGTCCGCCGGCGGAGCCTTCTCCAGGGGTGCAAGGAAATCACCTGCGGAGCCCAACAGCGCCCTCTCGGAGGCAGGATCGACGGCGACGACGGACTCAGTCACCTCCGGCGCCAGTGGAAGCGCCACCGAAAGATTGAAGAGGTTGTGCTCCGAGCCGAGTGCTGGAGCGGGGAACTTAATCCCGGTCTCGCCGTCGGGACCTGCGATCCGGACATTCGAACCACCGGCAGCCTGTTCCTGGATCAGACGGCCCTTGCCCAGGGTCCCTTCAGCGCTCGTCTTGAAAAGGGTTTGCTGGTTGACGCCATCGGAGCTTGTGGCGGAGGCCGTCAGCCGGTACTTCTTGGGTGTGTCGGACAAAACGGATTCAGCTGCAGGCCACTTGGTGGAGTCCATGGCCGAGGGGTCCCCTGCGGTTATGCCACCGGCAAGGCCGGCGTTGTACCCCAGGTAGTCCATGGCATTGAGGCGCGGAGCCTCGAGGTTCTGCGAAACCCGCGAAACGAGGCTGATGGGTGCAGCGACTGCCGTCTGGCCCATGGTGCGGATTTTCTCCAGCTGCTCAAAGCTGATGCCGCCCTGCCCGTTGGCGATTTCCGGCTGGATCAGTGCACCGCCGTCCCCGTCCTGTGAGGGGTCCGGCTTTGCCTGGACCAGGATGTCGTAGAGTCCCCGCGAGTTCTCATCCACAGTCCTGTTCAGAGCGGCCTGTGACTGGCTCTGGACTAGGACGGACAAGCACATCGCGACGATCAAAATGGCCGCGGTCAGCAGCAGCACACGGCTTCTGATGAACCTTTGGACGGCGTTCATTGGGCTCCCTGAGACCTTGATTGCGGGCGCGCACACATGCTCCGTGAATCCTTGAAAAACACAAAGGAATTCCGGGCTTTATGTGCAAAAAGTAGTGGCCGGCCTGCTGCCGGGTCCGAATCCCGGACCAAGCCATTGTAAGCAGACCGACCACCGTTGCGTGTCAGTGGTGTGTCCCCGGCACGCGAACTTGGCTGATGAGGAGCAGTCCTAGTCCTCCAGGTCCACCTCGCGGACCATGTCGGCGCCAATGCCCGCCTTGATGGCTTCCAGTACCTGCTGCGGAACAGAACTGTCGATGGTCAGGAGCGCAAGCACCTGGCCCCCCTCGGTCTGCCGTGCAACCTGCATGCCGCCGATATTGATGTTGTTCATGCCCAGGATGTGGCCGATGGTGCCAATGACACCGGGACGGTCCGCGTAGGCCACCACCACCAAGTGCTCACTGATGGGAATTTCCACGTCATAGCCGTTGACGCCAACGAGCTTCTCCACTTGCTTGGGTCCGGTCAGGGTACCGGCAACGGAGATCTGGGAACCGTCGCTGAGCGCACCACGGATCGTGAGGACGTTGCGGTAGTCCTCGGCGTCCGGGGTGGTGATCAGGCGGGTATTAATTCCGCGCTGCTCTGCGATGACAGGTGCGTTGACGTAGGAGACCTGCTCCGTGACGACATCGGCGAAGACGCCCTTCAAGGCAGCGAGCTCAAGCACCTTGACGTCCAGTGCGGCAATCTCGCCGGCAACCTCGACGTCGATCTGGGTCAGCGACGCATGGGTCAGCGCCGTGAAGATCCGGCCGAGCTTTTCGATCAGCGGGATGCCCGGGCGGATGTCCGGAGCGATCACACCGCCTGCGACGTTCACGGCATCCGGCACAAGCTCGCCGGCAAGGGCAAGGCGTACGGACTTGGCCACCGAGACACCGGCCTTTTCCTGGGCCTCGTCCGTGGATGCGCCCAGGTGCGGGGTGACCACCACGTTGTCCAGTTCGAAGAAAGGCAGATCCGTGCTGGGTTCCTTGACGAAGACATCCACGCCGGCACCGGCAATCTGGCCTTCTTTCAGGGCGATGTAGAGGGCTTCCTCATCTACCAGCCCGCCACGTGCCACGTTGATGACGTAGGCCGTTTCCTTCATCTTGCGGAAGGCGTCGGCGCCAAGCATGCCCACCGTCTCGGGCGTCTTGGGCATGTGAATGGTGATGAAGTCGGAGTTTTCCAGGAGTTCATCCAGGGTGACCAGCTTGACCCCGAGCTGTGCGGCACGAGCGGCCGTGATGTAGGGGTCGTACGCCAGGATCTCGGTTTCGAACCCCTGAAGGCGGGCTGCCACGAGGGCGCCGATACGGCCGAGGCCGATGATGCCGATCTTCTTCTCGAAGAGTTCGATGCCAGTGTACTTGGAACGCTTCCACTCACCGTTCTTCAGCGCGGAGCTCGCCTGGGGAATGTGGCGGGCGAGGCTCAGGATGTGGCCGACCGTCAACTCGGCTGCTGAAACGATGTTGGACGTCGGTGCGTTGACGACCATGACACCGGCCTGCGTTGCGGACTTGATGTCCACGTTGTCCAGTCCCACGCCGGCCCGGGCGATGACCTTAAGGTTCTTCGCAGCGGCAATGGCTTCGGCATCAACCTGGGTAGCCGAGCGAACCAGGATTGCGTCGACGTCGGCGATGGCGGACAGCAGCTGGGAACGGTCGGCGCCGTCGGTTTGGCGGATTTCAAAGTCCGGGCCCAATGCCTCGACGGTGGCGGGTGAAAGTTCCTCAGCGAGGAGGACGACGGGTTTGGTGGCTGACACGGGGTGGCACCTTACTTTGGACAACTTTGGGACAGTACTGGACAAGGAGCGGATGCGGGGCCCGGACACGACGCCGGGACCAGCCCAGAATATCGAACCTGGACAGGGATTCCGGTGCCGGTGAACGATGTTACGGCCCGGTTGAGGTTGTTGTGAAGAATTTCACAGGACGCTGTGTTGGGGGGAGCGGCTGCGAAACAGCGACGCCCGCCCGGCTTTGTTCGCCGGACGGGCGTCGGTTTCAGTGCCTAAGGCACTGGGCAAAACGTCAGCGGGCTGCGGAGCCTTCAACGTAGTCCTGGTCCTGCTGCTGCCAGGAGAACAAGGAACGCAGCTCGCGGCCAACCTCTTCGATCGGGTGCTGCTCTGCCTTGGCACGCAGTTCCTTGAACTCGACGGCGCCGTTGTCCTGGTCCTCGATGAAGCGCTTGGCGAAGGCACCACTCTGGATGTCCGCGAGGACAGCCTTCATGTTTTCCTTCACCTCGGGAGTGATGACGCGGGGGCCGGAAACGTAGTCGCCGTACTCTGCGGTATCGGAGACGCTCCAGCGCTGCTTGGCGATGCCACCTTCCCACATGAGGTCAACGATGAGCTTGAGCTCGTGAAGGACCTCGAAGTAGGCGATCTGCGGCTGGTAGCCGGCTTCGGTGAGGGTTTCGAAGCCGTACTGGACCAGCTGGGAAACGCCGCCACAAAGGACGGACTGCTCGCCGAAGAGGTCCGTTTCGGTTTCTTCGGTGAAGGTGGTCTTGATGACACCGGCGCGGGTGCCACCGATGGCCTTGGCGTAGGACTTGGCCAGCTCCCACGCGGAACCGGATGCGTCCTGCTCAACAGCGATGATGTCCGGGATGCCGCGGCCGGCTTCGAACTCGCGGCGCACGGTGTGGCCCGGAGCCTTCGGAGCGATCAGGATGACGTCGACGCCTGCAGGGGGCTCGATGTAGCCGAAGCGGATGTTGAAGCCGTGGGCGAAGGCGAGTGCCTTGCCTTCGGTCAGCTTGTCCTTGATGGAGTCGTTGTAGATCGAGCGCTGGTGCTGGTCCGGCGCGAGGATCATGATGACGTCGGCCCATTCAGCGGCGTCGGCAACGTTCTTGACCGTGAAGCCGGCGTCCTCTGCCTTGGCGGTCGACTTCGACCCTTCCTTCAGCGCGATAACAACCTCGACGCCGGAATCGCGCAGGTTCAGTGCGTGCGCGTGGCCCTGGGAACCGTAGCCGACGATGGCAACCTTGCGGCCCTGGATGATCGACAGGTCTGCGTCGTCGTCGTAGAACATTTCAGTCACTTGCGTAACTCCTCTTGAGTGGTTTCTGGATATTGATGTGGTGCTGCGGTACTGGACGCAACGCTCGGCATGGCATGCTAACGCGGCCTATGCCTGTTTCCTACGCGGAGCGGAGCGCCCTGTCACTCATGGAGCGGGATCCCCGTCCAACGGCCAGGGTGCCGGACTGCACGATTTCACGGATGCCGAACGGCTCGAGCACTGAAAGCAGTGCAGCGAGCTTCTCGGGGGTACCGGTTGCCTCGATCACCAACGAGTCTGTAGACACGTCGACGACGGCGGCACGGAACAGGTCTGCAGCTTGGGTGACCTGCAGGCGTGTCGCGGCATCCGCACGTACCTTGACCAGGATGTGGTCGCGTTGTACGGAAGATTCGGAAGTCAGCTCAACGATCTTGATCACGTTGATCAACTTGTTGAGCTGCTTGGTGACCTGCTCGATGAGGTCGCCGTCGGCATCGACGACCACCGTCATGCGGGACATGCCGGGAACCTCGGTGGGTCCCACAGCCAGTGAATTGATGTTGAACGCGCGCCGGGCGAAGAGGCTGGCTACGCGGGTCAGCACGCCGGGCTTGTCTTCGACCAGAACGGACAGTGTGTGGCGGCTCATGCCTAGTCCTCCTCTTCCCATTCCGGGGTCATATTGCGGGCAACCTGGATCTGGTCATTGCTGACGCCTGCCGGCACCATCGGCCACACCATCGAGTTGGGGCTGACGACAAAGTCGATCACGACGGGGCGGTCGTTGATTTCGAGTGCCTTCTGGATGGTGGCATCGATGTCTTCGTCCCGCTCACAACGCAGTGCGGCACAACCATAGGCGTCCGCCAGCTTGACGAAGTCCGGAATGCGGACGGTGTCGTGGCCGGTGTTCAGATCCGTGTTCGAGTAACGGCCTTCGTAGAACAGTGTCTGCCATTGGCGGACCATGCCCAGCGAGGAGTTGTTGATAATGGCGACCTTGATCGGGATGTTGTTGATGGCGCAGGTGGCCAGTTCCTGATTGGTCATCTGGAAGCAGCCGTCGCCGTCAATGGCCCAGACCACGCGGTCCGGTTCGCCAACCTTGGCACCCATTGCTGCCGGAACCGAGTATCCCATGGTTCCGGCTCCACCGGAGTTCAGCCAGGCGTGGGGGCGCTCGTACTTGATGAACTGCGCAGCCCACATCTGGTGCTGGCCAACGCCGGCCACGTAGATACCTTCCGGACCTGTGAGCTCGCCGATGCGCTTGATCACGCGCTGCGGTGCCGTCAGCCCGTCCTCGGGCTCAGTCCAACCCAAGGGGTAGGTGTCGCGCAGGTTGCCCAGGAACGCCCACCATGCGTCCAGGTCCGGTGCACCGCTCTGCTCGAACTGCGTCTTCACGGCTTCGGTCAGTTCCGGAATGATCTCCTTCACCGAACCGACAATCGGGACATCGGCCGTCCGGTTCTTGGAGATTTCCGCCGGATCGATGTCCGCGTGGATCACCTTGGCAAAAGGAGCAAAGGTCTTCAACACACCAGTGACGCGGTCATCGAACCTGGCACCGAGGGTGATGAGGAGGTCAGCCTGCTGCAGGGCGGTGACCGCAGATACCGAACCGTGCATTCCCGGCATTCCAACATGGAGGGGATGCGAGTCCGGGAAGGCTCCGCGGGCCATCAGCGTAGTGACTACCGGCGCTCCGGTTGCAAGTGCCAATTCCATGAGTTCCGCAGAAGCGTGTCCCTTGACCACACCGCCGCCCACGTAGAGAACAGGCTTGCGGGAGGCGGCGATCAGCTTGGCAGCTTCGCGGACCTGCTTGCTGTGACCACGGACCACAGGACGATAGCCCGGCAAGTCAACCTTCGGCGGCCACGAGAAGGTCATCTGGCCTACCTGGGCATCCTTGGCAATGTCAACCAGGACGGGTCCCGGGCGGCCGGTCGAAGCAAGATGGAAGGCTTCGGCCATGACATGCGGGATGTCGTTGGGGTCGGTTACCAGGAAGGAGTGCTTGGTGATGGGCATGGTGATGCCCACGATGTCCGCTTCCTGGAACGCGTCCGTACCAATGACGCCACTGGCGACCTGGCCGGTAATGGCTACCATCGGCACGGAGTCCATGTGGGCGTCCATGATGGCGGTAACGAGGTTGGTGGCACCGGGTCCCGAGGTGGCGATGCAAACGCCAACCCGTCCGGTAACCATGGCGTAGCCTTGCGCGGCGTGGCCGGCTCCCTGTTCGTGACGGACCAGGATGTGATTCATGCTGGAGGCCATCAAGGGGTCGTAGGTGGGCAGGATCGCGCCACCGGGCAAACCGAAAATATCGTCCACGCCGAGTTCTTCGAGCGAACGGACAATTGCTTGCGAGCCGGTCATCACCGTTGGGGGTACAACGTTGTTCGGCCCAAGTACAGGAGAGAGAGGTGCAGCAGTGTCGACGACGACGGCCTCAGCCGTACGGTCGACTTTATCCGGAGCCTTTGGGGCTCCAGCGGACTTTGCAGCCATCAGCGAGGGGCTGATCGGCGATCCTTTGCTCATCGGACTCTTCCTTAGTGGATCTTCAATTGATGGGTCTTGCTTCGGGGAATAAAAAAACCCCTCAGCCTTCCGGCTTTTCGAGGGGTTGCGCGTGACAGTTCGTTACCAGTCGGGCTAAGCCACGCGCTTGGTAAGTACGACGACGCCGACGGTAACGAATGAGATCATGCGTTCAGTGTTCCCTCTAAGTGAGATACGTGTCAATTGACCACTATCGTATCTCACCATATGGACAGTGGTGTCCGCCTGCCGGACTCCCCCACCCAAAGGCCGGGGAGTCCGGTCAAGCATCAGCCGCAGTAAGCGCCGGTCGAGGCGCTGTGGACCAACTTTGCGTACTTGGCCAATACACCCTTCGTGAACTTCGCCGGCAGGGGCTCCCAGCCAACCTTGCGGGCTTCAAGCTCAGCTTCATCCACCAGGAGGTCGAATGAACGTGCCGCGATGTCCACACGAATGCGGTCGCCGTCCTGGACGAAGGCGATCGGACCGCCGTCCACCGCTTCAGGCGCTACGTGTCCAATGCACAAACCGGTGGTACCGCCGGAGAAGCGGCCATCGGTCAGCAGCAGCACATCCTTGCCCAGTCCGGCGCCCTTGATGGCGCCGGTGATCGCAAGCATTTCGCGCATGCCCGGACCACCCTTGGGTCCTTCATAGCGAATGACCACGACGTCGCCCTTGTGGATCTCACCATTGTCCAGTGCGTTAAGGGCCCCTTGCTCGCGCTCGAAGACGCGGGCCGTGCCCTCGAAGACGTCGGCGTCGAAGCCGGCACTCTTCACCACAGCCCCTTCCGGAGCCATGGTGCCGTGCAGGATGGTGATGCCACCGGTCTTGTGGATGGGGTTGTCCAGCGCCCGAAGGATTTTGCCGTCAAGATCCGGCGGGTTGATCGAGGCAAGGTTCTCGGCGAGCGTCTTGCCTGTGACGGTAAGGCAGTCACCGTGCAGCAGCCCGGCGTCCAGAAGCGCTTTCATGATGACCGGCACGCCGCCGATCTTGTCCACGTCAGTCATGACGTAGCGGCCGAAGGGCTTCAGGTCACCGAGGTGCGGGATTTTGTCGCCAATGCGGTTGAAGTCATCCAGGGTCAGTTCAACCTCGGCTTCGCGCGCAATGGCGAGCAAGTGCAGGACTGCGTTGGTGGATCCGCCGAACGCCATGGTGACCGCGATGGCATTTTCGAATGCCTTCTTGGTCATGATGTCGCGGGCGGTGATTCCGAGGCGAAGCAGGTTCACCACGGCTTCGCCGGACTTGCGTGCAAAGTCATCGCGACGGCGGTCTGCCGAGGGCGGAGCGGCGGAACCCGGGAGGGACATGCCCAGCGCCTCGCCAATGCAGGCCATGGTGTTGGCCGTGTACATACCGCCACAGGCGCCTTCGCCGGGACAAATGGCTTTTTCGATGCGGGTGAGGTCCTCCATGCTCATCTTGCCTGCTGCACAGGCGCCGACAGCCTCGAAGGCATCAATGAGCGTGACTTCCTTCTCCGAGCCGTCCTCGAGCTTGACCCATCCGGGCATGATCGATCCGGCGTAGAGGAAGACGGAGGCAAGGTCCAGCCGGGCCGCAGCCATGAGCATGCCTGGAAGGGACTTGTCGCAACCAGCCAGGAGAACCGAGCCATCGATGCGCTCGGCCTGCATCACGGTTTCGACAGAGTCCGCGATGACCTCGCGGGAAACGAGCGAGAAGTGCATGCCCTCGTGGCCCATGGAAATACCGTCCGAGACGGAGATGGTGCCGAACTGCATAGGGAATCCACCACCGGCGTGGACGCCTTCCTTGGCGCCCTGCGCAAGACGGTTGAGGGAAAGGTTGCAGGGGGTAATTTCATTCCACGAACTGGCGACGCCAATTTGCGGTTTGGCGAAGTCGTCATCCCCCATCCCCACCGCACGGAACATGCCACGCGCGGGCGCGGCGTGAATTCCGTCGGTTACGACCCTGCTGCGGGGCTTGATGTCCGGTTTGGTATCTGTCGCATTTTGGGTGGCGTCGCTCATGGTCCAAAGTCTATGTGTCAGCGGCAGCAGCCCACGACGTAATCGAGCCGGGTTAAGCACGAAGAGAAGAATATTTCCTCGTCGCCGGCGAAAATCCCGCCATTTCCGTGAAGTCGCCAACTGCATCACAACCAGGGTTGGACGGCCCCTAACGCTGGACACCCCATTTGCAGCCACGTAACGTCGGAAATACCACTAACTGCACCCTGTGAGCAGAAGGGCCTCACCATGGACTGGTTGATTTGGGTCATTGTTATTGTGCTGATCGTCGCGATTGTTTGGTGGCTCCTGAGCCGCAACAACGCCAGGAATTCCTCAACTGCACCATTGGGCACTGCCTCTGGCACCGGGGCTCCCGGGCGGCCGGGCACTGCCGCACCCGCTGCCATGGAACCCAGCGACACGATGTCGATGCCCGATACAGCCGCGGCGGTGGCTGGCGTAGCGGGCCTGGCTGGGGTTACGAATATGGGGAAGGCAGCCTCTGAGGGCAGCGGCCCCGTCGAATCCAGTATGGAATCGCGCGTCGAAACCGAAGCTGCCGGTGGACCGCCGGTGGACGAACCTGTCATTGAAACGCCCGAGGTCGACGAACCAGTGGTCGATGAACCAGTGGTGGACACGGATGCGCAGGTCACTGCCGGGGATGTGGATGACTGGGAGGCTGCCGGAACGCCGGCTTCTGCACCCACGGCGGCCGAGCCCGCAGTTTCCGAGCCCGCAGTTTCCGAGCCTGCAGTGGCGGAGCCCGTAGTTTCCAAACCAGCAGTTTCTGAATCCGCTGAGGGAGTGACCGCGGATGACGTTACGCGCGCCGATGACTCGCCCAAAGTGGACGAGTCAGCAGCCAACGCCGCAGATAAGGCTGAGTGGGAATCCTCGTGGACGGATGCAAGCGGCACTGCCGTCCACCATCACGAATACACGGATCAACACTCGGCCACGCTGGCAGGGGCGGAAACCGCGGCAGCTGAAACGGACGATGACGATTCAACGACACCAACGGGCCATCTCGCCGCCGAGCATCCATATGGGGTTGGCTCAGCAGGAGCCGCGGCAGACGGCAGTGGCCCCGAGGGCTACCCGGTGAAGGCGGACGCTTCGACCATGACCTATCACGATGAAGATACCGCCGGCTACGCCGAAGCCACCGCGGATGTGTGGTTTGAATCGGCTGCGCACGCGGAAGCGGCCGGCTTCCGCCCTCCTCCACGGAACAGGCACTGAACAGAACAGGCAGGTTGATGCCCGCCCGGACCGCAGTCCTGCTTCCGGCCGCTTTTTTACTGGCGGCCCTGCTGTCAGCTTGCACGGGTAGTCCGTCGTCGCCAGGTTCGGCCGCCACGCCTGACGGCTCCATCATTTCCAGCGTCCCCGTGTCGCCAGGAAAGGGCACTGCAACTGAGTCAGCGCCACCTGCTGTTCCACAAAAACTGGAGGTACAGCAAAAGCTCGACGCCGGCCTGCAGCTGCCGTGGTCCGTCGTCTTCCTGCCGGACGGCACAGCCATCGTGTCCGAGCGCGATTCGGCCCAGGTCAAAAGCATTCGTGACGGCCGGACAACGACCATCGGCGAGGTTGACGGCGTCGAACCTGGTGGTGAAGGTGGGCTTCTGGGCCTTGCCCTGTCTCCTGCCTTCGCCAATGACCGTTGGCTTTACGCCTATTTCACGTCAGCAACCGACAACCGGATCGCCAGAATGCGCTTGTCGGAAGAGCCCGGAGGCACTTTGAGGCTTGGCGGCCCTGAGGTGGTCTTTTCCGGCATATCCAAGGCTTCAACCCATAACGGCGGCCGGATCCGTTTTGGCCCTGACGGATTCTTGTATGTGGGCACCGGCGATTCACAGCGCCGGGAACAGCCACAGGATACACACGCCTTGGGCGGAAAGATCCTGCGGCTGACTGCCGAAGGACGCCCCGCTCCGGGCAACCCGTTCGGTGAGAACCCCGTCTATAGCTATGGACACCGGAATGTTCAGGGTTTGGCGTGGGACAGCGAAGGAAGGTTGTGGGCCAGCGAGTTTGGTCCGGACGTGGACGACGAACTGAACCTGATTACCCCTGGTGGCAACTATGGCTGGCCAACAGTGACAGGAGCCCCGGGCCGCAGCGGGTTCGTTGATGCCAAGGTTGTTTGGCCTTCAACCTCTGAGGCATCGCCCAGCGGATTGGAAATTGCCGACGGCGTGGCCTACACCGGAGCCCTTCGTGGCCAGCGGCTTTGGGCCATCCCGCTGAACGGCGACAAGGCGGGTTCGCCTGTGGCTTACTTCACAGGCGAGTATGGTCGACTGAGGGACGTCGCCAAGGCTCCCGACGGGACGTTGTGGGTCCTCAGCAACAACAGAAACCCTGATTTTGCGCTGATTTTGAGGCCCTCTTCGTGAACCTACAACCCTTGGCGCCGCCGATTTCCCTCATCCGCCGAAGTCGTGTAGAGTTACATGTCGTTGCGGAGATCGCCGAGGGAACAAAAGCCCCCGGGTTGGTCGAAATCGACAGCTGCACCTCTAGCTCAACTGGCAGAGCAATTGACTCTTAATCAATGGGTTCCGGGTTCGAGTCCCGGGGGGTGCACCAAGGAAAGGCCTTGGAGTGATATTCACTCCAAGGCCTTTTTTCGTTGCCTTCTTGCGGTCGAACACTACTCTTCGTGGAATGCATCACGTTGAGATAATTCTGGTTAGCGGCCGTCGAAAAGTGGTGTAGAGTTATCTGTCGTTGCGGGCGTCAATGGAGAATATGGCTCCTTCGTATTGACCGAAACAATAGCTGCACCTCTAGCTCAACTGGCAGAGCAATTGACTCTTAATCAATGGGTTCCGGGTTCGAGTCCCGGGGGGTGCACAGAATAGGAAAGGCTCCGGATCGTTGCTACGATCCGGAGCCTTTCCTGCTTACTGAGGCCTTTCCTGCTTTCCCACGCCGGGAAATTCTTTCACCGGCGAGGGTAAGGGAATAAGTCAGCCCGTTCGGGCGGCTCGGCCTCAAACCTGCGGGTTGATGTCCCCCGCCGTGCGGTCAAGCGCGGGCATTCCGGCAAGTCCCCGGACCACGATCTTGAGTTCGTCGCGCAGCCGGGCGGTGTCGACCTCAACCAGGGCGAGCACGTCCTGCTCAAGCCGCACTGCTTCGGCCAAAGCAGAGGAGCCGGCGTCCGTGAGCGTCACAACGTGACTGCGGCGATCCGAGTCGCTGCGCTGACGACTGACATGCCCGTGCAGCTCAAGCCTTGCAAGAGTGGTGCCCATGGTCTGCGCCTTGACCCTGGCAACTTCAGCCAAAGCCGCCTGCGTAATGGGCCCTTTCGCAGCAAGGACTTCCATGGCGATCACGCCGGCATGCGTCAGTCCGATGTTCTTCAATTTTTCATTCCATGAGATTTCCACGAGTCGCGCAGCCGTTGAAAGCAATCGCGTGGTGGGCCATCTCTCCATATCTGGCATGCCGACAGTATATGCGCGTGGAAGCTGTTGCCGTTGCTTCTGGCCACTAAGCTGGGGAGTCGCGAACGTTAGCAAGGAGCAAATTATGGCGGAACGTCTTATTCCCGGTGATGTAGCCCCGGACTTCACACTTCAAGACCAAGATGGCAACGACGTCAGTCTTTCGGACTTCCGTGGACGGAAGGTCATTGTCTACTTTTATCCGGCAGCATCTACGCCCGGCTGCACCAAGGAGGCCTGTGATTTCCGGGACAACCTCGCGTCCCTCCAGACTTCGGGTTATGAAGTAGTGGGAGTCTCTCCAGATTCCGTGAAAGCACTGGCCAAGTTCGCAGGGGAAGAACAGCTGACGTTCCGTATACTCTCGGACGCAGAGCATTCGGTAGCCGAGGCCTATGGCGCCTGGGGCGAGAAAAAGAACTATGGCCGCACCTACATGGGCCTGATCCGTTCCACGATCGTGGTGGACCCGGACGGAAAGGTCAACCTGGCACAGTACAACGTTAGAGCCACGGGCCACGTCGCCAAGCTCCGCCGCGACCTCAAACTCGACAAGTAGCGGGTACACTGGAGGCCGGAAGAAGGCTCCGGTCAGCCCATAGGGCAGTCCAGCGGCCAGCCAGCGCGAGTGGTGAAATTGGCAGACACGCAGGATTTAGGTTCCTGTGCCTTCGGGCGTGGGGGTTCAAGTCCCCCCTTGCGCACAGCAGTTGGAACAACACGTCAGTTGGAGCAACACGAAGCAACACGGCAGCAACACAGTGGTGAAAAACCACGGATTCTTCAAACACCCCCGGTTCGTTGAGCACTTCATTCGGACCGGGGGTGTTCTTTCCTCAAGCAGACGGGGACCATGCCTCGCAACGCGCCTGAACCGGCAACCGGGGCGTTCAACTAGACTGGAATGCGGTCTGGCCGAAGCCGGCCACAGCACTTCCGACCGGCTTGAGGGGACAAGAGTGGCAAGCAGCAAGATAGGGCGGCTGGGAATACTGTGCACGGCAGTCCTCGTGATTTTGGGACTGTCATCATGTACCGGGACGCCGGGGCCCACAGCGTCGTCATCGGCAAGCAGCACAGCAGTTACGGAGCCGACGGCTACCTTTAATTTCGGTACAGCATCCATGCCGTTGGGCCTCGACCCGGCAATGACAGCAGATTCGGAGTCGTACCGCGTGACCCGCCAGGTCCTTGAGGGGCTTGTAGGCGTGGACGGCACCACCGGGCAGACTACCCCCCTGCTCGCCACGGAATGGAAAGACAGCAACAACGGGCTGAGCTACGACTTCAAGCTCCGTGAAAAAGTGACCTTCCATGATGGAACGCCGTTCGATGCCGCCGCAGTTTGTGCCAACTTCAACCGCTGGTTTACGTTTCCCGCCGACCTGAGGAAACAAGCGCCCGGGATCTCCTTCCAAAGTGTTTTCAAGGCCTATTCGGACGAGCCAGTGTTTTCGATCTTCAAGGACTGCAAGGTTGTTTCCGCCAGCAACGTCCAGATCAACCTCACCCGACCCTTCACAGGTTTCCTGCAGGCACTGACGCTGCCTGCCTTTGCGATATCCTCCCCCACCGCCCTGGAAGGGCAGAAGGCCAACGTCCTGGACAAGGTGCAAAATGGCCAGGCAGTGTCCGCCTACGCCAGCCATCCGGTGGGGACAGGTCCTTACGCATTCACTGCCTGGGACGAACACAAGATCACGTTGGCCAGCTATAAGGGCTACTGGGGCAACAGGGGCCAAATCGGCGTTATCAATTTCATTCCTTACGACCACGCCGAAACGCGCCAGCAAGCGCTCCTGGACGGCAAGATCGACGCCTACGATCTGGTGACGTCCGGCACCTTTGATCAACTGGTCAAAAAGGGCGTCCAGATCATCCAGCGTGACCCTTTCTCAGTGATGTACCTCGGCATGAACCAAGCGGTTGCACCCTTGGACAAGCTGGAGGTCCGCCAAGCCATCGAGATGGCTATTGACAAGGAATCGCTCATCCGCAGGTTCTTCATCGACAACACGGCGCAAGCTTCACAATTTGTTCCCCCGAAGCTCAGTGGTTTCAACAACAATGCCCCGTCGTTGGGATACAACCCGGAGAAGGCGAAGGATCTGCTGGAGAAGGCCGGCTACAAAGGCGAGGAACTGAAGTTCTATTACCCGCTGAACGCCACGCGGGCCTACATGCCCACGCCAGAGAAGATCTACGCCGAGATCAGCCGCCAGCTGGTTGCGGTAGGCATCAACATCAAACCGGTTCCCGTGGACTGGGAGGATGGCTACCTCCAAAAGGTGCAGTCCCCTGGCGATCACGCCCTGCACCTCCTGGGCTGGAATGGCTCCTATGCGGATGCTGACAACTTCCTGGGTCCGCTTTTCGGAGAAGCCAGGGGTGAGTTCGGATATGCGGATTCGGAAGTTTTCCACAAGATCGAGCGGGCCCGCGCCCTGCCCGACGGCGATGACCGCAACACCCTGTACCAGTCCATCAATGCCGAGATAGCGGCGTCGGTACCGGCCGTGCCCATAGCCTTCCCTATCTCTGCGCTGGCCCTGTCCGACAAGGTGGAAAGCTATCCCGCTTCACCTGTCCTCAACGAAGTTTTCACAAACGTCCGCTTAAAGCCTTGACGATTCCCTGTAATTTCAGTATTGCGTCTGCCCGGGGATATTCTGTGACAGCCAGTGCCGCCGCTAACGGAGATTGATCGTGACCTTCATTTCCAAGACTCAACATGCCGACGTCGTCCTTATTGGCGGCGGAATCATGAGTGCCACCCTTGGTGCGTTCATCAAGCAACTCGAACCCACCTGGACCATCTCCCTCTTTGAACGACTCGACGAAGCGGGACTCGAAAGCTCCGGACCATGGAACAACGCCGGCACCGGACATGCTGCGCTGTGTGAGCTTAACTACTCCCCCGCGGCCAAGGACGGCTCCGTGGATCCTTCCAAGGCCATCCACATCAATGAGCAGTTCCAACTTTCGCGCCAGTTCTGGTCCCATCTGGTGGACAGCAATGTCATTGGCTCCCCCAAGGGCTTCATCAACACTGTTCCGCACATGAGCTTCGTCATCGGGGACGATCACGCGAACTTCCTGAAGACCCGGTACGAGGCCCTCAAGCCCAACACGCTGTTCCGCAGCATGGAATACACCGAAGACCAGGACAAGATCGCCAAGTGGGCGCCCCTCATCGTCAAGGGCCGGGAACGCAAGCAGCGTGTTGCCGCCACCCGCGCGGCGGAAGGCACCGACGTCGATTTCGGCGCGCTGACCCGTGAGCTGACAGGCTACCTGCGGGACACCGGCGCCGAGGTCAACTTTGGTCACGATGTCACCAACATTAATCGTGCATCAGGCGGCGGATGGGACCTTTCCCTCAAGCACCCCAAATCAGGTGAGCACGGCCGCATCCACGCCAAGTTCGTCTTCGTGGGCGCCGGCGGTGGAGCACTCCACCTGCTGCAGGCCTCGGGCATTCCGGAAAGCAAGGGTTATGGCGGATTCCCCGTCTCCGGCCAGTTCTTCCGCTGCACAGACGAAGCCATCACCTCACAACACAGCGCCAAGGTCTACGGCCAGGCATCTGTTGGCGCTCCACCCATGTCCGTCCCCCATCTGGATACCCGGTTTGTTGAGGGCAAGCGTTCCCTCCTCTTTGGGCCGTACGCTGGTTTCTCCACGAACTTCCTGAAGACCTCCAGCTACCTTGACCTCCCGCTGTCCATCCGACCGGGGAACATTATTCCGATGCTTGCTGTGGCCAAGGACAATATGGACCTCACGGCGTACCTCATCAAGGAAGTGGCCAAGCGCCACGAGGCCAAGGTCGAATCCCTGCGTGAGTACTATCCCGAGGCCGTTGGCAATGATTGGGAACTGATCACTGCGGGCCAACGCGTCCAGATCATTAAGAAGCACCCGCAAAAGGGCGGCATCCTGCAGTTCGGCACTGAGGTCATCGCGTCCCGCGATGGTTCCATCGGCGCCCTTCTGGGTGCGTCTCCGGGAGCTTCCACTGCTGTTCCGATCATGATTGAACTGCTCCAGAAGACGTTCCCCAAGAACTTCAAGGGTTGGCAGTCCAAGCTCAAGGACATGATGCCGGGCTATGGCGTGAAGCTTAACGAGAACCCTGAGCTTGCCGCAGAGCTTGAGGCAAGCACTGCACAGTCATTGCAACTGGAAGTGGCCAACGCCCTCCAGGGCTAGGCCGGCCGGGGCTGCGGCCGGGTTCCCGTCAGCCGAATTGTTCCGTAGATCTCAGGAGACTATGAAATGTTCCGCCTGGCCACTTTGTCCCTGGGAAACCGTGCCCTGATCGCGCTGATCACCGTCTTTGCGGCGGTGTTCGGCGTGATCACCATGGGCTCGCTCAAGCAGGAACTTATTCCGTCGATCGAGTTCCCGCAGATCACGGTCATCACGTCCATGCCCGGCGCTTCTCCCGAAGTAGTGGACAAGCAACTGAGCAGGCCCCTTGAGACGGCCCTGAACAGCGTCGAGGGACTGGAGTCCACCACCTCCACATCCCGTAATGGTGTTTCACAGATCACCATGGTGTTTACCTACGGCTCCAACCTCGACCGCGCACGCAACCAGATCGACCGCGCGATTTCCAACGCCAAACGCGTGCTTCCGGCCGACGTCGAACCGCAATCCGTTGCCGGCAACATCAGCGACTTTCCCATCGTGTTCCTGGCTGTCTCCTCTGACAAACCGCTCAGCGAACTCAATGCCGACCTCCAGCGCTTGAGCGTTCCCCGACTCCAAAAGATCGACGGCGTCCGCGGCGCCGATCTGACTGGCGGCTCCAAGCAGCACATCCTGATCCAGCCCCGCCCTGCCGATCTTGCGGCGAAGGGTGCGTCCGTCCAGTCGATCAGCAGCGCACTGAAGAACAACGGCACGCTGGTTCCTGTGGGCACCATAGAGGACCAGGGAAAAACCCTGTCCCTGCAACTGGGCAGCCCGGTTGATTCCCTTGACGTCATCAAGGGCTTGCCGATATCGGGCGCCAAGGATTCCGCCACTATCGGAACTGTGGCTGATGTCAGCATCGAGGACGACCCCGCCACGTCCATCACGCGCACAAATGGCAAGCCAACGCTGGCGCTGTCAGTCACCAAGAAGCCCGAAGGCGACACTGTGGCGATTTCGCACGCGGTGCGGGATGCACTTGCGCCGATGGCAGCAGAGCTGGGGAACAACGCTGCGTTCACACCCGTCTTCGACCAGGCTCCCTTCATAGAGAAGTCCATCAAGGACCTCACCACCGAAGGGCTCCTTGGCCTGGGATTTGCCGTCGCTGTCATCCTGGTCTTCCTGATGTCCGTGCGGTCCACGCTGGTTACCGCAGTGTCGATCCCCCTTTCCCTCCTGATCACGTTCATTGGCATTTCCGCCACGGGCTACTCGTTGAACATCCTCACTCTCGGTGCGCTCACCATTGCCATTGGCCGCGTCGTTGATGATTCGATCGTGGTGATTGAAAACATCAAGCGCCACTTCAGTTATGGCGAGCACAAGCTGGCCGCCATCCTGACCTCCATCCGGGAAGTTGCCGGCGCTATCACTGCGTCCACCCTGACCACAGTGGCCGTCTTCCTGCCCATCGCTTTCGTGGGCGACCTGGCAGGCGAGTTGTTCCGGCCCTTTGCGCTGACGGTAACCATCGCCCTGTTGTCATCCTTGCTGGTTTCCCTCACGATCGTTCCCGTCCTGGCTTACTGGTTCCTTCCCTCGCCCCGCCAAGATGCCCAAGCATCAATGACGCCCAACGAGGCTGCAGCGAAGGCCCGGGAGGCCGAACAGCGGAGCCGGCTCCAGCGAGGTTACTTGCCTATCCTCGCGAAGACGCAGAAGCACCCCATCCTCACTTTGTCTGCGGCGGCCTTGGTGCTGGTGGCAACGCTCGCGGTATCGCCGCTCCTTGCCACAGACCTGCTGGGGAGATCCGGTGAGAACAGCATGACAGTGCGCCAGGTCCTTCCAGCAGGAACCAGCCTGGAGGCCACCAGCGCTGAAGCCACCAAGGTGGAGGACATGCTCCGAGGCATGGAGGGCATCAAAGACGTCCAGGTGACCTCCGGTAACGCCCAGTCT
The DNA here is from genome assembly GCF_056395565.1 of Paenarthrobacter sp. 10L412. Classification (NCBI taxonomy): domain Bacteria; kingdom Bacillati; phylum Actinomycetota; class Actinomycetes; order Micrococcales; family Micrococcaceae; genus Paenarthrobacter; species Paenarthrobacter sp. 10L412. Next base: position 364,992 of record NZ_JBFTJT010000007.1, on the reverse strand, counting down.
GGCTTCGCCGCGCTAACGTCAACTGGCTCCTCCAACTCGACCTTCACGATCGTTACGGACGAGAAAGCGAACCAGAAGAAGCTTCAGGATGATGTCCGCTCCAAGCTCCAGGGTGCCGCGGGCAAGATCAGCGTGGGTTCCCAGCAGGGCGGATTTGGCACATCATCCACAGTGGACATCACTATCAAGGCCGCAAATTCGGCTGATCTCCAGTCTGCAAGTGACGCCATGGTCAAGGCGATGCAGGACGTACCCGGCAGCACTGAGGTATCCACCAACCTGGCCGCGAACCAGTCCGTAGTCCAGGTGCGCGTGGATCGCGCGAAGGCAGTGGCCGCCGGACTGACGGAGGAGCAAGTGGGTGCCTTCCTGGCATCGACCGTCAGCCCGGTCCCCGCAGGGACGGTACGCATCGAGACCAACGACTACCCCGTCCAGATCGGAAAGGGAACACGCTTCACCAGCATCACCGCGGTCCGTTCACTGCCACTCCCGACGGCGCGTGGTCCTGTGACGCTGGAGAGTATCGCCAGCGTCGAACAAGTCGACACGCCTGTGTCCATCACGAGCAGCAACGGCCAGCGGACCGCGAAGGTAACCGTGACGCCGTCGGGCTCCAACCTGGGCAGCGTCAGCACCGAGGTGCAGAAGCGGTTGGCGTCCGTTGAGTTGCCTGCCGGCGTAACGGCCGCCGTTGGTGGTGCCACGACGCAGCAAGCGGAGTCCTTCCGTCAACTTGGCTTGGCTCTTCTGGCTGCGATCGCGATCGTCTACGTGATCATGGTGGCTGCCTTCAAATCGTTGGTGCAGCCGTTGATACTCCTGGTTTCTGTTCCCTTCGCCGCGACAGGCGCTGTGGGCTTGCTATTGGCCACGGGCGTTCCCCTGGGGTTGCCATCGCTGATTGGCATGCTGATGCTGGTTGGCATCGTGGTCACCAACGCAATCGTGCTGATCGACCTCATCAACCAGTACCGCAAGCCCCACAACGGCACACCGGGCATGAGCGTAGCCGATGCCATTACCCACGGCGCCCGCCAACGCCTGCGACCCATCCTGATGACGGCGTTGGCCACAGTGTTCGCGCTGACCCCCATGGCCCTGGGCCTCACTGGTGGCGGAGGGTTCATTTCGCAGCCGCTGGCAATCGTCGTGATCGGTGGCCTGGTGTCCTCAACGGCGCTGACGCTCATTCTGGTCCCCGTCCTTTACAAGCTGGTGGAAGGACGCCGGGAGAAAAAACAACTCCTGAAGCAGCTGCAGCACCGCCCCGAAGTCACGCCGGATAAGGGAAATGGCGGGAACGGCCAGGACGACTTCGTCGACTGGACCACCGGCATGGTGCCCCGGGTGACGGGACGCCGGGCGGCGAACAACCCCGCGGAGTAGACCCGCATAAACAGCCAACAGGGCCGGGAACAATTCCCGGCCCTGCCCTGTTACAGGCATTGATACATGCAAATGCATCTAGTTTGGGATACACTGTTTACAGAGCCCGGGACCACGGGCAGGGAGAAAGGCACATCATGCAGATCGGCGTATTCAGCGTCAGTGACATCACCACTGACCCCACCACGGGCCGCACGCCCACGGAGAACGAACGCATCAAGGCCTCCGTTGCCATTGCCAAAAAGGTCGAAGAAATCGGCATGGATGTCTACGCCATTGGCGAGCACCACAACCGCCCCTTCTTCTCATCCTCCCCCACCACCACACTGGCCTACATCGCAGCCCAGACCGAGCGCATCACGCTGTCCACGGCCACAACCCTGATCACCACCAATGACCCGGTCAAGATCGCCGAGGACTTTGCGATGCTGCAGCATCTCTCCGATGGCAGGGTTGACTTGGTGCTTGGGCGCGGCAACACAGCGCCTGTATACCCCTGGTTCGGAAAGAACATCCAGGACGGGATCGAGCTGGCGATCGAAAACTACAGCCTGCTCCGCAAGCTGTGGGATGAAGATACGGTCAATTGGTCGGGCAAGTTCCGCACACCCCTGCAGAACTTCACATCTACACCGCGCCCCCTCGACGGCGTTGCCCCCTTCGTCTGGCACGGATCCATCCGCACGCCGCAGATCGCCGAAGTAGCTGCCTACTACGGTGACGGCTTCTTCGCCAACAACATCTTCTGGCCCAAGGAGCACTACCAGCAGTTGATCGGCCTTTACCGCGAGCGCTACGAGCACTATGGCCACGGCACGGCAGACCAGGCAATCGTGGGCCTGGGTGGCCAGTTCTTCATGAGGAAGAACTCCCAGGACGCCGTCAAGGAGTTCCGCCCATACTTCGACAACGCGCCGGTGTACGGTCACGGTCCTTCCTTGGAGGACTTCACCTCACAGACACCCCTGACCGTGGGCAGTCCGCAGGAAGTCATCGAGAAGACGCTCACCTTCCGTGAGTTCTTTGGCGACTACCAGCGGCAGTTGTTCCTGATCGATCACGCAGGTTTGCCCCTAAAGACCGTCCTGGAGCAGCTTGACCTCTTCGGCGAGGAAGTCCTTCCCGTGCTCCGTAAGGAATATGCTGCGTTGAAGCCGGCCAACGTGCCGGACGCGCCGACGCACGCTTCCCGCGTTGCTGCGGCCATGGAGGCCAGCGTCAACGAGTCCGCTCCAGCTGGAGCCCCGGGTCAGGAGGCCTGATGTCCAGCCCTTCGGCGTCCTCCGCCGTTCGCCTCGCCGCCGAGACCTGGGAGTCGCTGTTCCGCTCCCAGGTGGCGGTGATGCGGAAACTTCAATCAGGTCCGGCGTTCAAGTCCCTGCCCGTCAAGGAGTATGACGTCCTGTTCACGCTCTCGCGATGCCCTTCCGGCCAGCTGCGGTTGAACGAGATCAATGACAAAGTGCTGCTGAGCCAGTCCAGCCTGAGCCGTTTGGTGGACCGTCTGGAGAAGCGCGGTTTGGTGGAGCGGACAACAGCGCCCGACGACGGCCGTGGAGTGCTGCTGTCCCTCACCGAATCAGGCAGCGAGTTGCAGAAAACAATTGGTCGGGAACACGTGCGCGATATTGCCCAATTGGTCGGGCCGGCGCTAACTGTCCAGGAGCAGCGGGAGCTGTTGCGGCTGACGGAGAAGCTGCGGGCCTCGGTGGCAGGACACCAGCCAATGCACGGGTAGGGGTGCCGGTCTCCGTCATCTCAGCGCAGGTCATCTCAGCGCAGGTCATCTCAGCGCAGGCGGACGAGCTGCCGTGGATCCTCCCTTGGGAGCTCACCGTTGACTGATGCACTGACCTTGAGGGTCTTCAGCGACAAGCTTCCACCCACTGTGGACAAGAAGGCTGTATCTGAAGAATCCCGTCCTGCCGTAATGCGAAGCATGGACTCGCGGGGCGCCAGCCCTGTGGGGTCGATGATGTGCCATTCGTCGTCGATGTAGGCCTCTGCCACAGCGTGGAAGTCCATGGGGCTCAGACCGGGTGCGTACACAGCCGCGAGGCGGGCGGGGACATCCTTGGACCTCAACAGGGCAATGGCCAAATGGGCGAAGTCACGGCATACACCCCGGCGGTGGAGAAGCGTCTCCACCGCCCCGTCGGTTCCTCGCGAGGATCCACTGACGTAGCGCAGCTCTCCATTGACCCAATCGCGGACAGCGTGGAGCAGTTCGGCCCCGCTAAGACTGCCGAACTCGGCGTAAGAGGTGGGCAGCAACCGATCAGATTCGGCGTAGCGGCTCGGCCGGACGTACCGGATGAGTTCCATGGGAGAGGGTGTGTCGCGGTCTGCGAAGCCGTGGACCGTTGCTTGGTAGTCAACCGTCACTTCACTGGGCTCCGCGAATTCCATGTATTGGAAGCGGCCCCCGTGATCGTCGCTGAGTTCAGCGAAGGGAATCTCGTTCCCATCCAGAGTGATGGAGAGTGTTTCCGTCACTGACTCGTACCCCGGATTGTTGGCCACGGCGATGGCCATGGCCACTTTCGTGTTGGCTACAGTCTTGAAAACGAGCTTGGCAGCAACGTTGCGTTCCATTGATCTCCGGGGTGGGTTGCGGCGGGACAGCCCCCGATGCCGCCGTTGTATGGATCAGCCAACCGCAGGACTACAGATTGACCTTCAGAGACAGTAGCATCCGTTGGACGTTGGCGAATTCAGAATCATGGGCGACGTACTTCGCGGCCAGGTCCAACGTGTCAAAAGTCTTTGCCGGGGCTACTTTTTCATCGGCGGCGAAGGCATGGACCGCTGTGACATCCCCGAAAGAGTAGTCGCCCTTGCCGGAAGGTCCCTGAACGCGGTTCCTCAGTTCGCAGGCCTGGCCGTCGGCACCAGCCACCATGTTGGTGATGCCGAAGGAACCGAAGAATTTGTACCCTTGGATCACGCGGAAAACGACGCGGGGATCGATGGTGTCCGGACCATCGGCGTGCGGAACATCCAGTGGCACACTGCTGATAACAACGTAGGGATGGCTTTGGCCGGCGGGGCAAGCGATCGGCCCTGCAGGAGTCAGTCCTGTCTGCAGGGTTGCGATGTATCGGCCCCCGCCATCTTTGACTTCGACCTTCAGGGCGCCTGGCAGTGAACCAGCTTCAGCCGTGCCAGTCTGGGCAATCCAATCCTCAGGGAGTTCGAAGCTGACCTTTTTAGCGGGATCCGTGTAGGTCTTCCAGGTCAACGCCGTGGCTGCCGGGCTCGGGTCAGAGCTGGATGCAGCGCTTGAGCCGGGTGTCGCGGACGATGGGCTGGAGACGGCGCCTCCTGACGGCGTCGTACTTTTCGACCCGGAGCCTTGGGACGGCAGGCCTGACTCTGAACTATTGGGATGGGAGTCGGAAGTCTGGGAAACCTGTGGCCCCTTGTTTTCAGTGGAACAGGCCGCGGTAGCCGTAAGCAGGACGGCGCCCAGTACCAATGCGCCGAGCCGAAGCTTCGACGTCATGCCGTTCGGGTGGATAGTGCCGTTCATGCGCACAGCTTATCGGCGGGGAAGGACCCGACACGGGATTTGACGGCGTACTAGGCTGAAGACATGGCTCCCGATCAGCATGACGCATTCGAGGACAACATGCCCACCATGTCCGCCGTTGACGTTGCGGATTGGCGGCTGCGGACCTTCGCCCTCTATGACCATGTGCGGCAACTGGCAGCTACGGATCCGTTCGATGCACACAACTATTGGCGCCAGGAGCGGGACCGGATGTTTGCTACCCATCCCGCATCCGCCCTGACAGCAGAGATGAAAGCATCCTTCTCCGGTTTGCGCACGGCCGACTACGATCCCGCATTCCGCATGTACGTTCCGCTGTCACCGGAGGGTACGGGACAGGAAATGAATGTTGAAACAGGGACCGACGGCGTAGTTCCGTTTGTGAGGATCGGAACCTTTGAGTTGCCCGGACTCGGATCCCTGGCCGTTTGGCGGCTCCGAAGCTACGGCGGCGGCATCTTCGTGCCTTTTCGCGACGCTACCGCAGGCAAAGAGGGTGGAAGCTACGGCGCCGGAAGATACCTTTTGGACACAGTGAAGGGCGCCTACCACGGTGTTCGCCGCATCGATGAACGGCAGGAGTTCATTGTGGACTTCAACTTCGCCTACAACCCGTCTTGCGCCTACAACGAAGCCTGGGCATGCCCCCTTGCCGGACCGGCCAACCGGCTCGCAGCCGAGGTACCAGTGGGTGAGCTGTATTTGGGAGAAGGCTAACGCCCCCTGAAGCCAGCCGCCTTGAGCGGCCGACACTGCGTGTTGCTTGAGAGGGCCGGGCGCAGTGTCACGGAACCGTAAGTTCTGGAGCACCCTGGGCCAGACCGTAAAAGCCTAGCCTTGGAGCATGAACAGAATCGGGCGGATGATCCGTGCCCACAGGATCCTTGCCAGCATGGTGGGCGTGGCGATCGTGGTCCTGGTCATCGTTGGGGCCGCACTGTTCCAGCCCTGGCGGCTGTTTACGAGCAGCAGCGTGAACGAGGCCCTGCCGGGGGCTCCTCCCGCATCAACATTGGCGACACCTCCCAATGCACCGGCTTCCAACGCACCGGCTTCCAATGCACCGACTTCTGATACACCGACTTCCGAGGCACAGGGCAACGGCTCGCCTGCCCCCAACACGTCTGCCTCAACGCCAGCAGTCACGACCGATCCTGTGGTGCTGGGCTTCGGCAATTTCCAATCCCAGGAGCATCAGACTTCTGGTACCGCACAGCTCCTGGAACTGCCCGATGGCTCCCGTGTGCTGAGGTTGGAAAACCTGGCCAGCAGCGATGGCCCGGACGTCAAGGTCTGGCTCAGCAGCCTTGAAGCAGGAGGCGATTGGTACAAGTACCGCTCGGGCCGGTATGTGGACCTCGGTGCCATCAAGGCCACGCATGGGAATCAGAACTATGTCATCCCCTCTGGCGTGGACCTCTCCGGCCTGTCATCGGTGGTGCTCTGGTGTGACCGTTTCAGCGTCGCCTTCGGATCGGCGCAGCTTGCCTGACTCGTTGCTGGGCCACGTCTGCGCCCTTACCTGGGGTCTTAGGGCGTAAAGCGGACCCCGCAACACGTTGCAGGACGTAGGATGTCATCATGACTTCCCGCCTTCCCCGTCGCATCGCCCGCGTCCGCCCCTTGGATTCACAGGATCCCAACGAGCAATTCTTCGTTGCCAACGACGCCCGGGACTTCGAATCCGAGGCTGGGAAGCACTGGCTGGTTATCGATTCACCTTTCGGGGCATCAAGGGCAAACGCGAGTGGCCCCTCGCGGCACGGTTGGGAACCAGGGACTGGGGTGCGGGAGGATTCTTTCACTTTCCTCGCGCCTTCAGTGCCGGCCAACGTCTTTGGTATGGCCCACAACACCGGGCAAGCTGGCAGAGACCTTCAACCACAGGCATTTCACAAAGCCGCGTCCAGCGTCATCGGCCCCGGCGAAGCGATCCAGCTGAGTGCGAACGTTGGTCATGTTGACCCTGAGGCCGAGCTGACGGTCGTCGTCGGACGTACAGCGCGAGGCCTGACGCTGGAAACGGCGGGTTCGGCAATCCTGGGCTACACCATCGGGAACGATGTCTCTGCACGCGACCTCCAAAAGACCGACGAACTCTGGATCAGCGCGAAAAGCCAGGACACCTTTACGCCTGCAGGTCCGTGGATCGTCACGGACTTGGACGCCGCAGATCTTTCCATCGGGATCGTCCACAACGGCACCAAGCTCAAAACCGCCAGCACCGCGGACCTCGGTTGGAAAGTGGACGAGATCATGGTCTACCTGTCCTCGTTCATGACCCTCCAGCCCGGCGACCTGGTCCTGACTGGCTTCCCCGCCGAGTGCGCGCGCATTCAGCCAGGTGACACCGTGGTGTGCCGGGTGGAAGGAATTGGAGAGCTCTCCAACCCCGTCACCACCACTTCCTGGGAGGACGTGCCCGCATAGTGTGTCAGGCTTAACTCATGGAGACAGCCGCAGACGCCACCGAACTGCGCCCGCCTCCCTTACAAAAGCCTCCCAGCAAGCGGCCTCCCGGCCTCCTCAAATACCCCGTGGTGCGGCAACTGCTTCGCTTCACCGGCGTCGGAATTCTCTGCACGGCGAGTTCGCTTGCCCTCTACGCGTTGCTGCGTCCCTGGATCGACCCGCAGCTTGCCAATGCCGTGGCATTGATCGTCACCTCGCTCATGAATACAGCCCTGAACCGCAGGCTGACCTTCAAGATCAGCGGCAGCAGGAAACGCGGCCAGGACCACATGCATGGGCTGATTGTCATAGGCATTGCCCTGGTCATCACTGGAGGGAGCTTGGGCATCCTGCATCTCATCCACCCCGAGGCTACTGTCAGTGAAGAACTCTGGACCACGACTCTCTCCGGCTTCGTCGCCACAGGAGTCCGGTTCACCCTGTTGAGGCACTGGATTTTCCGCCGCGCCCGCCACGTGTGACTACGCGGCGGGGTGTGATTAGTTGGCTTGGGGAGACGCCAGGTTCCGGACACGCCCGACGGCGGTTTCCGCGGCTCCGGCAGCTTGCTCGAGTTCGGCTTCGGTAACAGTTGAGGTGAAGCTGAAGCGGACGGCTGTCTGGGCTACCTCCGGGGCAATGCCCAACGCCAGCAGAACCGGTGACGGCGCATCAGATCCGGCAGCACAGGCGGAGCCGCTGGAGCAGACCACGCCGAGTCGTTCCAGCTCAAGCAGGACTGATTCGCCGCTGGTTCCAGGAAAGCAGAACGATGCGATCGATGGCAGCCTCTGGCTTCGATGCCCTGTCAGCATGGCACCCGGGATGGTTTGAAGGATGCGCGAGACGAACCGCTCCCGCAGCTCAGAAACCCGCGAGGCCAGCTCCGGCTGCTCGCCAAGGCTCAAAGTCAGAGCGGTGGACAACGCCACGGCCCCGGCTACATTCTCTGTTCCGGATCTCTTTCCCCGCTCCTGGCCTCCCCCATGAACCAACGGCTCCACCCGCATCCGGCCCTTCGTGAACAGGACTCCGGATCCCTTGGGCGCGCCCAGCTTGTGGCCGGAAATACTCAGCGCATCTACGCCAAGAGCCTTGACGTCCAAGCTCAGCCAGCCGGCGGCTTGGACAGCGTCTGTGTGGAAGGGGATGCCAAACCCGTGAGCTACGGCTGCAAGGTCCGCAACGGGCTGGACCGTACCAATCTCGTTGTTCGCATACATGATGCTCACCATGGCTGTGTCCGGCCGAAGGACGGCGCGGAGCGCCTCCACCGTGACCAGTCCGTCCCCGTCCACCGGCACAACGTCCACCGTGAAGCCATGCACGCGTTCTAGGTAGCGGGCTGATTCTTCCACCGCGGGATGCTCAATGGCGCTTATCACTACCCGCTTCAGCGAGGGATCGGCTGCCTGCCGGGCCAGTGCGATTCCCTTGACGGCCAGGTTGTCAGCCTCGGTGCCACCCGAGGTAAAGGTCACCTCGCCCGCGCGGCAATTAAGCACCTTCGCGACGGCGGATCTCGCCCCTGCGAGCGCCGTGGCCGCCGCTTCACCCAGGCTGTGGTGGCTGGATGGGTTGCCAAACTCGCCGCTAAGGTACGGCCACATGGCTTCGAGTACCTCGCGCCGGACCGGCGTGGTGGCTGCAGCGTCCAGGAAGATCATGGAAGTCAGACTGCTTTCAGCTCTGCATCGGTTCGCAGCTCAATATCCAGCCCGAGGTCCAGTGCCGAAACACTGTGCGTCAGCCCCCCGATCGAGATGACGTCCACGCCGGTTGCCGCAATCTCTGCCACGGTGTTGAGGTTGACGTTGCCGCTGGCTTCCACGTTAGCCCGTCCATCTACCTGCTTGACGCCTGCCCGCAGTTCATCGATGGAAAAGTTGTCCAGCATGATGGTGTCCACTCCCGCGGCCAGCACGGGTTCGATCTGATCTGCCCGGTCAACCTCAACTTCAAAGTGTGTGGTGTGTCCCAGCTGGGCTTTGGCGGCCACGAGCAGTTCAGTCAGTTTTGCGGGGTCTCCGCCGGTCATGACAGCCAGGTGGTTGTCCTTTGCCAGCACAGCATCCGAGAGGCTGTAACGGTGGTTCGCTCCCCCGCCGCAGCGGACGGCATAGCGTTCCAGGACACGCAGGCCGGGCGTTGTCTTGCGGGTGTCCGTGATCCGGGCGCGCGTTCCTTCAACCAGCCTGACGAATTCCGCAGTCTTGGTGGCAATGGCGCTCATCCGCTGCACCAGGTTCAGTCCGACACGTTCTGCCAACAGTACCGAGCGCGCACTGCCGGTGACGCGGGCGAGGTGCGTGCCGGCGTCGAACGCTTCACCGTCCGCCAGCAGCAGCTGGACGTCCGTGTCCGGGTCGACGAGCTTCATGGCGTCACGGAACACCGTTCCACCGCTGAACACGCCCGGGACGCGGGCGTTCAGGACAGCAGTGGCACGCGCCCCGGCGGGGATCAGTAGCTGTGAGGTGATGTCGCCGCTGGGAGCGTCCTCCGCGAAGGCCCGTTCCAGAATGTCCCGCACAGGCGCTGTGGGAAGGGTCAGGTTGGTCATGGAGGTCAGGTCAGTCATTGACGAGGCTCGCTTTCCGGCTCATGGTGTAACGCTTGTCAAAATCGTCGACGGCGGCTGGTTCGCTCACGCCGTCACTGCGGTAGTGGGCCCCAAGCGACTCCCGCCGCTCCCGCGCCGCATGAACGAGCAACTGCGCAGCCAACAGCAAGTTGGCATCCTCGTGCTCCCGAGGATCCAATGAGTCAGGCACCTCCAAGGGAACAACTTCTCCCTCCCAAGAACCAAGAGCTTCTGCGGCCTCTGCCAACAACTCACCGGTACGCAACACGCCAGCCTTCGCGGTCATCAAGCGACGAAGTGCCTGCCGGGAAAACCCGCCTGGAAGTGCTGCCGCTGGGGCGGTTTCGTTGAAAAGGCCGCTGCGATCGTCGTCTGGCGGGGTCCCGGCAGCGTGCGTAAAAGCGAGGCCGCCCGCGGCCGAGTTAGCACGCAGAGGGACTCCGTTAGGCGACCCACCGTGTTCACCGCTAAGGAAGGCAGAAACAGCCCGCCGCCCAAACACGAGCCCTTCGAGCAAGGAGTTGCTCGCCAACCGATTTGCCCCTTGAACCCCGGTACAGGCAACTTCACCGGCCGCCAACAGTCCAGGAACAGAGGTCCGGCCGTAAAGATCGGTCACCACCCCACCCATCCAGTAATGCGCTGCTGGAGCGACGGGTACAGGCTCGCGGCTCCAGTCCAAGCCGGCTTGGCGGGTGCGTTCGCTGATGGTGGGGAAGCGCTTCTCGAGGAAGCCCTTCCCACGCTGTTCCTCGATGACGGTTGCATCGAGGAAGACGTGACCGTTGGGGTCACCGAGTGCTGCAAGGTGCAGGGCTATGCTCCGGGAGACGACGTCCCTGGGGGCGAGCTCGCCGTCCGGGTGGTAATCGGCCATGAACCGGCGTCCGGTGGCGTCCACGAGAATGGCGCCTTCGCCGCGTACTGCCTCGGAAATGAGCAGGGGGTCAGTGTTGCCTTCTGCTTCAAGGGCATCCCCTGTACGGACCATGCATGTGGGATGGAACTGGAAGAATTCGAGGTCGGCCACCTCGGCGCCGGCCCGCCACGCCAGGGCGAGCCCGTCGGCTGTGGCTACGGATGGGTTGGTTGTTTGTGCGAACAGTTGACCGGCTCCACCTGTTGCGAGGAGCACTGCGTCAGCCTGAAGGGTCAGTTCCCGGCCATCGTGCATGTACTCGACACCGGTGACGCGCTCCCCGTCGTAGGACAGTGAAGTCACCTGCGCATGCCCGATTACCTGGATTCGTCCGGTCGCGTGGAAGTCCAGCACGGTCTTGATCAGGGCGGCTGCAACGCGGGCACCTGTGGCGTCGCCCCCGGCGTGGAGGATACGCGGGGCAGAGTGGGCGGCTTCGAGTCCCAGGGAGGGATCGCCGTCGTCGTCAAGGTCGAAACGGACGCCGAAGCGTCCAAGTCCGGCAATGTCCATCCGGGCCTCGGTGCACAACACCCGCACGGCTTCCTCGTCGCAGTGGCCCGCACCGGCATTGAGCGTGTCGGCGATGTGGGCAGCAACGGTATCCCCCGGAGCCGGCTCCTCCAGAACAGCCGAGATGCCGCCCTGTGCCAAGTACGTATTGCTGTCCGCGAGCGCGCCCTTGGTGAGCAGCACCACTTCGGCTCCGGCTTCGGCGGCCAGCAGCGCTGAGTACAGCCCCGCAATGCCGCTTCCGACGACGATCAGCCGCTTGGGCTGGTGCCCTCCAGCGAGGCTTCCTGAGGTCATGTGAGGCTCGATTCGGATCGTCCGGAAGACCGGTGTTGGTAGCAGGTTAGGCAGGCTTGGCCGCCAGCATGCGCTCCAGCGCAATTTTGGCGTTGTCCTGTACGGCGTCATCCACGGTGATGCGGTTGACGATGCGTCCTTCGACGAGTTCCTCAAGCACCCAGGCGAGGTAACCCGGGTGGATGCGGTACATGGTGGAGCAGGGGCAGATCACCGGGTCCAGGCAGAAGATCGTGTGCTGTGGGTTTTCTGCAGCCAGCCGGTTCACCATGTTGATTTCGGTACCAATGGCGAAGGTGGTGGGTTCGGTGGCCGCCGCGATGGCCTTCTTGATGAAGTCGGTGGACCCTGCAGAATCGGCAGCATCCACAACTTCCATGGGGCACTCGGGGTGCACGATCACGTTGACGCCGGGGTGGTCGAGCCGGGCTTTTTCAATCTGGCCCACGTTGAAGCGCTTGTGCACCGAGCAGAAGCCGTGCCAGAGGATCACCCGGGAGTCCAGCAGCGTTTGTTCGTCGTTGCCGCCCAGTTCCTTGCGGGGGTTCCACATAGGCATCTGCTCCAGGGGGACGCCCAGGGCCTTGGCAGTGTTGCGGCCCAGGTGCTGGTCGGGGAAGAACAAGACGCGCTGCCCACGCTCGAAAGCCCATTCCAGGACCACTTTGGCGTTGGAGGAGGTGCAGACAATTCCGCCGTTGCGGCCACAGAAGGCCTTCAGCGCAGCAGAGGAGTTCATGTAGGTGACGGGGATGACCGGAACGCGGCCCTGGGCGTCGGTGTCCGTGCCGAAGATTTCTTCGAGCTGTTCCCAGCATTCCTCTACGGAGTCCTCATCAGCCATGTCTGCCATGGAGCAGCCAGCCGCCAGGTTGGGCAGGATGACTGCCTGTTCGGGCGTGGAAAGGATGTCCGCAGTTTCAGCCATGAAGTGGACGCCGCAGAAGATGATGGCTTCAGCATCGGGCTTGGTCAGTGCAGCATTTGCGAGCTGGAAGGAGTCACCCACGAAGTCGGCGTACTGGATAACTTCGTCACGCTGGTAGAAGTGGCCCAGGATCACGGCGCGGTCCCCGAGCGTCTCTTTGGCAGCCCGGATACGGGCATCCAGTTCAGCATCCGTCGCCCGCTTGTACTCTTCCGGGAGCTGTCCCTGCCGCGGCGTCTCCTTGGGAGCGACGTCGCTGCTGGAGGCTCCCGGTCCGTAAGCGGGGGCACCGGCAAGAGCCTCGGCAAGGTCGTACTCCCAGGGCCCTTTGGCCAGGGCCGGGCTGCAGGTGGATCCTGCGCGGGAAAGGCCCTTCTCGGCTTCCTCCCGCGTGATCAGCTGGACGGCAGTGTTGACGCTGCTCATGGTGTACTCCTGTTATCTGGTCCGAGACCGGGCGTGCCGGTGAAGCGGTAGAGGCGTGGCGGACGGTGTTTTCCGCCCTGCAGGTATTCACCGGTTTCTTCAATGTCCGGTGTGGCTTTGATATGGCGGCGGAAGTTTGCCGGATCCAGTTGGCGGTCCAGCACTGCTTCGTAGACTTCACGGACCTGCGCGAGGGTGAAGAACTCTCCCAGCAGGTGGTAGGCGATGGAACCGTAGGCCATCTTGTTGCGCAGACGCCAGAGTGCGTAATCCACAATCGCGTTGTGGTCGAAGGCGAGTTCGCCGAGCCTGTCCGCCCGGAACCACCGCACATTTTCCGATTCGTCCGCGAGGGCGGCTTCGGTTGGCTGGACGAGTGCCCAGTAGACGATCGACACGACGCGCTGGCTGGGCGAGCGATGCAGACCGCCGAAGGCGTAGAGCTGCTCCAGGTACTGCGGTGCCAGCCCTGTGGTTTCGCGAAGATTGCGCGATGCGGCGTCCTGGAGGGATTCATCATGGGCCAAAGGCCCGCCGGGAAGGGCCCACAAATCCTTGTAGGGTTCCCGGATCCTTCGCACCAGTGGCAGCCAGAGCGTGGGGCGGCCCGATGTTTCGCTGGGACGGAGGGCGAAAATCACCGTTGAGATTGCCAACGACGGCGGCGCCAAGCGGCGTTCAGCAACGTTCGCCGAGATCGGATTCACGGCGTTCACCTCGCTTCGTCGCCGTCTGGAGACTTCCTCCACACACTGGAATCTTAGTTAAAGTCATCTTGACTAGAACTAATGGTACGACTCTGCAGCCTCTTGGCAAAATGCCCTGCGTCACACTGACTTGGCGGCAGCTTCCATCAGCGGCAGGGTGCGGCCCTGGATGTGGCTGTTTAGCACGATGACGGAGGAGCAACGTACCACGGATTTGGTGGCGATCATCGCGTCCAGCACCCGCTGCATATCAGGATTTGAGCGCGCTGCGATGCGAACCATCAAATCGGAATTTCCCGTCACGGTGTGCACTTCAATGATCTCCGGGATGGCGCTAAGGCTCTGAATAATGGCGTCGTGACCGATCTCCTGGGTAATGGTGACCGAACAGAACGCCACCACAGGGAAGCCGAAGTTGGCCGGATCCGGCTGGGGAACCCAGGAGCCAATCACCCCGTTTTCGATCATCCGGTCAATCCGGGACTGCACCGTAGCCCTGGCAACCCTCAGCACCCGGGATGCCTCCAACACGGAGGACCTCGGCGAATCAGTGAAAAAACGTACAATTTTTGCATCAAGCGCATCGACCAGCATCAAAGTTCCTGTCCCCGGGGATTCTTACCCATCACATCGCCACAGCAAAAAGTGATGTATCTTACAAACTGCGAGAATTATTCCACGGCTCTTGCTGCGTCGTCGACGCCCAGCTTGCTCAGCCCAAGAGGCAAGCTCGCTACACCGAGTATGAAATCCATAGAAGGTAGACACGTATGACAACGAAGTCCATCGCGGCTCCTGCCCAAACATCCGGCCTTGGCCATTCTCTTAAGCCACGCCAACTCACCATGATGGGGCTCGGGAGCGCCATCGGAGCGGGCCTCTTCCTCGGCTCCGGCGCAGGCATCCAGGCCGCCGGCCCGGCGGTCCTGATCTCCTACCTCGTGGCAGGAACCTTGATCATCCTGGTCATGTGGGCCCTGGGCGAGATGGCTGCCGCAAATCCCAACAGCGGAGCATTCTCCGTCTACGCCGAAAAAGCCATGGGCAAGACCGCTGGCGGCACCATTGGCTGGCTCTGGTGGCTGCAGCTGGTGGTGGTCATCGCAGCCGAAGCACTGGGCGCGGCAGGCCTGCTCTTCACCGTGTGGCCGGTGATTCCGGTGTGGGTGCTCGCCCTGGTGTTCATGGTGGTGTTCACCGGCATCAACCTCGTAGGTGTCCGCAACTTTGGCGAGTTCGAATTCTGGTTCGCGATTCTGAAAGTCGCGGCAATCGTCATCTTCCTCCTCATCGGCGCCGCCCTGCTGTTCGGCTGGCTGCCCAACGTTGCCTCCCCGGGACTGTCGGCCTTTGGGGACTTCGCCCCAAACGGAATCGGCGGCATCGCGGCTGCTCTGTTCGTGGTGATCTTCGCTTTCGGCGGAACGGAAATCGTCAGCGTCGCCGCTGCCGAAACAGAGAACCCCGCGCACAGCGTCGGCAAGGCTATCCGGACTGTAGTTTGGCGCATCCTGGTCTTCTACATCGGCTCTGTTTTCGTCATCGCAGCGGCTCTTCCCGTTGGCTCGGAAGGACTGAAGTCCCCCTTCGCGGGCGTACTGGATCTCGCGGGTATCCCTGGTGCCGGCGCTGCCATCACCCTGGTGGCCGTAGTTGCCCTGCTTTCCGCCCTGAATGCCAACCTGTATGGCGCCTCAAGGATGATCTTCTCCCTGTCAGAGCGGGGCGAGGCTCCTGGCTTCCTGTCCAAGCTGAGCGCCTCCAAGGTGCCGGTAGCCGCCGTCGGGATTTCCGTTGCTTTCGGCTTCATCGCGACCGTCCTGGAGCTGCTCTTCCCCGAGCACGTACTGCCGGCGCTCCTGAACCTCGTGGGCTCCACATGCCTGGTGGTGTGGGGCACTGCTTTGGTTTCGCAGTTCATCCTGCGCCGCAGGGCGGACCGCGAGGGAACCGAGCTGCCGCTGCGCATGAAGGGCTTCCCGGTCCTCACGGTCGTGGGGATCGTCCTGTTGGGAATCATCCTCGTGGTGGGCTTTGCCAACCCTGAGAGCGCCGGCCAGCTGATCGGCACCTTCATCCTGATCCTGGTTATCGCCGCAGGATGCTTCCTCAACGCCAAGACGAAGGCCGGCAAGCAGCCACTGCATACGAAGTAGCCGCCTGTTCATTGAAACCAAGAGGTCCTGCGCAATTTGTTTTGCGCAGGACCTCTTTGCGTATCCAAATTGTACAAAGTGTTTCGTTGAAACTGAGCTGATTGCGCACGCCCATTGTTGGTGACTAGGGTCACAACCATGACTACCAACAACGTGCTCGCCGCCGTCGATGAGGATGCCG
Organism: Paenarthrobacter sp. 10L412; assembly: GCF_056395565.1. Taxonomy (NCBI): domain Bacteria; kingdom Bacillati; phylum Actinomycetota; class Actinomycetes; order Micrococcales; family Micrococcaceae; genus Paenarthrobacter; species Paenarthrobacter sp. 10L412. The sequence goes on along the minus strand of NZ_JBFTJT010000007.1, from coordinate 348,888 downwards.
CGCCGCTCACGCACGAACAACTTCGTGAGCTCTATTCCCTGATGGCCTCCGTCCGCCACCTGGACACCGCAGCCGTCGCCTGGCAACGCCAGGGCATCATTCCCGGCTATGCGCCCCAGATTGGCCAGGAAGCCGCGCAGGTAGGCAGCGGATATGCAGTTGACCGGACGCGCGACTTCGTGTTCCCCACATATCGCGAGATGGGCGTGGCCCGGGCAATGGGCCTGGACATGGTGGGCTACATGTCCACGCACAAAGCCACGTGGCATGGCGGAATGTACAACCCGCTGGAATCCCGCTTCGCTCCCATCCAGGCTGTAGTGGCCGGATCGGTATTGCATGCTGTTGGCTGGGCGCACGGCCAAACCCTCTCCGGAAAGCCCGACGACGAACGCGGCGTTGCCATGACATACTTCGGCGACGGAGCATCCTCCCAGGGCGATGTCCACGAGGCCATGAACTTTGCTGCTGTGATGAAGGCGCCAGTGGTCTTCTTCATCCAGAACAACGGCTGGGCAATCTCCGTCCCCACCGAACGCCAGGTTGCCGGCGGCTCAGTCGCTGCGCGGGCGGCCGGATACGGGATTCCTTCCCTGCAGGTGGACGGCAACGACGTCGTCGCAGTCCATGAGGCCACACGTTCGGCTTTTGCCCATTGCCGCGCCGGTAACGGTCCTGTCGTCATCGAAGCGATGACCTACCGCCGTGGGCCCCACTCCACGGCGGACGACCCCGGGCGTTACCGCACCCTGGAAGAGGAACGGCTCGGTGCCGGCGAAGATCCCCTTGAGCGCTTCAAACAGCGCCTCCTCGACGACGGCATTGCGGATAACGCATTCTTCGCCGATGCACAGCAGCAGGCCCAGGAGGAAGAGGAAGCCATTCGCGCGGGCATCGAAGCCCTTGCGCCCCGTCCCGGGGCCGAGATGTTCAGCCTCGTCTTCCAGGAACCAACGCCCACCCTTCAATCCCAGGCCAGTGACTGGCGCAAGGAGTCCGAACATGTCTGAGACAGCCACGGCACTATCGTTCGCTCCCGGGTCGGTCACGATGGACACCGAACCCGTCCTGCACCTTTCCATGCAGCAAGCACTGAACCGCGCGCTTGACGAGATCCTGGCCGACAATCCCAAAACGGTGATCTTCGGCGAGGACTGCGGCCGATTGGGCGGCGTTTTCCGGATTACCGACGGCCTGCAGGCCAAACACGGCGAAGAACGGGTCTTCGACACCCCGCTGGCCGAGTCCGCCATCCTCGGCATGTCGGTGGGACTGGCCATGGCAGGCTTCCACCCCATCCCCGAAGTACAGTTCGACGGTTTCGCCTACCCCGCCATCAACCAGATCGTGTGCCAAATCGCGCGGATGAACTACCGCAGCCGCGGCACGCTCCCCATGCCCATCACGCTCAGGGTTCCCAGCTTCGGCGGAATCCGCGCTCCGGAACACCACGGCGAAAGCCTTGAAGCGCTGTTTGCGCACGTCCCCGGACTGAAGGTGGTTTCGCCTTCCACCCCACACGACGCCTATCACCTCCTCAAGTACGCAGCCACACGGCCGGATCCCGTCATCTTCATGGAGCCCAAGTCCCGCTACTGGCAGAAGGGTCCGGTAGACCTCAACAGTCCTGCTCCCGGTCAAGCAACCCCCGACGCCGGCATGGACGACGCCGGCAGCCTCACCGGCGCCCGGGTTGCGCGGGAAGGCCGTCACCTGACACTCGTCGCGTGGGGCGCCATGGTGGCACGATGTCTCCAAGTTGCCGAACTCGCAGCGGAAGACGGCATCGACGTCGAAGTCCTGGACCTGCGTTGGCTGAAGCCAATCGACGCCGAAGCCCTGGCGAGGTCCGTCGGAAAGACGCGCCGCGCCGTCGTCGTCCACGAGGCTCCCTTGACCTCAGGCCTTGGCGCCGAGGTCGCCCAACTGATCACGCAGCATTGCTTCCAAACGCTGAAGGCGCCCGTGGAGCGCGTGACCGGATTCGACGTACCCTATCCCTCCGGTGACCTGGAGGACGAATACATTCCCAACATCGACCGCATCCTCTTTGGGATCCAACGCGTACTGGAGTACCGCCGTGGCTGAACTTTCCTTCCCGCTCCCGGATCTGGGCGAAGGCCTCATCGAAGCGACCGTCCTGGATTGGCTCGTATCGCCGGGCCAACAGGTGGAGCGCAACCAGCCCATTGTGGAGCTGGAAACGAGCAAGTCCGCACTCGAATTGCCCAGCCCGCAGGCGGGTAAAGTGGTGCGTATTCACGGGGCGCCGGGCGAGACCATCAACGTCGGCGAACCGCTGATCGTGTTCGAGGTACCGGATGACACCGCCGGAATCGTGGGCACGGTTCCGAAGGACGAAGCACCCAAGCGCCGGGTCCGCCTGAGCGCCGTACTCGATGAGGACTGACATGATGACCGGCAGACACACCGTGGAACAGCACAGGCACACAGTTGAGGGCACCGACCCCGAATTGTTCGTTGAAGTGCATGAACCCACCACCGATGCCGGACTACGACCTGTCCTGTTGATCCACGGTTTTTCCTCATCCAGCAAACTAAATTGGACGGACAGCGGCTGGATCACGGCCCTCCAGGACGCCGGACGCCGGGTCATTACCGTGGACCTGCCAGGCCACGGCAGGAGCCACTCCCCCGAGGACCTGGACTCGTACACCCCCAGCCGGATCCGAGCCGACCTCCTCCAGATCGCCACGGACGCCGGAGCGCGGCCATTGCGCGACGGCGATCCGTCCACAGGACTGGACATCGTGGGCTACTCCTTGGGGTCCCGGCTGGCCTGGGAGTTCGCCGCGACCCAGCCGGACCTGGTACACCGCATCGTCCTGGGCGGACCCAGCTCAGCGGATCCGTTGGCAGCTTTCGACCTCGCTGCCGCGCAGCGGCACTTGGCTGATGGCACACCCGTTGAGGACCAGTCAACCGCCGGGCTGCTGAAAATGGCTCAATTGTTGCCCAGCAATGACCTGTTCGCGCTGCTTTCGCTCATCGAGGCCATCAAGGGTGAACCGTTCGATCCTGCCGAGGCTGCACCGCACGTGCCTATCCTCCTGGTTGCCGGCGAAAAAGATGATCGCGCGGCCACCATGCCCGAACTCGCGCACCTGGCCGGCAAGCGGGGGGCCTTGGTGGAGACCCTTGTGGTCCCGGGACGCACCCACACGAACGTGATCACAAGCAGGGCTTTCAAGGAAGCTGCCATCGAATTCCTTGGCGTGTAGCGATTGCGCCGGCGCTAACGGCTCAACCGCTCCGCGTTAAGGCTCATTCGTTCCAGGACGCTCAACGCCATGGCATATTCATCGATTCCTATGCCCATGGAAAGGTCCTGGCGGGCGGCTTCCACATAGCGGAGGGCTTCGTGGTATTTTTCGCGGCCGAGCTCGCTGAGCGCCAGTCGGTCATCGATCATAGTGATCATGCCCCTACCCACCAACGAGGCAAGCTCCCGCTCCCGCAGGCGCGTGTCATTGGCCCAGAACGGGCGCAGGATCTCATCCAGCTCATCAGGACGGACGGTTCCCTCTGCCAAAGTGCCCAGGGTCTGCCACTGCCGCCGGCTCAGCTTGACCCGGGCCAGCGTGGCATCGAGTTGGAGTTCCAGCGCGGCGTCGAGCCTCTTGATCCAATATCCAATGGGCTTGTTCACAAGCCCATGCTTCCAGCGGATGCCTCACCCGGCAAGCTTTGAACGGTAGGCTGGAAGCAGCCAAATTACGTGGAAGTGGGGCAAATGGGCATGCGTTTCAAGGACCGGACGGAAGCCGGCCGGCGCCTGGCCGAAGGACTCCCCCAGTTCAGGGAACGGCCAGACACGATCGTCCTTGGTCTGGCGCGTGGAGGTGTCCCGCTGGCCGTGGCGGCCTCCTCCGGGTTGTACTTGCCCTTCGGTACGATTTTGGTCCGCAAACTGGGGATACCTGGCCGCGAGGAGACTGCCTACGGCGCACTGGCGTGGTGCCAGGGCGACGTCGTCCGCATCGTCAACAAGCCGCTCAAGGAACATGTCCTTGCCCATGGCATCAGCCAAGCCGCGTTGGATGCAGTAGAGGCACATGAACGCGCCGAGCTGCTTCGGCGCGCAAGGCAGTACCCGGGAATCGAGAACGACCTTCGGGGCAAGACCGTCATTCTGGTGGACGATGGCCTGGCCACCGGCGCAACAATGCGTGCTGCCGTGGAGGCCGTGCGGGCATCAGGTGCCCGCACTGTGGTCGCCGCCGTGCCCGTGGCATCGCTGGAAGCCGCAACATCCTTGGCACGGGTCTGCGACTTCATGATGGCACTGCACACGCCAGGCAAATTCCATGCTGTTGGCTCGTTTTACGAGCGTTTTGAACAGTTGACGGACGACGACGTCGTGGAGCAGCTGGAAGGCGCAGAGGCCCCGAGGGCGAAATAGCTGCTTAACGCCCGAGGCGGGCCCGGTTTCACAACCGCGCCCGCCCGGAGAATCAATGTGTTGCTGGACTGGATCTCTAGTTGGCCTAGTGATGAACACTGAAGCCGAGGGGACGGCCCTTGGTTTCCTTGGCAAGAATCACGCCCACCGCTGAGATGATGCACAGGCCCATGATGTACAGGCCCACCGATCCGGACCATTTGGTCGCGTCCAACAAAGCCTGGGCAATCAACGGGGCGAAGGCACCACCGAGAATGGCACCCAAGGCGTAGCCGATGGAGATTCCCGAGTAGCGGACGTGTGCAGGGAACATCTCGGCGTACATGGCTGACATGGGTCCATAGGACAGGCCAAGCCCAATGGTGAGGACGAACAAAGCTGTTCCGTAGAGCACGATGTCCTTGGAATCGATCAAAGCAAACATGGGGATCATCCACGCGAACACCAGGCCGTAACCGAGCAGGAACGTCTTTACGCGGCCAATCTTGTCCGAAAGCCAGCCTCCCACCATCGTGAAGATGAGCCAGCCGAAGGAGGCAACCGTGGTGGCGAGGAGGACCTGCGGCGCCGGCATCTTCAGCGCCTTGGTGGCGTAGGAGATAAAGAAGGCGATCAACAGGTAGCCTGCGGCGTTGTTGGCGATGAAGATAAGTGCCGCGAGGATTACCTCCTTCTTGTTATTCCGGAACAGCTCGCTCAGGGGCGCCTTGCTTTCCGCCTTGCGCTGCGCGATTTCCTTAAAGACGGGGCTTTCCCCGACTGCGCGGCGGATGAGGTAGCCCACCACAATCAGGACCACGGAGAGCAGGAACGGCACACGCCAACCCCAGGCGGCAAAGTCTTCCTTTGACATGCCCGACTGAAGGAAGAACAGGAGGCCGGTTGCCAAGATCATGCCGATGGGCACACCGATCTGCGGGTAAGCACCGAAGAGTCCGCGCTTGGAGATGGGAGCGTGTTCCACAGCCATCAGGGCGGCGCCGCCCCACTCGCCACCGGCTGAGAAGCCCTGGACCACCCGCAGGGTGATCAGCAGGATCGGAGCCCAAAGCCCGATTGTCCCGTAGGTAGGCAGCACGCCGATCAGCGCCGTCGCCGCCCCCATCATGACAAGTGTCATGACCAGGACTGCCTTGCGTCCCAGCCTGTCGCCGAGGTGTCCGGCAACGAAGGCGCCGAGTGGCCGGAAGAGAAAGCTGATGCCAATGGTGGCGAAGGACAGAATTTGCGCCACTCCTGGGTTCGACTTTTCCAGCGGAGTCAGGAACAGCGGCGACAACAGCGTTGCCGTGAGCTGGGCAAAGATAAAGAAGTCGTACCACTCGATGGTGGTGCCGACCAAAGTCCCCGCCAGGACCCGGCGCTCTTCGCGCTTACTGCTTGGGCCCGATGCAGAGTCGACAGTGGAAGTTGCGGTCATTGGAACTCCAGGGGTGAGAGTGACTGGTCGGTGCGTGACTTGCATTAACCGACAGAACGGTCAGTTAGGAAAGACTACTACATGCCGTGACCCAGCGCACAGCATTTGTCTCGGCACAACGAGAAGCAATGAAGCTCAAGAACAACACTGTTCTATAGTTGAATAGCCATTTCGTATATGGAACGATATCCTGATGGGGCGTGCAACACAAGAGTTGTCCGCCGCATGCCGTCACCAGCAAACATAGGATGGTTCGCATGAGTCCCCGCAGCGACGTCAAGAGTCCGCAGGAAGCAGCAAGCCAGGCCCCGCCGTCGCAAACCCTCTCACGGGGAATCCGCGCACTGGAGATCCTTGCCGAAGCCGAACGCCCGCTCAGCATTGCCGAACTCGCCGAGGCCCTGGGGGTGCACCGCTCTGTGGCCTACCGCATCCTCCGGACGCTGGAGGACCACTCGCTGTTGATCAGGGACGATTCAGGCCGCGTCCAGCCGGGTCCCGGACTGGCGGTGCTGGCACGTGGCGTCTCGCGCAACCTGCAAACAGCTGCTTTGCCCGAGCTCACCCAGCTGGCGAATACCCTGCACATGACCGCTTTCCTGGCTGTTTGGGACCACCAGGAATGCGTCACCCTGGTCACCGTGGAACCCCGCCATTCAGGCGCCGCACTCGCTCAGCATCCGGGGAGCCGCCATCCCATCGGTGTTGGCGCACCCGGTATCGCCATCCAGTCGACCATGACCGAGGACCGTTGGCGCCAAGTAGGAGCGGGTATCCCCTACCGCCCCGAAGCGCACGAAGCCCGACTCACCGGCTACGCCACCAGCCATGACGAAGTCATCGCCGGGTTGTCATCAATCGCCGCCCCCATCCACGTCCCGGGCGGACGGCCGGCCGCAATCGCAGTCGTCTACATCCGCCTCGACCAGGACGCCGACGCCGTGGGTAAGGAGTTGGCTGCGGGCGCTATGAGGATTGAGGGCCAGCTGGCCTGAACCGCGGGAACCCAATATTCAACACGAAGAAAGCCCCGGCACCCGCCGGGGCTTTCTTGTGTGCAGTGCTTCGGCGTTCGAAGCGGCCTCAGTCTTCCGAGCCGTGTCCGATCCGGGCATAGAGCGCGGGCTGCGAGCGCCGCAGGCGGAGCCCCCACACGATTCCCACCAGACCCGGCAGCAAAACCACCAGCGGCAGGACGAACGTTGCCGCCGTCGATTCCGTCTGACCGAGCAGGACGTTGAAGTTGGCAAGGATGAGCAGAAACACTATCGCCAGGAGAACAAAGCCAAGGCCAGGCGCAACAACCCGCACCCAGAGGCTGGCACCATGCCGCTTCCGGCGGAAGAAACCAATGACGGCGACGGACACGACGGTCATGAGCAGGACCAGGCCCATGGCGCCGCTGTTGGTTAGCCACGTAAACATGGTCAGCACTGGATACAGTTCACCTAGTTCAGATCCCGATCCCGCGATGGCGAAGGCAACAGTCACGACGACGGCAATCACCGTTTGCGCCAGCGACCCCCCGAAGGGTGCTCCGCTCCCTTCGCGGACAGCTGCGAAGAACGGCGGGATGACGCGCTCCCTGCCAAGTGAGAAGAAGTATCGTGCGACGGCGTTGTGGAAGCTGACCAGCGAAGCGAACAGGCTGGTCACGAACAGGATCTGCGCTATATCGCTCAAGAGCACGCCTCCGTTGGTACCCAGGAAGGCGAAGATCATGTCCGGGCCGCTGTTGGTGGCTGTTTCAATGACTGCGGATGGGCCTGCGCCTACGGTCATAGCCCAGGCTGAGGCGGCATAGAAGAGGGCGATGATGGCAACCGCTGCGAAGGTAGCACGGGCAACAGTGCGCTTGGGATCTTTTGACTCTTCGCCATAGATGGCTGCGGATTCAAAGCCCATGAAGGCGGCGATTCCGAAGGAAAGGACTGCGCCGATGCCCGGGACGAAAAGGCTTTCAGGGCTGAATGAGGCTGCAGAGACTCCTTCGGGGGCCACGGCAAGGCTGATGAGGTCATAGGCGATGACCACGAGGAATTCCAGGGCCACCAGGACACCCAGCACCTTTGCGGAGAGATCCACCCGGTTAACGCCCAACCAGCCGACAATTGCGATGCAGACCAGCACCGGGATCCACCAGGGAACGCTGATGCCCAGCCTTGCCGAGAGCAGTGAGGAAACGGTGAAGCCGAAGAGCCCATAGATGCCTACCTGCATGAGGTTGTAGGCCATCAACGCGACCAGCGAGGCTCCAACGCCGGCCGGCCTGGAAATGCCTTGGGCAATGTAGGCGTAGAAGGCGCCGGCGTTGGTGACGTAACGGCTCATGGCCGCATACCCGACTGCGAAGAGTGCCAGGATCCCGCCGAGAATCAAGAACGAAAGGGGGACACCCGTTACCCCGGTGACAGCGAAAGTGGTGGTCACGCCGCCCGCAAGGACGGTCAGCGGCGCGGAGGCCGCAATAATCATAAAGGTCACGGCCGGGACGCCCAGACGCCTCTTGGTGTCTGCGGGCCCAGCGATCTTGCCCTTGACGGGGTTATCCACGCTCATAGTGTGCTCCTGCCTCGGTGCCGGACGGAGATTGCGCGGCACGGTGTCGGTCATTCCGCAATCTTCCTCCGACAAGGCGCTGCGTGACTTGTCTCACACGGCAAGGTGCTTGTCGGTGCACGCAAGCACAGCCCGCGTAAAGTCCCCCGGTGTAGAATCGTGGGCAAGCTCACGTCCGCGCTGGTGGCATTCTGTACCGGTGCCATCAGGTACGGCGGGCATTGAAAGGGAATTTGATGACCGTCGCGGCTGAAACCGGCCCCGCAACCGTGCACACAGTGGTGGCGGATTCCTTCCAGGAATGGAGCCGGGCCATCTCAGCATCCTTCGTGCCGTTGCTGGCCAAAGCCCCTAAAGACGCCAAAGACGCCCGCTTCCACGGGACCATGCGGGCCCGGGTCCTGGGTCAAATCTCCGTGGTCGAAATAACGTCTGGTCCCCATACGGTGCTGCGAACGCCTGAGTTGATCGCCAAGTCCACCGGACGCTTCTTCAAGCTCAGCATCCAGCTCTCCGGCTCTGGCCGCCTGGTTCAGGACGAACGCGAAGCGGTGCTCGGCCCCGGGGACCTCGCCATCTACGACACCTCCCGCCCTTACGAACTAACGTTCGACGACGACTTCCGCACCTTGGTCTTGATGTTCCCGCACGTCCTCCTGGACTTGCCAGCCGAAGCGATGGGCCACGTAACGGCCCTCCGGATTCCGGGGGACGAAGGCCTCGGCGAGCTCATCAGCCCCTTCCTGGTAAGGCTGGCCGATAACCTCGAAGCCCTTTCAGGGGCAAATGGCCTCCGTCTGGTCCATAACGCATTGGACCTGGTCACCACCCTGTTCAACGGGGAACTGGACCAGCTCATCGAGACAGGCCGCGATCCCCATCTCCTCCTGCTGGGCCGTATCCATGACTACATCGAGGCGAATCTGGGTGACCCTGAGCTTTCCCCGGGAACCATAGCCGCCGCGCACTACATCTCCACCCGACACTTGCACGATCTTTTCCAGGAGATCGGCACCACCGTGGCAGCGTCCATCCGGCAGCGCAGGCTCGAACGCTGCAGGCGCGACCTCCTGGACCCGGTCCTGGCAGACCGGCCCGTCACGGCCATTGCGGCGCGGTGGGGATTCACTGACGCAGCCCACTTCAGCCGGATCTTCCGGGCTGCCTTCGGCAACTCCCCCACCGGCTACCGCAACAGCCACTGAGGTGACCGTTCGCCGGGAACCTGGGGTCCGACGTCGGGCAGCTGGAACGCCTGAGTACTGGGCTACGCCTGAGGCCGACGCTTCATGACCAGGTAAGTCAGCACTCCCAGCACCAACAGGCCAGCTGCGGCAGCCATGGATACGACGAAGGCTGCACCGGGCCCCTGCGTCTGCGCCAACTGCCCGGCAAGGTAGGAACCAAGTGCGGTGCCGGCTACGATCCCACTGGCCAGGGCTGTCATCACCGTAGCCATTCGGCCGGCAGGGGCCACCACGCCACCGATGCTGAACACCGTGACCATGACCGGACCCACCGGGATTCCCAGCAACAGCAGCACGAAGACCATGGGCCAGAGGCCCCCGGGAACCAGCAGCAGCACTGCGAACAATGACATCGCAAGGGCCGCAGCAACCCACCGGGCGGCAAGACTAAAGCGCTGCGGCCAGAACGCTACGGACAGCGCCGCGACGGCCGAGCTCAAACCCATCACGGAGTAGAGGAGGCCAGCAATTTCCGCTGTAGCGTACTGGGCAGAAAAGGCGCTCAGGGCATTCTGCGTAGCACCAAAAAAGGTGCCCATGCACACCATTGCCACAACCGGCACAGCCACGACGGCCCCGGCCCAGCGGTTCCCTCGCTTTGCTGTGGGTTCACTGGAACTACCCACGACGGCGGCAGCAGCCTTACGCGGTGCCGGCACCACGGCCTGCTGGCTGGGGTGGACGGCGAAAGCTGGTACAAGCGTGATGGTCATGACCGCTGCCAGGGCCAGGGGCAGCCAAGGTGCAATGAGGCTCGCCAGAATTCCAACCAAGGCCGGTCCGAGCACGAAGGTAACCTCATCAGCCGTGCCCTCATAGGAAAGTGCCGTGTCCAGATCGGCACGGCTGGCCGCGACGCTCCGGCCGCCGCTCGCGGGAATTCCCGCTTCCTTTCCAGCAACATCTTTTGTGGAAACACTGGCCTGGCGGGCTGACGACAGGTTCCGGGTGGTCAACGCCATCCAGCGAACACGGGCCATGGGGCCAACCTGCGGGCAACTCGCCCCGGCGAGGAAACCTGCCACGAGCACGCCCGTAGCGTCGAGCACGGAGACATAACTTGGGGTCACGTAGGCAGCAGCAAGAAGGCCGAGGACGGCCAAGGTGTTAACAACTGCTGCGACAAGCAAAACGATGCGTTGGCCGGCGCGGTCGGCCAGCGAGCCGAGGACAGGGGCGCCGACGGCTGAACCTATGCCCACTGCCCCCGCAGCCATGCCACCGATTGCGTAGGAATGACTCACTGCTGTAACCAAGGTCAGTGTTCCCACCGTGAGCATTGCCAACGGGAGTCTTGCGAAGAGGCCGAGGGGCAGGAACCCTGGCCCGGCGAGTTCGGGCAGCCGCGCAAACCTCCCGGGCAGACGGGATCGATGCGTGGACGAGGTGGCGGTTGGCTGCGAAGGCAATGGCTTTGAAGCCAAAGAAGATTTTTCCATTATTCCGGGTTCGCTAAAGTCTGCGCATCGTCCCTCCTCCCGATGCGCGCAACCCGGTGTAACGGATCAAGTCTATCGGATCCGGCCTCAGGCCGGCACGGCTTCGGCAACAACCACTGTGGAACCATGGCGGCCCTTAACCACGTGCAGCTGGCTGCTGATACGTTGCTTCATTTCTGCGACGTGGCTGACCAGCCCGACAACCCTGCCGCCGTCGCGCAAACCCTCCAAGGCATCCATAACCTGTTCCAAGGCTTGCTCGTCCAAGCTTCCGAACCCTTCATCGACAAAGAGCGTTTCAATGTCCACTCCGCCAGCCTCCTGCTGTACAACATCCGCAAGGCCCAAGGCCAATGACAAGGAGGCCATGAAGGATTCTCCGCCGGAGAGCGTGGATGTGTCACGTCGCTGGCCCGTCCATTCATCCACCACTTCCAGTCCGAGACCGGATTTCTGGTTTCGTGCAGCCCGGGCGTCAGTGTGCTGCAAGGTGTAGCGGCCATCGCTCATGGCAACGAGCCTTTCCGAAGCTGCGATGGCCACTTGTTCCAGCCGGGCAGCCAGCACATAGCTGTTCAAGCTCATGCGGTAGTTGTTATCTCCTGCGCCGCGAAGGGTGTCCGCCAGCCCACCCAGCAAGTTGGCGTGCTCGCGCGGTTCCCTTCCTGCCTCGGCAAGGTTTTGATACTCCGCGCGGATCCTCTGCACGGACCGCACAGCTTTGCTTGCGAGCCCCGCGGAAAGCGCCAGTGCCTTTGCAGCTTCCATGGCGTGGGCAGCCTCAGTCTTGGCGACCCTGAGTTCGTCCTCCGGCAGGGGAAGTTCGCCGATGCTGGCTTCCTTCGCTGCCATGACGAGTTCCTCGCCGGCAAACAGTTCATCCAGACGGGCAGCTTCGGCCTCGAAATCCGCGAGGGCTTTCTCCAATGCCACAACATCCGAGGGTGACATGAGCTCGCGACGCACATCCTCGACCGATGAAAATCCGGACCCGGGCAATGCCCTTTCCAGCGCAGCGAGCGCCTCAAGGCGCGCAGCCCCGGCACGTTCGAGCTCGTTCGCGGCATCCACCGCAGCCTGAAGCAATAAACGCTGGGAGGTGAGAGCTTCTGACCGCTCACGAAGGCTGGCGAAGCCCTGCCTCAGGCCGGCCAGCTCCTCTTCAAGCGCAAGGTACTGCTCCTGAAGTAACTCGACAGCAGAGCTTGCTTGCAAGGCGGCATTCGTTGACCCGGCATGTTCCTGCTGCAGGAGGGTAATGCGTTTAATGAGATCCTCATGCTCTTTGCGGAGCTTCTCCAACGCCCCAGAGGACTTTCGGGCTTCGATTGCCGCAGCTTCGGACGCGACCAAGCGGGCGGCCGATTCCTCTGGATCTGCGGAACCACCCTGGGCAGCCAGGCCCGCCAGTAACTGTGCGGCTCTTGATACCTCTTCCGCGCTGCGTCCCAGAGCCTTTTCGCTCGCTTCAAATAGTTTGCTGGCCTCTTCCTCTTCCTGGGCGATGGATAGTGCGGAAAGAGCTGCGGCGGCGGGATTCGGGTGCTCGTTGCTGCCACAAACGGCGCAAGGCTGCCCAGGCACAAGGGCTGCCGCGAGCTCACCGGCTGCATTGGCCAAGCGTGCCTCCCTCATGTCAAGCCATGCTTGCCTGAGGTCCTGCGTTTTGTTGCGGGCACGGGCGTGGCGCTCGGTGACGTCCTTCAACTCGGCGGCGGCAGCTTCATGACGGGACACAACCGACACTAGTTCGGCGGCAGCGGCGGCCTCCCGTTCGAGGTCTTCGACGCGGGCAGCCGAGGGTTCCAGTGCCGCCATCCCGGCCTTCACCGCTGATTCCTCGGCTCGAAGGTGTTGCAGGGATTCTGCTGCTGCTTGCTCGGCCGCCAAGTGGCTGGAGTGTTCTTTTCTTTTGGCTGCGAGTCGGGTGGCCACGTCCTCCATGCGCCGCTCATCTGGAAGCCGGGCCTCGAGGACGGCAAGGGTGGTCTTGACTGTCTCAAGCGCAGCAACAGGATGTGCCGCATCCAAGCCCTTGGATTCAAGCTGCTCCCGGGACCTGTCCCTGTCCACCAAGGCAGACCGGAACTTACGCTCCGTGGCGTCCAAGGCGTCCAGTTGTCCCCCAAGGACTGCCGCACGGCGATGTCCTCCCAGCTTTTCCTTGTTTTCCAGTGCCCGCGCAGCAGCTAGTTCATGCAGAACCCGCCGCTGCATCCCAGCAGCAAGCCTGGTATGCCGTTGGGCCTTCTCCTGGTCCTCCTGAAGTTGTTCCGCAAGCCGTATGGCCTGGGCATCAGCTGCGGTGGCCTCGTCCTGACGTCGCCCACCTTCTTCCAGCAACTCCATCTCCAGGGCCGCGAGCCATGCCTCTGGCGCCTCGGCAGCTGTCTCCGCATTTGAGAGCTCATCGGGAAGGCCAAGCTGCTCCCGTTCCGCGGCTGCCCTGCCAAGCAGCATCTTCAGTTCGGCCGCATTGTCCTGCACGGCGCGCGCAGCTTCGGCCGCCTGCCGCGCAATTTGCTTCTCCACCGACTCGAATCGCTGCGTCCCAAAGAGTTTTTGGAGGAGCTCGAGCCGATCATTGGCTTTGGAGCGAAGGAACGCCGCAAAGTCGCCTTGGGGAAGCATCACAACGCGCGTGAACTGTTCCCGGTCCATACCCAAAAGCTCGGACAGCTCGGCGCCGACTTCGTCATTACGCGAAGATTTTTCCTCCCAGACTCCGGAAACCCACTCGCGGAGCAGTGTCTTGGCTTGTTGGGTGGTGAAGCCGTTCCGGCCGCGCGCGCTGGGGCGTTCCCATGCCGGGGAACGGCTGACTTCGAAACGCCTGCCGCGGGCCGAGAATTCGCACACCACACGGGGTTCGGCACCCGGCGCTGCATGATCGCTGCGAAGGCGCTTACCTTCCTGGCGTGCACCCGGAACGGAGCCGTAGAGGGCGAAACAGATGGCGTCGAGGATGCTGGTTTTGCCGGCCCCGGTGGCGCCGTTGAGCAGAAACAACCCCTGTGCACTGAGTTGATCAAAATCAATGTGCTGCGCAGTGGCAAAAGGCCCGAAAGCCTCAATTTCCAGTCGATGGATTCTCACAGTTCAGCCTCCTCCAGGCGCACGGCCTCGAGGGCGGCGCGCAGGGCAGCTTCTTCCGCAGATCCGGGACTGCGCTCCCGAACGTGTTCCAGGAACCCGCAGCAGACCTCGAGGTCGTCCTGGGCGGCTGCGAGCCTGCCGCTGTAACTGACTTTGTCTTTGGTTCCAGCACCCTCGGGGTCGAAGGACAGGACCAAGGTGTCAGGAAAGCGGGTTCGGACTTGCTCCATAGCCTGGGCGGGCCGCTCGGCATCCGTGAGGGTGATTTGGCAATAGGCAGCTTCAGCCCAGGCGTGCTCGCCCGATTCAAGAAGATCGTTCAGCTTGCCTCTCAACACGGCCAGGCTCTTGGCAGCTTCCCAAAGAACTTCCTGGACACCGATGCTTCCATCGGCATCGATATCAACCAACCAGGCGCCCTTGGAATGTTTGGCTTCGGAGAACGAATAAGCCAGTGGGGAGCCGGAGTAGCGGACATTCGTGACAAGTTCCTGCCGGCCGTGCAAGTGACCAAGTGCCGTGTATGCAAAATCCTCGAAGAGATCCAGGGGCACTGCGCCCAACCCTCCGATGCTCAAGTCCCGTTCACTGTCAGAAGTGATGCCTCCACTGGCAAAGGTGTGTGCAAGGACCACAGGATGCACTGCGCCTGATGTACGGCGGTCCTGAAGGTCGCGCCGAATCCGCTCGGTTGCTTCACGGGTGACCTCGAAATGACTTGCGGTCTCCACCTCCAGCCGCTCCGCGACAAGCCGAGGTTCCAAATAGGGAATCCCGTAGATCGCAAGTGTGGCGCTGCTCTCCCCATCTTTTCCGAAGGGAACAAGCACGGGAACGTCCAGGTCCTCGACCCTCGTCCTGAGGTGAACGCCGCCGCGTTCGAGCAAGCGGGACGCGAATCCGAGCCGAATGGCGGAATCGTGGTTGCCGCTGGTGAGCACTACGGTGGCCCCGGCTTGGGTAATACGCACCAAGGCGTCGTCGAGAAGTTTGACGACATCGAGTCCAGGCAGGGCGCGATCATAGACATCGCCCGCAATGAGGACAACGTCTACAGACTTCGCTTCGACGAAGGACACGAGCTGGTCCACAAAACCGCGCTGCGCTTCAAGCATGCCAACGCCGTGGAATGACCGGCCGAGATGCCAATCCGAGGTATGGAGTAACCGCATATTTTCAAGCTAACTGTGGGCACCGACAAAAAAGCGCAGACAGGCCGTCCGGCGTCGATCCTCTCCTGCTGCTAGCCCTTCTTTCCGTCGAAGAAGTCGCGTGCGTCATCTGCAGCAGCTTCTTTCCGGACAGTCCCGGTCTCCACTGCCTCTGCCTCTGCCTCCGCTTGGACATCCTCCGTGTCATCCACATCCAGGTGCTGGTCCCCGCGGCTTGATACCGACGCCAACGTCTCGTCATCTCCAAGGCTGGTGGCCGCGGAGGCGTAGCCAAAGCCGCGGAAGGCCAGTCCGGCCAGTGCGGCCCCCATTAGGGGAGCGACCCAAAAGAGCCACAATCCTTCCAAGGCCCAGGAAGGGCTGAAGAAAGCCAGCGCAGTTGCGCGCGCTGGATTAAACGGAAGGTTGCCAAGGACCTGGCCGAACTGCAGCAACACGGCGACGCAAAGGCCTACAGCAAAGGGAGCCACGGCAGGAAAGGCACGGCGTCCGGCGGTCGCTCCCAGGAACACCGCAACCAGCAAGGCGGAGCCAACAACTTCAACAATCAAGACCCCTGCCATCTGGGTTTGGGCAGCGGCATGCTCTCCATAACCGGCCGCCACGGAGCCGAAGGCCGCCCGCGCATCCGTCAGGACCGGAACTGTCAGAACTACAACGTAGGCGAGAGCAGCGCCGATGACGCTGCCGATGATTTGGGCCGCAAGGTAGGCCACAGCTGCCAGCGCGCGGATGCGGCCGGCAATCAGGTTGCCCAGAGTGATTATTGGATTGAAGTGACCGCCGGAAACATGGCCGAAGGCCAGCATGGCCACTGTCACCGTCAGGCCGGTCGCAAGGGCGGCGGGTAGGGGCGCTGATGAAGGGTTCGAGAAGATCGACACACCCACGGCCACGAGCACAACAAACATCGAACCGACGGCTTCAGCCGACAGCCGCGCGAACAGCCCCGGTTCGTGGTCGGTCGTGGCTTGCACAGGAGAGGTCATGTCGAATGGTTCCTAACGATTGGTTTGGGGACGGCCCTTGAGCATCCTGCCAGTTGAGTCTGAAGAGTTGCTGAGTCCCTGCTGACTCCCGATCCGAGCTTAGCCGCCCAAGGCGATGGCCGCGATCGCAGTTCCGCCCAGCCCTATCACGGCAAGGGTGCTGACAAAGATAAGTCGTGCCGAAGCTGCTTCGTTTCCAGCATGAAGCTCCCGTGAGCGGACCCACACCACACAAGCCAGGACAATGGTGGCGGCAGCAGCCATGAGGGCGCAGATACCTTGGTAATCCAGCCCGGGAAGGCCCGGAATCAGACGGCCCGTAGAGGGCTCGGAGGTAAGCCAACTGCGCCAGATGAACAGATCCACCACCACAAGCGAAATGAGTGTGCGCCGCCAGGCCAATGTCGTCCGTTCCGGCTGAAGGCCGGGATCACGGAGGTCCGTGCTCAACGCGCAAGCCTCGTCATCGCGCAAACCTGGTCATCGCGCCACCAAAATCAACACGGCGAAAGCGAATGCCGCCACGGCCACCACAATCGTCATGAGCAGCATGACCCAGGAGAACGGCAAGGCTTCGTCGTTGCGCATTGCAGCTTCCATCTGCCCCCACCTGCGGTATGACAGTGCAGCCAGACCGGCCCCGATGAGGGACAGAAGGACACAGAGGACGATCCTTACAGGCTGGGGGGCAATGTTTGGAGCCAACTGATCAATGGCAATCGCCCCGGCCAGCAAAGCCAGTGACGTACGGATCCAGGCAAGGAAGGTGCGTTCGTTCGCCAGGGAGAACCTGTAGTCAGGTGTCTTGCCTGTCCGTCGCCAAGCCGGTTCACGCACGTCGTCTCTCCAAGTTTTCCTAGTGCTGGGCAGCCTCCCCACCATATCAGCGGCCGTTCACATCAGTTGCGTACGCCATCCGTTGAGTACCCACATCAGATGCGAACCCCATCAGTTGCGTAGCAGGGCGCGGTAAGTTGATGGCATGAGTTTTGAAGCCTCCTCCCCCGCCGCCCCGTCGTTTGAATCCCGCGTCCACGGGACACTGCTCGGAGGTGCATTGGGTGATTCCCTTGGCTACGCAGTGGAGTTTGACCGCCTTGAGGCCATTCGTGCCCGTTACGGTTCCGCCGGGCTCACGTCCTTTGACCAGCTCGACGCCGTCGGCCAGTTTTCGGACGACACACAAATGACGCTGTACACCGTGGATGGCCTGGTCGACGCCCTCGAATGGGCCAATGATGGGGTGGCAGCAGATGAGATCGCCTGCCTGTGGCTGGCCTACCTTCGCTGGCTGGCAACCCAGGACGTTGCTGTTTCCCCTTCTGCCCCCGTTCCACAACCGCGGTGGATAGACGGCCAGGAAGTACTCCGGCGTCGTCGGGCCCCGGGAAACACGTGCCTCAGCGGATTGGCTTCAGGAGAAATGGGCACTGTGGCCAGGCCAGTCAATCCCGGTTCCAAGGGGTGCGGCACTGTCATGCGTTCAGCACCTTTTGGACTCGTGCCCCATATCTCCCGCGAAGCCGTGTACAAACTCAGTTCAGATGCTGCATCGTTGACGCACGGACACCCGTCAGCGCGGTTAAGCGCGGCTGCCTTCAGCTTGTTGATCCAGAATATTGTGGCTGGCAGTGACGTCCGCACCGCAGCTTCCGCCGCCTTGGACTACGTGAGTCGCGTGCCAACCAAAGCTCCCGAACTCCCTGAGCGTCTGGAAGCGGCCCTGAGGTTGTCGTCGGAGCCTGCTCCCCTCGGTCCTGAAAAGCTGGTAACCACACTGGGTGAGGGCTGGGTGGCCGAGGAGGCACTCGCCGTCGGGCTTTATGCCGTCCTGTCCACGCAAGGCAGTGAGCCGGCGGAGCACTTCCGCAAGGCCATCGCGGTGGCCATCAACCACAATGGGGACAGCGATTCCACTGGTTCCATCGCGGGAAACATCTTGGGTGCCTATTACGGCGAAGCATGCCTTCCCGGCCAATGGCTCGAGTCGTTGGAAGGCACGGAGGTCATTCGTGGCATGGCGGACCGGTTACTCGCTGTCACTACAGGCTGATCGGCCCGCACGTTCAGATGCGTCGCAGTGCGATGTTCTCGCAGGCTTCGCAAACCTCCGCGGGAATCAATCCGCGACGCTGGAGGAAGCCAAAGACCGCACAACCCAGGCAAAAGCCGAGGAACGCCTCAAGCGACGCCGCAACGATCAACAGCGCGAGGAGGATCCACGCAGCAGGCTGGAACCCTGTGAAAAAAAGCACGACGGCGGCACTGCTCAAAGCGGCCCCCATACCTTGCGCGAAGCGCTTCGGAGGACCAGCCACCAACTTGGCGTGCCCGATGCGCGGGGCCAAAACCTTGACCGAGAGCAAGGCGAGCGGCGAAATGCGGGGGCCGAAAAGGACACGGAGCCAGAAACCGATTGCCACAGCAACCAGGCCCAAGGACGAGCCTGTCAGCAGTGTTGCAACAGCCAGCAGTACAACAAGTCCGGCCGTAATCCGGGCGGCGTATTCATTGACAGGATTGGGAAAGGCGAAGACGACGCGCCAAGCAACGCCGGCTTTCCCTGGGCCAACGGCTTGGCGTACCGATGACTGGGACAGGTTGTCCTTGGTCATGCACCAAGGCTAGGAGCACGGCTCCCCGGACTGGAAGCATTGTTTCGCACTATGACCCACGCCGAGCCAGACCGCCTGCCAGGCTGGAGTTAGTTCCCGCCCACCATTTGCAGGAATTCCCCTTCCGAGACAACCTCGATCTGCTGTCCTTTCGCATGGAGTTCCAAAACCCGCTTCGCCTTTCCTGTAAGCCGGCCAGCTCGCAGGTCTCCAGCCACGAACCCGTCGCCCACCACAAGGACAGTGGTGCGTGCGGTCACCCTGCTTTCCGGCCGGGCACCCATCTCTGCCGCACGTGACTTAGCCTCCGGACGGGTCATGATGAGGTCGCCCGTGAAGACCACCGTCTGGCCGAACAGTGGATGCCCCGGTTCGGCTGTGGGATTCGGCAACGGATTGGGGCCTTCCTCGGGCCACGCCGAGAATGGACGACCCGAACCGTTCAAGGCGCCGTCCAGGGTTTGCTCCGCGGGGCTGCCTGCCCTGTTGCCCGCGGACCCCGTGCCTGCGAGAGCATTGCCTGCGAGAGCGGCAAGGGTGGGCTTGGAGAGGCCATTCATGGGATCGAAGGCAGGTTGCCTGGGCAACATAAGGCCCAGCGAAAGATAGAGTTCGGCGATGCTGTTGGCGTTATTGCGACGGGCGATGTCCACCAGGATTCCTGCACAGGCGCGTGCGTCCTCGGCGGCATCGTGGTGGTTGACCAGGGGTACTCCGGCTTCCTCCGCCGCATACGGCAGGGAGTTGGACACCAATGAGTAGCAGCGGCGGGACAGCATCACGGTGCAAACGTACTCGTAGGCCGGGCCTGCAAGCCCGGAGACCTCCAGGCCGGATCGGATAACGCCCAGATCGAAGGCTGCGTTGTGGGCCGCAAGTACGTCGTTGCCGATGAAGGCGCCAATTTCGGGGAAGAGGTCCCCGAACCTGGGACGGCCGGCAACGTCTTCGGCACGGATGCCGTGGATGCGGGTGTTGTGAAACTCGAAGTGGTCGTGGTTCTCCGGCGGCCGCATGAGCCAGGAGGCTTCTTCCACCACCACACCGCCGCGGACTTTGCTGAGGCCAACCGAACACGGCGACCCCCTGAAGCCGTTGGCTGTTTCAAAGTCGATCGCCGTAAAGTCCAATGCCACTGGACAAGGTTACAGGCGGAAAGGGTGCGCTCTTGCCGATTTCCGCGGCGGGGCGGCGTTTCCGGACCGCTTTGTGGCGAGTGTTACCTCGTGGTGTTTCGCACTCGCGCATCTGCTTGTGCGCGGGAATGCCGCTGTTACCAGCGGAGGCATGAGACTGCCCGACGACGGCGGTCCAGTAGGCTTGATAGGTGATCTTTACTGCGATGAGCGACTTAGCCGTATCCACTTTCGGGGGCGCGGGACCGGTGCGTCCACCCATGGCCTCGTTCCTGCCGGACTGGCTGAACCCCCAGGTCTTCCTGGCTGATCCAGCCTTGGCGCCGTGGGTAGTGCTGCTGGTTTGCGGCATTGTCTTTGCCGAAACCGGCCTGCTGGTGGGCTTCTTCCTGCCCGGCGATTCCATGCTGTTTACCGCTGGCCTTCTTGTAGCCACGGACACCATCAAGTTCAATATCTGGGCTTTGGCGGCCCTCATCATCGTTTCTGCGATCATTGGCAACCAGACCGGCTACCTCATTGGCTCAAAGGCCGGCCCTGCAATCTTCAACCGCCCGGACTCCAGGCTGTTCAAGAAAGAAAACGTCGAAAGCGCCCACGCATTCTTTGAGAAGCACGGCGGCAAGGCCCTGATCCTTGCCCGCTTTGTCCCCATCATCCGTACGTTCGTTCCGGTGATCGTCGGCGTGGCCCAGATGGACAAACGCAAATTCTTCCTCTTCAACGTCATCGGCGCCACACTTTGGGGCGGCGGCGTCACCTTGCTTGGATACCTTCTGGGTGACCGCGTTCCGTGGGTCAGCAGCAACCTGGACATCATCTTCATCGTCATTGTCCTGATCTCGGTCATTCCCATCATTATCGAGGTAGCCCGCGGCGTCGTTGCCAAGCGTAAGGCTGCCGCTGAAGGCAGCAACCCTGTGGAGGAATTCATCGAGGAGCACGAAGGCGGAAAGCACCGCGAGAAGTAGGCATCACCGCACTTGATGCCACACAGGAGAAGGCACCCCGCAAAACGCGGGGTGCCTTCTCCTTTGTACTTCTACCTCGAATGAACACCCGAGAGCGCAGCAACTATCGCGGGGAGCAAAGCCCGGAACGCCTGGCCTCGATGGCTGATGGCGTTCTTTTCCTCGGATGTCAGCTCCGCACAGCTCCTGTCCATTCCCACGGGCTGGAGCACGGGGTCATACCCGAACCCACCCTCACCCCGTGGCTCGCGCAGCAACGTACCTTCGAGCTGCCCGTACTCCACCGTTTCGTGAGTGATTCCGTCGGCTCCGGGCACTGCCAAGGCGGCCGCGCAGACAAAAGCTGCCCCGCGGAAGGCGTCCGGCACATCGGAGAGCTGGGCGAGCAGCAATCGCAGGTTCGCGTCGTCGTCCCCGTGCTTTCCCGACCACCGGGCGGAGAAGATGCCCGGCGCACCGCCCAGGACATCAACGGCAAGCCCCGAATCGTCCGCGATGGCTACCAAACCCGTTGCCTCAGCCACGGCACGCGCCTTCATGAGTGAGTTCTCAGCAAAGGTGACTCCGGTTTCCGCAACATCCGGCGCACCAACGGCAGCTGCATCCACCACCTGGGTATCGACGTCGAGCCCTGGAACCTGGCCGCGCAGTAGTTCCCGGAGTTCCTTCAGCTTTCCCTGGTTGTGCGTTGCGAGGACGAGCCGCGGAGCATTGGCTGGATCTGCACTGGCCGAATCCGCACCGTATGCGCCGGAGACCGCTGCGGCGTCGCCGCTCACGGAGCTTCCGCCAGCGTCTCGCGCTGGATGGCCGCAAGCTGGCCCGTGCCGATCAAGGCGAGGTCCAACAGGGCGTTGAGTTCATCGCGGTCGAACGGAGCGCCCTCGGCCGTGCCCTGGACCTCCACAAACTTGCCGGATCCGGTGACCACAACGTTCATGTCTGTTTCGGCGCGGACATCTTCTACGTACGGCAGGTCCAGCATCGGCACGCCATCGATGATGCCCACCGAGACGGCAGCAATCGTGTCCACCAACGGCTCGGCGTTGCGGGCGATGAGCTTGTTTTCGCGGGCAAACCGAATCGCTTCGGCAAGCGCCACATAGGCGCCGGTGATGGCAGCGGTGCGGGTACCGCCGTCGGCCTGCAGGACATCGCAGTCAAGGACGATCGTGTTCTCGCCCAGCGCTTTGGTATCGATGATGGAGCGCAGCGAACGGCCAATGAGGCGGGAGATCTCGTGCGTGCGTCCGCCGATCTTGCCCTTCACGGACTCGCGATCGGATCGGGTGTTCGTTGCGCGCGGCAGCATGGCGTATTCGGCGGTAACCCAGCCACGGCCCTCGCCCTTGAGCCAGCGTGGAACGCCTTCGGTCAGCGAAGCCGTGCACAGTACCCGCGTGTTTCCGAACTCGATGAGCGCCGAGCCCTCTGCCTGCTTGGACCAGCCGCGGGTAATGCTGATGGGACGCAGTTGATCGGGGGTCCGGCCGTCGGCGCGGATAACGGGTGTGGCTGTAGCTTCAGAAGTCATGCTTCAAGCTTAGCGACGATGGGACAACGCCCGACGCCGCCCAGTGGGTCAGGCGCGCACGGCACCATCTGGATGGGGTCTGGCTCGATGGGGCCTAGATCGTGTAATGGACCCCGGCAACGGCAACAGCGACGTCCCCGGCAAACACCGGTTTGGCCTCGGACATTACCTTGGTCTGCGAAGTCCACACCGGAATGTGAGTCAGAAGCAAGCGCTTGGCTCCGGCGTTCATGGCCGCTTCCCCAGCGCGTTTGCCCGTCAAGTGCACGTCCTTGATGCCATCATCGCGGCCTTCTTCGAACGCGGCCTCGCACAGGAACAAATCAGCGCCACTGGCTGCCTCCTCCAGCCCCTGGCACGAATCGGTGTCCCCCGAATATGTCAGTACCCGCGTTATGGGCGTCCCGTCCTTGCCTGGTTCCGTTGCAGTGACACGCAACGCGTATGCTTCTTCCACCGGATGGTTGACGCCGTAGGGAGTCACCGTGAAGGGGCCGACAGTAACGGGCTTCTGTTCGGCCCAATGAGTAAAGTCGAACTCCTCATGCATGCCCGGATCCAGGTCCAGCCCATAGGCTGTTGCCATCCTGTCCGCAGTTGCTGCCGGGCCCCACACGGGAATCCGGTCCCGCCCCCAGCCGCCGGGCTTCCAGCGGACCGCTACGTGGAGGCCACACAAGTCCATGCAATGGTCCGGGTGCAGGTGCGTGAGGAAAATGGCGTCAATGTCCTCAAGATCCGTGTAACGCTGGATGGCGCCCAAGGCTCCGCTCCCAAGGTCCATTACGATCTTCCATTCCCGCTCACCGTCGTGCGCAGTCACCAGATAGCACGACGCCGGCGAGCCGGGACCCGGAAAGGAACCAGTACAGCCCACGATGGTCAGTTTCACAGGCCACGTCCTGGGATGGCACTGGAATCAGGGCTGACTCCATTGTCCGGTTGGACGAAATTCTCCGGTTGTACAAAGTAGGAACGGCGCGACAATCCGGCCCCGCTCCGGGCTGCTTCCAGCATTTCCGGGGTGATGCGCGCCAGGCTTCCGGTGGGGTATTGCGCAGCCACGTGGTCGACGTGTTTCACGGACAAGACCTCGGGGCCCAGGAACCGGCGGGCCAATGTTTCAAATTGGACGGCGTCACCGGTTGCGATGAACTCATGGCTGGGGGCACTTGTGTCGGTTCGCTGGATACCGTGAGTGGCCAGCGCACGGTAGACGTCCTTGGCAGTTTCCTCCGCACTGGACACCAGGGTCACGTCCTCGCCCATGACGAAAGAGATCACCCCTGTCAAGAGGGGGTAGTGCGTGCACCCGAGCACCACGGTGTCCACACCAGCGTGTTTCAGTGGCTCCAGATACTCATTGGCCGCTGCCAGGAGGTCAGCCCCTGTGGTGATGCCGGCTTCAACGAAGCTCACGAAGGCCGGGCAAGCCACGGAGGTAATGGCAAGATCCGGGGCTGCCGCGAACGTGTCCTCATAGGCGCGCGAGCCCACGGTGGCGGAGGTCCCAATAACACCGATCCTGCCGGAACGGGTGGCCGCGACCGCTCTACGCACAGCGGGTTGGATGACCTCAATAACGGGTATCCCATATCGCGCTGTATAGCGTTCACGCGCATCCCGGAGAACTGCGGCCGAAGCGGAGTTGCAGGCAATGGTCAGCAGCTTCACACCCGAATCCACCAGCTCGTCCATCACACCCAGGGCGTTGGCCCGTACTTCGGCGATGGGCAGCGGCCCATAGGGTCCATTTGCCGTATCCCCCACGTACAGGATCGATTCGTTGGGGAGTTGATCGATGATGGAGCGGGCTACCGTCAACCCACCAACGCCGGAATCGAAGACACCAATCGGGCGGGATCCCATGAGCTCATTGGAGACCCCCAGGTCACCGGGCGGGGCAGCAATCGGGGCCCCTGCGGCGCCTGTTGAACCGTCACCCGTTGAACTGCCGCCCGTTGAACTGTCAGATGCTGAAGTCATGATTATTCGAGAATAAGGCTTCCCCTGTGTTGCGGCCATTACCTGTGGCCTCCGCCTCGTGTCTGATGTGTCACATAGGCAGGCGCGGCGATGGCCTTCCTGATCAGGATTTTGCCTGCCTGGCCGCCATCATCGATTGCACCAGTGACTCCTGGAGCCAGGTGGTGAAGTTGTAGACCAACGCCAGGTAACTCTCCACGTCCTCCGCCTGGCTCCAGTCCTGCATGCTGTGGATATGCTCGGCGTCCGCTTCGTCACGGATGTCCAGGCGTTCGGCCAAAACCAGGCGAACATCATTCAAGGCCATGGACCAGCGCGTTGCTTCCTCCGGGGTCAGTAGAAGATCGTCCTTGTCCAGGCCCATCGCTGTGGCCTTCAACGCGCCAATCTTGTTTTCCCGCACCGAGCGTTCGGTCAATTGCCGGAACTCAAGCGAGCCGCCGTCGTCGTCCTTCATGACGTTCGGCAAAAGCCGCAGCAAGGCGCGATCGCTCGGTTGCTTCACGTCCATGTCCAAGCCGATCAAGGCGGCCAGCGGGTCCTCGTTCTCCCTGGCATCGGACTCCAGCATCGAGATGACGTCGTCCAGCAGTCCCCGTAAAAGATCCCGCTCGGCAGGCTCGAGGTAGCCCGTGATTCCCTTGAGTCCGTATTTGAATGCCTTAGCCACGCTGGCGGCCGCCCTTCCCGGGTGCTTCGTTTCCGCTTGCCGCTTTCTCCACGGTGGCCCACAGGCCAAAGCCGTGCATGGCTACTGCGTGCTGCTCAACCTGTTCCTTGCTGCCGTGCGCCACGATGGAGCGGCCCTTCCTGTGGACCTCCATCATGAGCTTGTGTGCTTTGGACTCGGAGTAGCCGAAGTAACTCTGGAACACATAGCTGACGTAACTCATGAGGTTGACGGGATCATTCCAGATCACCAAATTCCAAGGGATGTCCGGGGCAGTCAGGACATCGGTGGACGTCTGCTCTACAGCTTCCGTCCGCTCATCAATGTCCGTGCCAAATGCAACGCTAGGGGTCATCTGTCCATTCTATGGCGGCTCGCACTAGAGTGAATTCGTGAGTAGAGCCACGTCTTGGGACCATCCCGCCACATCCTTGTACACCGACCACTACGAGTTGACGATGCTCCAGGCCGCCCTGCACTCCGGGGCTGCCCATCGCCGCTCAGTGTTTGAAGCGTTCGCCCGGCGCCTGCCTGACGGCCGCCGCTACGGCGTAGTAGGCGGAACCGGCCGCCTCCTGGAAGGAATCGCCGACTTCAGCTTCGGCGAAGCCGAACTCGCGTTCCTTGAGCAGAACAAGGTGGTCAACCAGGAGACACTGGACTACCTGGCCAACTACAAATTCAATGGAGACATCTGGGGTTACGCGGAAGGCGACGCCTACTTCCCCAACTCCCCCATCCTCATCGTTGAGTCCACGTTCGCAGAAGCCTGCATCCTGGAGACCTACATCCTCTCCGTCCTGAATCACGACAGCGCCATCGCTTCCGCGGCCTC
Organism: Paenarthrobacter sp. 10L412; assembly: GCF_056395565.1. Taxonomy (NCBI): domain Bacteria; kingdom Bacillati; phylum Actinomycetota; class Actinomycetes; order Micrococcales; family Micrococcaceae; genus Paenarthrobacter; species Paenarthrobacter sp. 10L412. Next base: position 322,796 of record NZ_JBFTJT010000007.1, on the reverse strand, counting down.
AAGGATGACGTCGGCGGCCGGTAACCGGCCATGCATCGAAATGGGTTCCCGGCGCACCCAGGAAGAATCCGCGACGGCGGCTGCCCGCGCCGCAGTGATCGCCGGCTTCGCCAGCACCTCCAACCTTGAGGCCGGACGACGCTACGGCATCAAGACCGTTGGTACTGCGGCACACTCTTTCACGCTCCTCCACGACACCGAACGCGAGGCCTTCGAAGCACAAATCGCCGCATTCGGCCCGGGAACCTCACTGCTGGTGGACACGTACGACGTCGAAACAGCGGTGCGGACCGCCGTCGAACTCGCAGGGGACAAACTGGGCGCCGTCCGCCTGGACTCGGGCGATCTGATTGCCCAGGCGCAGTGGGTCCGGCAACTGTTGGATGACCTTGGAAACGTGAACACCCGGATAGTAGTGACCTCCGACCTCGACGAATTCGCCATAGCCGCCCTCCAGTCCGCCCCGGTGGACTCCTACGGGGTTGGCACGTCGTTGGTAACGGGCTCCGGCGCTCCCACCGCCAGCATGGTGTACAAACTGGTGAGCAGGACAAACGACGCCGGCGAGTTCATCTCCGTTGCGAAGGCGGCCAAGAACAAGGCCAGCGTTGGTGGGCGCAAGTACGCCCTGCGCAAGCTCAACGAACAGGGAAGGGCCACGCAGGAGATCGTTGGAATAGGTCGCCGGCCGGAGGACGACGGAAACGACCGCTCGTTGTTGCACCAGTTCATCAAGAACGGTGAACTCCTGCCCGGCTGGACGGGCCCCGAAGGCGTGATCCGCGCCAAAGAACGGCACGCCGCCAGCATGGCCGAACTGCCTGCCGTAGTGAACCGCCTGCAGCGCGGCGAGGCCGCCATCCCCACCATCTACGAGGAGAACTGATGTCCAGGGCCCTGATCATCGTCGATGTCCAGAACGACTTCTGCGAAGGCGGTAGCCTCGCCGTCGAAGGAGGCGCTGCGGTTGCCGGCGCCCTCACCGAGTACGTGGATGCAAACCAACAGCATTTCGACCACATCGTGGCCACCCAGGATTGGCACATCGAACCGGGAAGCCACTTCTCCGATGAGCCGGACATGGTGGATTCCTGGCCGCCGCATTGCCGGGCCCGGACCAAAGGAGCTGAACTCCACGAAGACCTGGACCCGGAATACATCCAGGCTTACTTCCGTAAAGGACAGTACACAGCGGCCTACTCCGGCTTTGAGGGCGTCCTTGCCCCGGAAGACGACGTCCCTTCCGGGGATCTCAAAGCCGGCTCCGCTGTCTCCGAGGTCCTGGATGAAGATGCCATCGGCCTCGATGACTGGCTCCAAAGCCACGACGTCGAAGAGGTGGTGGTCGTGGGCATCGCCACGGACTACTGCGTCAAGGCAACGGCCCTTGACGCCGTGCAGGCCGGGTACACCACTACGGTCATTGCGGACCTGACTGCGGGAATCGCCGAGGACCTCACCGAAACCTTCGACGAAATGGAAGCCGCCGGCGTCGAGGTTGAACGCAGCTAAGTCCGGTTACTTTCGGCCGATGAACCAATCCTGCAACTTACGCAACCGCGCCTGAAGTTGTTCCTCGTTCGCCTGGGCTACAGCAGGTCCACCGCATAGTTCGCGCAGTTTGGTGTGAACCACTCCATGCGGTGTGCCTGTCCGGGCTGACCACGCTGCCACGTTCTTGGCCAGTTCGTTGCGCAAGTCCATGAGCATGCGGTGATCAGGCACGGTCGGTGAAGCTGCGGCAGCCAAAGGCGACTGGCGTTTCTTGCGCGATTGCTGCTCGTGCTGCCGCTGACGCAGCAACGTACCTACTTGCTCGGCGTCGAGAAGCCCGGGAATGCCGAGGAAGTCCAACTCGTCATCAGAGCCGATGTCCGCTCCCGTACCGAATTCACCGCCGTCGAAAAGGACGCGGTCAAAGGAAGCCTGCGAGTCGAGAGCTTCGAACTTGCCCTTGGTGAGCTCCTCCGATGCCTTGTCCTCGCGGTTCGCCTCGGCCATGAGGTTCTCTTCAGGGCTGAAAAGTCCGTCCTCATCCTTTTCCGGGCGGTCAAGAGCGTGGTCGCGCTCGGCCTCCATGGTGTTGGCCAGCACCATCAGGGGTGGAACTGAGGGCAGGAAGACCGACGCCGTCTCGCCCCTTTTGCGGGCACGCACAAAACGGCCTACGGCCTGGGCAAAAAACAGCGGCGTGGAGGTGGACGTAGCGTAGACGCCCACCGAGAGGCGAGGAACGTCCACGCCTTCGGACACCATTCGGACGGCGACCATCCACCGCTTGTCTCCTGCGGAGAAGTCCTCGATCTTGCTGGAAGCCTTCGAGTCGTCAGAAAGAATGACTGTGGGCGATTGCCCGGTGATCTTCTTTAGCTGCCCTGCGTACGCGCGGGCGTCGTCGTGGTCCGTGGCGATAACCAGCCCACCGGCGTCCGGGACCGTCCGGCGAACCTCGCTAAGGCGTTTATCCGCGGCGGCAAGGACAGCCGGGATCCATTCGCCGGTCGGGTTCAACGCCGTACGCCACGCCTGTGACGTGATGTCCTTGGTGACAGCCGCTTCCCCGAGGGAGGCGGCCATTTCGTCACCTGCACTGGTCCTCCAGCGCATCTGGCCTGAGTAAGCCATGAAAAGCACAGGACGCACCACGTGGTCCCGGAGCGCATTGCCGTAGCCATACGTGTAATCGGCTTTGGAGCGTCGAATACCGTCGCGGTCCTCGGCGTATTCCACGAAGGGGATGGGTGAGGTATCTGAACGGAACGGCGTTCCGGTCAGGGAAAGGCGCCTTGCCGCTGGATCAAAGGCCTCGCGCAAGCCATCTCCCCAGGACAGCGCCTCTCCACCGTGGTGGATTTCGTCCAGGATTACCAGCGTCCGGGCGGCTTCTGTTTTGGCACGGTGCAGCATCGGCTTGCTCGCCACCTGGGCATATGTCACAGCGACACCAACGAATCCACGGCCATGCTGGCCATCGGAATTCTTGAAGTTGGGGTCAATCGCAATGCCCACCCGGGCAGCGGCGTCAGCCCACTGCCGCTTCAGGTGGTCCGTGGGCGCCACGATAGTGATCCTGTTAACAACGCCGCTGTCCAGCAGCGTGGTGGCAATCCGCAAGGCAAAGGTAGTCTTACCGGCGCCAGGCGTAGCCACGGCCAGGAAATCCTTTGGATGCCTGGCCATATAGAGGTCCAGGGCTTCCTGCTGCCAGGCGCGCAGCTTGGGGGCGGTGCCCCACGCGGCGCGTTCAGGGTACGCGGGAGGCAGGGATGGACCACCAAATAATGTTTCTGTCATGCGGACTCCCCCGGCCTGATGGCAGCGAAAATTAGCCCCGGTTCTCTGGGCACGCGGCAGTGGACCGCATTGCGGTCACGATCGGAAGGGACCTGTGTTCTCTTCCCAGCCACTACTTGGAGTTGCCCGGGCCGCTGTCTCCACCGTCTTTGCCGGGACGGAGACCCTCATAGATCTCCTTGCACTCCGGGCAGACCGGGAACTTCTGGGGATCGCGCCCCGGCGTCCAGACTTTGCCGCAGAGGGCAATGACGGGCTCGCCGGTCATGGCCGACTCCATGATCTTTTCCTTGCGAACATAGTGCGAGAACCGCTCGCGGTCGCCGGGCTCCACTTCCTGGCGAGTTTCCTCGCGCTCAATGGTGGATGTGGACGTTCCGGCTCCGGAAAGCTCGCGCATGGGGTCGTTTTCGAATGGATCCGGAGGAAGCGTAGTCATGGCATCCATCTTACCGTCTACAGACCCTGCCACTCCGGCTTGTTGTCATAGGTGTGGCGGTAGTAATCGGCCAATTTCAGCGACGACGCAGCGGCTTCGTCCACCAATATTGTGGCGTGAGGATGCATCTGGAGGACGGATGCAGCGCAAATGGCGGCTACCGGTCCTTCGACGAAGTCCCGCACTGCCTGGGCTTTTTGTGCACCCGTAGCCACCAGGATGACGTGGCGGGCATCCATGATGGTGCCCAAACCCTGGGTGACTACATGGTGCGGGACGTCGTCGATGCTGTTGAAAAAGCGGGCGTTGTCCTTGCGCGTCTGCTCGATCAGCGTTTTGATCCGGGTGCGGGACGCCAGCGATGAACCGGGTTCATTGAATCCAATGTGGCCGTCCGTGCCCACGCCCAGAATCTGGAGGTCCACGCCGCCGGCATCCTTGATTGCATCCTCGTAGGCCTGGCAGGCTGCTTCCAGATCCTCGGCGGCACCGTCCGGGCCATGCACATTCTCAGGCTTGATATTCACCCGGTTGGTAAACTCGCGCCGGATCACCTCGCGGTAGGACTCCGGATGCCCGGCCTCAAGTCCGACATATTCGTCCAAGGCAAATCCATGTGCCTCGCTGAAGTCCACGCTCCCGGCTTCGTAGCGCCGGGCCAATTCGTCGTAGATCGGCAGCGGAGACGAGCCCGTGGCCAAACCCAACACGGCGTTCGGCTTGCGGCGCACAAGGGCTTCGATGGCATCTGCCGCCAGCGCGCCAATCTGTTTGGTGCCAGGGAGAATGACAACTTCCATCGTCACTGCCTTTCTTGTGTAGGAATTGCGCGGTACTGAGTCGAGGTTATCCCATGTCCCATGAGCTTGCCATGGTTGTTACGGGGCTAGCGGTTCACACTGAGCTGGGCGAACATCTCCGGGCCCCGCGCATCCAACCATTTACCGCCCAGCCGCACTCCGACAATGAACAGAGCGATGCCCACAAGTGGACCCACCACAAGGTTAATCCAGCCGGGGACAACGCTGCCGGTAAACAGTTGGGCTCCCATCAGCGCAAGCTGCGGGAGGAGCAAAAGAACAAGGACACCCATCCCTATCATCTGCACGGCAAGTGTCTGGGCAACGTTGCCCGGCGGCTTCTTGAACGGGCTGTCACCGGGCAAGGGCACGGCGATGTTGTATCGCGCGGAGATCACGGAGGACAACCCCAGGCCAGTGAACAACGTACCCAGCGACAGGCCGATCAGGTTCGGAGCCCACGCCCAGGCACCAGTAAAGAAGAACGGACCTATGGAAAAGAGAAGCACAAGAGGCAGGGAAATGCTCAGGCACGCGATGGCGCGGCCCAGCCGGTCATCCACACCCCTGACACCTGATGCCAGGTGGAGGGCAAAAGCGGTGTTGTCATAGGAAACATCAGCGCAGATGGACCACGCCATGACAAACGCCGTCAGCGGCCCAAGAAGCATGAGCATGCCGTAATCGCCGCTTTGGCTCCCGCTGAAGAAGAAGATCACAGGAAACAGTGGAACCACCACCAGCGAGCCCGCGTAACGAGGGTCTTTCATCCAATAAATCAAGGCGCGGGCAGCCACCGCGCCAGCCGGGGTTCCTGGCAAGACATCGAACAGCCCACGCTTTCCGCCCTTCTTGGCCGAACCTCCGGCGTACGGCGGCGTCACCAAAGCATGTTGCAGCAACACCTGCCAGCAAAGCAGCAATCCGGAAACAGTTGCCACAGCAATGAGGAGTTTCAGTCCGGCGGAAGCAACGTCTCCAGCCTCAAGGTCGCCACCCAGGGACCAGGCCGCGCCAAGAGGGGTCCAAGAGACTGTACGGGCAAGCGCAGGGAGATAATCCGCCGTGCCACGAACTCCGTCGACGATACCCACGATGATGGGACCCATCAGCATGAGCGGGATGAAAAAGACGAGGCTGCTGACGTCCTTGAAACGGCGGGACGAGGCCAGACCGGCAGTCGCCGTCGTCACTACTTTGGACAACACGATGCAGGTCAAGGCCCCCAGAATCGCGCCCAGCAACGCACCGGCCACCGCTGGAAAACTTCGCCACCACGTGCCAACAGTGGCAAGCGCAGTAAGGGCTGTGGCGAGGCCCGGGATCCCGATGAAACCCGCCAAGGCAAGGCCGGTGAGAAGCTGGCGGGGTGGGATCGCAGACGTGGTGAACCGGGCGGGATCCAGCGTCATGTCGGCTGCGGATGCAAGAAGGGGAACCACTGCCCAGCCAAGCAGTGCCGCAGCACCGCCCAACACCACCACGGTATGGGCGATTTCAGCGTCCGCCCAACGCAGGACAATCAAGGCTCCAATCAACAGGACCACGATTCCCAGCGCGTACAACAGCCCGATAGCCATGCCGATGAGCTGCGCCGGGCTGCGCTTGAAGCCGTTGAGGAGCAACCGCCATTTAAGGCTTAGAAGGTGCGCAACCACTCCAGCCCCTCCGTCCGGTGCCCGCCGCCTACCAATTGCACAAAACGTTCCTCCAGCGTGGAACCGTTCCGGACTTCATCCACGGACCCCGCCGCGAGGACGCGTCCTGCCGCCACAACTGCCACATGGCTGCACATGCGCTGCACGAGGTCCATGACGTGGCTGGAGACGATGACCGTACCCCCGGAAGATACATAGCTCTCAAGGATGCCCCTGATGTTGGCCGCCGATACCGGATCCACCGACTCAAACGGCTCGTCCAAGACCAGCAGCCGGGGAGCGTGGATCAACGCCGACGCCAACGCAATCTTCTTGGTCATACCCGCCGAATAATCAACCACCAAGGATCCGGCGTCGGCTTCAAGGTCCAAGGCGGCCAACAGTTCGGATACGCGGGGGCGAACCACGTCCCGGTCCATGCCACGGAGCAGGCCCGCGTAGGTGACCAGTTGTTCCCCGGTCAGCCGATCAAACAAACGGACGCCGTCCGGCAACACACCCATAAGCTTCTTGGCCTCCAGCGGCCGTGCCCAAACATCCACCCCGTGGACCAACGCCGTTCCAAAGTCCGGCCGCAGCAGCCCAGTGGCCATCGACAACGTGGTGGTCTTGCCCGCACCGTTCGGGCCCACCATTCCATAGAAAGAACCCACAGGAACCTCGAGGCTCACGCCATCGACGGCAATTTTTCCACCGAACCGCTTGGCCAGGCCGCGGATGGACAGAGCCGATGCTGGCAGGTCCGTGTGCGGGTCTGCTGACAGCCCGGGTTCAACCGCAGATTGCTGCGGTGCTGGCTGGCGAGTGTGGGATGGCTGGGAGAGTGGTTCATGGCGCGGTTCCGTCATGGCTCCAGCCTAGCCCCGGCTTCCAGTGGTGCTGGGACGCGCTAGAAGCCGTGGCGGGGTATGGCTCTCTGGTACTGCGGAACCCAGGACATTTCGTGTCCAAGCTCATAAGCGGCCCTGAGCCACCAGTGCGGATCGCGCAACGCTGCCCGGGCCATGAAGACCGCATCGGCACGTCCGTTCGCCACGATATCCTCGGCCTGCGTGGCACTCGTGAGCAGGCCCACCGCACCGGTGAGTACACCGGCGTCGCGTTTTAGCTGTTCGGCGAATCCAGCCTGGTACCCGGGAGCGGGCCTGATGTGTTGATGGGCGACCGCCCCGCCGCTGGAGACGTCCACGAGGTCGACACCGCGTTCGGATGCGGCCTTGGCCAGGCGGACGGAGGCATCAACATCCACTCCCCCTTCAGCCCAATCAGTTGCGGAAATCCGCAACAACAGTGGCATGGAATCCGGAATGACCTCCCTCACGGCGTCCACGACAGCGAGCATCAACCGGTTCCGCCCATTCTCTGTGCCACCCCACCTGTCGGTTCGAGTGTTGATAAGGGGGCTTTGGAACTGGTGAAGCAGATACCCGTGTGCGCCGTGGATTTCCACGGTGTCAAACCCGATCGCCACAGCCCGGGCGGCCGCAGCTGCAAAGTCGGCTACGACTCCCCGGATGTCTTGTTCGCTCATGGCTTCCGGCGCTGCATAGCCGTCGTAGGGCTGTTGGGTGGGACCAAAAGTGACCCAGCCGCCGTCGGATGCTGGAACGGAACCGTTCCGGTCCGAAAACGGCCAGTAAGTCGACGCCTTACGCCCGGCGTGCGCGAGCTGGGCGCCGATCTTGCAGTCGACGGCGCCGTGCTGGTGAACGAAGTGGACAATCCGCTCCCAGCCAGCTGCCTGCTCATCGGAGTACAGTCCAGCGTCCCTGGGGCTGATCCGGCCTGAGGCATTCACCGCAGCAGCTTCACTCAGGATCAATGCAGCACCACCTGCGGCAAAGGATCCGAGGTGCATCAAGTGCCAGTCGTTGGGAACGCCTTCACCTGTTTCCGGCGTGCAACTGTACTGGCACATGGGTGAAACCCACCCACGGTGCGCAATGCTCAGCGAACGGAGCTGCAGGGGCGTAAACAGCGCCGAGGGCACTAGAACAGAACCCTCGCAAGTCCTTGACGGGCTTTGGCCACCCGCTCATCCGACGTGCCCACTACCTCGAAAAGTTCAAGCAGGCGTAGACGGGCGGTCTCGCGCTCGGGACCGAAATTCCGGCCGATGAAGGCAATGATGCGGTTGAATCCATCCTCGATGTGCCCACCGGAGATGTCGAGGTCGGCCACGCCCAATTGGGCCTGCACATTATCGGGCTCCTGTGCGGCCAGCTCCCGGAGGTTTTCAGCTTCGGGAGCTGAGAACTTCTCAAGCCGGGCCATCAGCTCCACCTGGGCCAGGCCTGCCTTGGCGTCGGCGTCTGCAGGCATCTCCAGTAGTGCTTGCTTATAGGCCGCGGCTGCCCCTGCGTAGTCTCCGGCCTCGATAGCATCTATGGCTGCTTGGTGGAGGGGAGGTAGCGGTGCTGGTTCCGCTTCGCCCTCCGCTGCAGCATCGCCGATGCTCCCGGTGACGCCATTGGCGGCTGCCACCTTGATCAGTTCATCAACGAGGCTACGAATCTGCTCGTCGTCGGCAGGACCCTGGAAAAGCGGTACGGGCTGGCCTTTGACGACGGCGACAGCCGTAGGTACAGCCTGGACCTGGAAGGCCTGTGCGAGTTGAGGGAACGCATCCACGTCAGCGGCAGCAAGAATCAACCGTCCGCCGTAGCTTTCGACGACGCGCTGGGCAGCGTCAAGGACGGCTGGAGATTCGGCTGTATAGCGTGACCAGAGGAGGAAGAGGACAGGTATCTGGGCGGACAACTGCACCAGATCCTGGAAATTGGTTTCGGTAGCGTCCACGCGAAGGGGCGCACGTCCCGATTCGGTACCGCCTGATTCACCCGATTCCGGACTACCGGAATCGGTCGGCACGCCTGCGGGCGGCGACTGGGGCGGGGCGGCGGGCCGGCGCAACGACGAGAGGTCGACGGCGCCGCGCAGGTTGAGCTGGCTGGCAGCGGCTGGAGTGGGTCGGTATCCGGGCGAACTCATACCGTCCACTCTAGCCGCTGCCTTGCCAAGGGCATGTCCTACTTGAAGCTGGCTCCCACGAGTCCCCGGGTAGCCGCCACAAGCTTCATGGGATCAGCCGAACCTGCCGGCGGAATGTAAACCGCCACGGACTCGGCGAAGTTCAGCACCATGCCGGTGGTGGTTTCCTTGCCGCCGGCGAAGACAGCGGAGTCGTCCTCAAGAATGAGTTTGTCCCCTGCCGCTTTCGGCGTCCCTTCGAACGCGAAGTCCAGGCGTCCCACAACCAGGGCGCCACCATCAGCTGTGCGCAGCACCACGGTCTGGTTGTTCACGGGGGTGTGGGAGAACTTGAAGTTGGCACTGGTCCCGTTCTTCACGGTGTCTGCCTGGTAGGCAAGGGCACCGGCGATGTACGGCGAGGATTGACCATCAGCCAGCTTGCTCCTGTTAGGCGAGTCAGGAGTTGTCAGCATCTCGCCAAGGATTCCCAAGGCTTCGTTGCCGCTGTAAGCCAGCCCGGTCTTGTCGTCAGCTGCCGCAGGAGCGGTTCCGTCACGGGGAACGGGGAACGACGGGAAGTTGGTGCCCGGCTGCAACGGAGCGCTGCCCCAGAGCTTGTAGTTTTCCCGCGGTGAGAGTTGAACCAACGTCAGGACCTGGGGCACAACGTTGCCCTCGCCCTGGGTCAAAGCAAAGACCGTACGGGGCCAGTCGCGCTTGGTACTGATGACGCTGCTCTGGAGCTTGGTGGCACGAACCGGCATGCGGGGCTCGTAAGCAGACACCGTGGAGCGGATCTTGTAGTTCTGGGTGCGGACCTGAAGTTCCATCTTGTCCACGCGCGGCGCGAGCTTTGCAGCATCCTTGGCGGCATCCGCTGCGTCTACAGTGCTGGCAACCTGCTCCAGGATGCGCTGCAGTTGCGATTCGAGCATCACAGGTGCTGCGTCCCCTTCCATCGAAGCGGAAGAAGAGGGGCTGGAGGTGTCCAAAGGCTTAGGGGTGGACGTTGCCTGGGCAGCGATCGCCGAACTTCCCACAAGCGCGGTAGCAAGAGCCGCGGCAACGGCAGTAATGCGCAGGCTTGAGCCTTCTGCTCCAGCGCCCCGGCCACCGTCAGCTTTGCCGGGCGGCGCCTGAACGGGCAGGGAAGTGGTTTCCCCGCCACTATGCGATCCACCGAAGTCATCATCCTTGCGGTGCTCATCGCCCTTGCGACGGTTGCTGATGGCCTTGGTGATGAACGGGAGGGCTACTCCGGCCAGCATGATGATAATGCCAAGCACGATGAGCGGCACGGCCCATGGCGTGGTTGCGTTATTGGGGAAAGTCATCGAGATTGACGACGGCGCAGGCTTGGTTCCGTCGCTGGCTACCAGGAGGGACCACTCGCCTCCAGCAGGCGGGTTCCAGGTGTAGTCCAGCTCTCCGCTGGCGTCTTCTGTGTTAACCCACAGATCCGAACCAACAGGAGAGGGAGCAGTTGCCTCGCCGTCAGTGGAGGCCACCTCAAGGGACTTCTGGTCCTGGGAGACTCCAGTGAGGGTGTTGTGGGCAGTTTTCCCCACCCAGGCTTCGACGTCGTCCGGGCGGCCCGTAGCGACGATGAAGTTGCCTTCACCCTGGATCTTGATCTTCACCGGCCCGTCATGGAGGGCGATCAACTTTTGGTCGATCACGGTCAGCGGGGCAGCTTTTGTGTCACTGGGAACCGAGGCCGTCACGGTCTCGGCGGGGGCCCAGAAGGTCAGCTGGCCAATGCCGGCCAGCATCGTCAGCAGGCCCAGCAGCACCAGCAAGGCTGCAGTCTTCAAACGCACAGGATCACCTATCATCAGCGGTCGTTGAACTTCAAGGGTAACCGTTTTGTTATCAAAGAGTCAGATCGGCCCATCCCGACGGATACGTCTTGTTCCCTGCAATGGCGCCGCCAAAGCCGGATTCCGTGCTCCTGATAGTGTGGCGATGATCATGATAATCGGTAGAAAAGGCAGCAGAACCGCGTGAAAGACCACTTGGAGCCCCGTCCCATCGATGAGTCAGGGTCAACTGTGGTGGACGCCCCCGCGGATGGGACCTCCGCTACTGTTCCGGTCCGCACCGGACGCCTGGCCGCAATAGCCCGCAAGCTGAGGCAACCCATTCCGGGAGCCCGCACCCGGGTCCGGTTCGAGATGCCTCCCGAGGACGAGGCCGTTGCCGCAGCGGAGGGCATCAAGGCCGACGAGGACAACGATTTCGGTGCTCCTGGTCCCCGCATGTCATCCCAGCACCCGTTATATGTGGGCTTCATGGGCACGGCCGGGGTCGGCGTGGCCCTGCTGGTCTTTTATATCGCCAGCAATACCACCCAGCTGATCCTATGGATTGTTGCCGCGCTCTTCATCGCCCTCGGGCTGGATCCGGTAGTCCGCTGGCTTGAGACCCGAAAGGTCCCGCGCCCTGGCGGCATCCTGATATCTGTCTCTGTCCTGGTCCTTGCGGTTGCCGGTTTCTTTGCAACGTTGATTCCCACCATCGTGGAACAGGTTTCCGAGATCGTCCGGCAGGCGCCTGATTGGATACGGGGCTTCCTCGACTCGGATTTCTTCCGGACCGTGGACAGCCAGTTCGGCATTCGCGACCGCATCACTACCGAACTGGATAAGTTCGTCAAGGATCCCGAGGCCATGGGTGGCATCTTCGGCGGTGTGGTGGGCTTCGGTTCCACTGTGGCCAACGGATTGTTCGGCACGCTGATTGTGCTGGTGCTTAGCCTGTACTTCCTGGCTGCCCTGCCGTCAATGAAGAAATGGGCCTACCGCCTGGCGCCGAGGTCGCGCCGCCCCCGTGTCGAGGCACTTTCGGAAGCGATTACCGACTCAGTAGGCAACTACGTGATCGGCCAGGCCTGCGTCGCCCTGCTGAACGCATTCTTTGCCTTCATCGTCATGAGCATCCTCGGCATTCCCTTCAGCGTCCTGCTTGCCTTCGTGGTGGCGCTGTTGGCGTTCATCCCGCTGGTTGGCGGCATGATCGCCGCAGTCGTGGTTATCCTCGTGGCGCTCACAGCCGGTTGGCAAACAGCAGTGATCTACGCGATCGCCTACTTTGCCTACCTGCAGTTCGAGGCATATTTCATCTCTCCGCGCATCATGCAGCGGGCAGTGGCCGTTCCGGGCGCGGTGGCCGTGATCTCAGTTATCGCCGGCGGAAGCCTGCTGGGTGTCCTCGGTGCGTTGATTGCCATTCCGACAGCCGCAGCCATCATGCTGCTGATCAAGGAAGTCTTCATTATGCGCCAAGACAGGCACTGACTTTCCTCGTCTACTCATGCCGCGTTGGCGACCGGTCCCGCCCACTCACGTGGCAGACCGTCCACGCCGGCACCTGCCGGAGTGACGTCGTCGACGATTTCGTTCAGGACACGCGCTGCGTACTTCTCCCCCACCCACAGGTGCTTCGCGCCGTCGACGCCCACCAGCCGGGCTTGCGGTACCAGGCTGAAGCGTTGGGCTGCCTCCTCGGGTCGAAGGTAATCGTCGTGTTCCGGAACCAACACGGTCAGCGGTTTGCCGGAGGCTGCCCACTCCTTGAGGTGGACGTCCGTTGCGCGGTGGAGTGGAGGAGACAGGAGGACCGCACCCTCGATCTGCGACGCCACAGGTTCAACTGCGCCGTACATCAGCGCCAGTTCCGTCCCGAACGACCAACCCACCAACCACCGGTTCGGCAGGCCGCGCTCAACGGCGAAACGGACGGCTGCTTCGACGTCGTAACGCTCACCGATGCCCTCTTCAAACTGCCCTTGGCTGGTACCGCGCGGCGAGTGCGTGCCCCGGGTATTGAACCTCAGGACCGCTACACCTGCCAGCGCCGGCAGCCTGTAGGAAGCCTTGCGGTAGACATGGGAGTCCATGAAGCCGCCATGGGTCGGCAGCGGATGGAGGGTGATCAACGTTGCGGTAATCTCCCCCGACTCCGGCAAGGCGAGTTCGCCCAGCAGTAGTTTTCCGTCTTCCGTGGTGAATTCCACATTCTCCCGACGCGCGGGAAGGACGGTGGAGGCCCGGATCGCCGAGGGAGCGTCCTGCGCAGTAAAAACGAACGAGGCGGGGTCGAAAGTCATGCCTCCAAGCCTAAGGGAATCAGCGGGACTGGTCAGCGATACCGGTAGGTTCGTGACGTCCAGCAGTTGGTGTGCCAATGCCGGCGCTCGGCCAGTCCGGCGGCTTCGCCAAAGAGGTGATTGTCCGACCACACCACCAGATGTGCGATACCCGGGAGGATGGCTGTCGAGCAGCCCGGGCAGATGTACTGCTTCTCCGCCTTCCGCGCCGTCATGGTACGCACCATCCAGTCACCATCCGGGGCGCTTTCCCTGCGCGCAATCCCCGCCCTTGCCCGTTCCAGATCCAGTTCCGGGGCCTCGTCTGCCCACTTGCCGGCAGGTTTGTTCGAACGTGTGCTGGCGGCGTTGCGACGAGGGCGGTTGGAACGGGGCATGATTCCATTCTGCCCCAGCGACCGGCCGCCACCGGGTAAGGTAAGGCGGGTGCGACTCGTCATAGCCCGTTGTTCTGTTGATTATGTTGGCCGTCTCAAGGCCCACCTCCCCCTCGCCACCAGGCTCTTGCTCGTCAAGGCCGACGGCTCGGTACTGGTGCACTCCGACGGCGGCTCGTACAAGCCGTTGAACTGGATGAGCCCACCGGCCACGCTGCGCGTAACTTCCCCCGAAGAAACCGAAGTGGAAGAGGGCGTGGTTGAGCAGTGGACCGTGCAGTCGGCCAAGACCGATGACCGGCTCATCATCAACATCTACGAGCAACTGCATGACACCTCACATGACCTGGGTGTTGATCCTGGACTGATCAAGGACGGCGTGGAAGCTGACCTGCAACGCCTCCTGGCAGAACAGATCGAGACCCTCGGAACCGGATACTCACTCATCCGCCGGGAGTACTTCACCGCCATCGGCCCGGTAGACATCCTTGCCCGGGACGCAACCGGTGCCACGGTGGCGATTGAGCTGAAGCGGCGCGGCGACATCGACGGCGTCGAGCAGCTGACGCGGTATCTGGAGCTGCTGAACCGGGATCCGCTGCTGGCGCCGGTCCGTGGGATTTTTGCAGCCCAGCAGATCAAGCCCCAAGCCAAAGTCCTGGCCAACGACCGCGGAATTGACTGCATAACGCTGGACTACGACGCCATGCGCGGCGTGGATGACAGCGAGTCCCGACTCTTCTGATTCTTTCCTGTTCTCGCTCTCTGGGGGGAACCGCAGGCCACTAGAATCAGAGTCATGACTGCCGCAGACCATTTCGCCCATTCTTCCGCGCCCAGCCAACAAATCCTCACGGGAACACTCGTAAGTGACGGCGTGGTGGTGGAAGACGGCCTCCTGGCCATCGACGGCGACCGCATCGCCTACGCAGGGCCGGCGGACGGCTTTGACGCGGATGAGTTTGAAGGTTTCGGGCACGCCATACGAATCGGCGCGCCCAGCGGCCACTTCATCTTCCCTGGTTTGGTAGACGTCCACTGCCACGGCGGAAATGGTGGTGACTTTCCAGGCGGGGAGGAGGGCTCGGCCCGTAGAGCAGTCGAGTTCCTGCACCGCTCCGGCACCACAACTTTCCTCGCGAGCATGGTTACGGCGCCGCGTGAGGACCTCCTTCGCGGGATCGAACTCTATGTGAAGCTCGTCGATGAAGGTCTTGTGGCCGGCATCCACTTGGAGGGGCCCTTCCTCTCCCATGCACGATGCGGCGCGCAGAACCCGGACTACCTGCTGGAGCCGGACCTGGACCTCATGAACGAACTCGTGGGCGCTGCCGCCGGCAAACTTGCCACTATGACGTATGCCCCGGAATTGCCGGGGGCCGCTGCCTTGGTGGACTTAATGACCTTCCACGGCGTGACGCCATCGTTGGGTCACACCGATTGCGACGACGCCACTGCCGCTGCGTCATTGGCTGCCGCCCGTGAGGGACTCGAATCAGCAGGGTTCGACGGCGTCAGCTCGCTGCCGACGGTGACGCACCTTTTCAATGGGATGCCACCAATGCACCACCGCGCGCCAGGCCCCGTTGCTGCTTGCCTGCGGGCCGCCCAGGCAGGAAAAGCGGTGGTGGAACTCATCGCCGACGACACCCACCTGGACCCCAATACCGTGGCTACCGTTTTTCAGTTGGTGGGCGCCGGCAACATTCTCCTGGTGACTGATTCAATGGCCGCTGCAGGGCTTTCGGACGGAAACTACATGCTCGGACCGTCGCCGGTGACCGTCAGCAATGGCGTGGCAACCCTGGATGCCACTGGTTCCATCGCCGGGGGCACCGCCACGCTCCTGGAAGTGGTCCGCAAGACAGTGGCGGCCGGGGTCGCCCTTCCGGACGCCATCTGTTCGGCGACTGCAGTGCCTGCAGCCATTCTTGGACTCTCTGACGAGGTGGGTGGATTGCGCCGCGGCCTTCGCGCTGACGTTGTTACTACCGATCAGGAACTCGGCCTTACTGCAGTCATGCGTAACGGACAGTGGCTGGCTTAGGACAATCAGCCCACGGTGAATTGTGGTTGTCCGCGTTACCTTCTTTTTACCGAAAATTTTCCCGAATTGCCTTAAAGACCGTTGACCTCCGGCACGGCACATGAAAGTGTTGTAGCAGTCTTTGTGTAGGTGGTTTTCATGCTCGCAAGACGAGTTGCGAGCGTGAAGCTCCTGCGAAACCAGACAGGCCAAGCCTGGACGGAATCCGGATCTTCTCGCGGAGTAACAAGGGCCGGTACGAGGTGTATCGGACTGCTGTTCCATAATGAGGAGAAATACATGGCACTGGGAACCGTCAAGTGGTTCAACGCTGAAAAGGGCTTCGGCTTCATCACCCCGGATGACTCGGATGGGGATGTTTTCGTTCACTACTCTGAGATCCAGACCGGTGGTTTCAAGACCCTCGATGAGAACCAGCGCGTTCAGTTCGAGATCGGTCAGGGCGCCAAGGGCCCCCAGGCAACCGGCGTTACGGTCGTCTAGTCTTACCTGTTGATTTTGTTTGTTGCAGTTTCAACAAACGCCTTGGTCCCGGCTTTCCAGCCGGGACCAAGGTGTTTAACAGTCGAAATGTCGGATGAAATGTCTGATATTTCGACAACTCTTGTTACAAACCGTGAAGAAATGCTAAACGGCTTCTGAGAATAGGGCGTTGTCAATTCAAGCAACCAGTGTTCGCAGTAGTCTGGCAGATTGTCGCACAGACAATCCCGGAAGGTATGCGCGGCTCAGCGCCCTGCCTATTGCCGGCAACTGCAACGGCTCCTGGTAATACATGTACAAAGTTCGGTAGTCGGGTTGGAAACGTGACTTAAAGGAAGCCAGGGATCGGAAACCATAGACAGGTTCCAGGGCTTGTCCAACCAGGTCCAGCATGCCGGCAAGTCCTTCGGCCTGCTGATCAATCTCGTCCTTCTCCCGCGCCAACGGCGAACCGGAGAGCGAGATAACCTCCACCGACTCCCTGAGATGGAGGATGGCCGAGGCAATCAGGAATTCCATCACTCCCGGGAAGGCATCGCCGCGGCGACGCATGAAGTCCAAAGTCCAGCTGACAACACTGCCGTTCCGGTAGACAGGAAGCCAGCTGGTGACCCCGTAAACGAACCCTTCTGCATCAGTGGCCACGCAGCACAACACGTCAGGATCTTCAAGCTCATCCAGACCACCCAAAGTGAATCCCATTTCAGGCACGCGTTTTTGCGCAGCCCACTCTTCGGACACCTCGCCCACTTGCGCACGCAGAGCATGGGGCAGCGCGTCATACCGGCCCCATGTCGCGGTGATGCCCATCTTTGCTGCCCGGTTGAGGGATGTCCTGACGTTCTGCCACTCCTTGCCACGGAACTCCAAATCCCTGATCCTCAACCGGGTTTCCTGCGCGACAGCAACCCTCCGAAATCCGCGGGCCTGAAGCATGGGCCACAACTCATCCGTACAGGAGTAGAGGCAAGGTATCAGCGCATGCTGGGAGCAGAAATCAAGGAATCCTCCAGCAGTTTCCAAGTGGTGCTCCCTGAGCCCCACAGGACCTGCCAATGTCAGGGCGACATGGCCGTGCTGCTGGTATGCCACTGCCCCCGTACCGCCAGGATTGAACCAGTATTTGTTCGGCTCCCAGAGCGCCATCCACGACAACGAATCACCGCCGGCTTTCACCAACTCACGTGCGCGGTCCCGCCCTTGATGGTCCAGGCCAGCGGCATGGTGGCCACGGATGAGGAGTATCCAGACTCCAATCAACGCAACAAGCCAGAAGACGGTGCCGGAGTAGGAGAACAGAAAGACTTCAAAAGCGTCGCGCTCAGCAAAGACCTTGCGGTACACGCTGGGCAACGGAACCGGCAGGTACTGCCGGGCGAGCTCTGCACCCAAACCCAGCAAGCCGCCGTCGCGCGTCATGCCGCCCGAAGCCAGCCACACGGCGGTGTAGGCAAGCGCCAGGGACGCGCCTGTGAGGCCAACAAGCCAGAAAACGCGCCGCCGCAAACGGGCAGAGGATTCCACGCGGAAGTGTCCACGATAAGCGAACAAGAGGACTGCCAGGGTCAGCGGAACCAGGACCAAGGGAATCAGATGCACAACTGCCGGGTTCACCATCGCCGCTCGACGCCCCGGGGGCATGGGAATGCCCGCGAAAAGGCTCAAGTAGACAGTCGAAAGGGCCACTACAACCAACTGGACACCGATCGCTATCCCCAGTGCCAGGCGCCGTCCACGTCGCATGCCGTCGGCACAAATGAGCAGCAAAACCACGGGCACAACAGCAAGTGCCAAGCCAAAAGGGCCCGTGTAGCCCTGACGGCTCAGCTCCAGGCAAGCGACGTCAATGGTCCCGCCGCAATTGTTTTCCAATTGACTCAGCGTGGGGAGCGGGTTCAGGATGACATCCCGCAGCAAGGCCAGCGGTCCCGAAGGGCTCTTGACCGCAGCAGTCAGTATGGGACCGGCAGCGAAAATAGCCATGGTGAGGGCCAGCAGGTTCCGGACTTCACGGCCCGTGGAACGGTGCAAGTGAAGGTGTCCCTGGGTGCTCTGGGTCCACCACGCGGCCCCCAAGCCCAACAAGGCTCCCACAAGCCCCATTAAGGTCTCCGCGTGTCCGATGTACAGCACCAGCAGCAAGGAAAGAGAGAGGACCACGGTCCTCAACCGTCGCTGCCAAAGTGTTGGCAGTAAGGCACTGGCCGCAAGCGCTGTGGCGATCAAGGCGCCATAGGGTCCTATCAGGCGGGTATCAACCATCCGGGAGATCCAGCCGTCATCCACGTACCGTGCCACCTGGGTGACCAGGAGGAAGGCGGCAACGCATGCAAACTGGCTGCCCAGGAAGACCCCGGCCGTCCGGAAGAAGCCGAAACGCCGCTCTGCAAGCCCTAACAGGAAAAGGATCATGAGAGCTGCGGTGACGAACGCCAGCAGGTTGGTGGTGAAGAACAATGACGTCCAGATAGACCACCACTCCCCCGACCGCAACCCGGCCAGGGTCACGCCGGCCACAGGCAACAATGATTCTGCAGGCCCCCCAAGGATGCTTCCGGACACAATGGACACTGCTACGAACAAGGCAAGCACGAGCGTCGTGAACGGAGTGGCACGGAGATGTTTGGCCGTTTGCCTCAGGACGGGCTGCACAACGCCTTTCAGGGCAAGGCTCACTGGACTATTCCCCATCGGGAGGACAAGAAATCCAGGGCGCCAGGCATCCCCCGGACCACAGCATCCCACGAGTGGCCCGCGTGCTGGATGGAGTGTGCTTCAGTGGTAAAACCCGATGCCGTTCCAGCGTCCGCAAGAACATGCATGTAGCCAGTGAACTCAGTGTCCGTGGCGCCTGCCGCCAAGTACAGGCCACTGCCTGCGTAATCGCGCTGCTGCATCAAAAACAATGGGGTCCTTGACTCGAAAGCGGCCACGTCGCCGTCGAACGAGTCTGCGATGGTCTTATTCCGGTCCTTCGCCAGGGAGGGCTCCCGCTCAGCGGAAAAACCCACTATCGAAGTGAACACTTCAGGATGCTTTGTTCCCATTTGTACCGCGCACGTTCCGCCGAACGAAAAACCACCAACTGCCCACAGTCGGTGATCGTTTGATACTTCCAAAGTGGAACTGATCCAAGCAGGTACATCCTGGGAGAGGTAGGTGTCAGCCTGCGCGATGCGGCTGTCCATGCATAGGGTGTTGGCGCTTCCCGAGCCATTTGGGTCCACCACGACCGCGACGGGGGCGATGCCGCCATGGGCTTCAGCGAACCTGTCCAGTTGGGCACGGAGTTGGCCCCCGGTTAACCAATCGGCCGGGCCACCGGGTTGGCCTGAAAAGAGCACCAGCACCGGCAAGCTTGGCCGTGCTGCGGTTTGATAGGCCGGAGGCAGGTAGATGTAGGCTTCACGTGCTGTGAAGCCGGATGCGTTTCCCGGGATTTGAGCCTTCCGAAGGATCCCGCCCCGCGGCATTGACTCGGGAGCTTTCCAAACCGACGGCGCAGGTCCCGGCTTGCTGCCCGGAGCGCGTTGAAGGCTGTCCTCCAAGGGCTGGATACGGGCGACGGCCGTACCAAGAAGGTCCGCCACTGTGTTGTTCAGTCCGAAGTACACGTTTACTTGGACGACGCTCAAGAGAACTACGCCCAGCATCGCTGCCAGGCCGCCGGCACGACTTTTCCAGGTTGCGCGAGGAAAGCGCGTCGCAAACAGCAGAGCGGCGGCGACAGCCGGAACCGACCACGCCAGGGTCTCAAAGGGAAGATTTTCCGAGAAGATGGCCAAAAGATCAACCAGCACCCAGTGGGCCAGCGCCACAACCACAACGCCACCCGCCACGCAGGCTGCGACGGCCAGTGGCCAGGAACGCTGACGCCTCCACAGAAGGTACGCCGCTCCCGCCACACCGCCGATAATGCTCAACCACAGGAATGGTCCATCAACAAGGCTGATGTCCAGAAGAAAATCCATGGGGCCTAACGCCAGGTTCCGACGCCGATGACAGGTCCGGCCTCGAGCCAGGAGGAAAGGCCGGCGTAGGCATCGAAGTTCATGGCGAGCATGAACTTCTTGCCTTCATATTGGAGTTCAACCACGACGACGCCAGGCTGCACCTTGACGAGCTCATCCTCAGTGGGTTGACGCCGGCCAAGCAGCTCCAACGAACTGCGTTTGTATCTATGTTTCGGGATCACGCTCAGGGACATCAAGCGGAACCACTCAAGTTCATTGTCCTGATAACGACAAACCCCCATCTGCCAGCTGTTTCCAGCCGTGCAAATGGAGGCGTCAACCGTGCCCAGGGCGCGCCGCAGATTGAAGCGGCGCACCCCAAAAAGGCACAGTGAAAAAATCAGCAACGCAAACGCCGTTGCCAGGGCGATGAACGGAATAAGGGAATCGTCCATCAAGGTCGTGCTATCGGATCCCCGCTGTAGCCGCTTCGCCCAGTTGGGCGTTGTCAGCAACAATGACCACACGATCGTTGTCGACGGAGAAGAATCCACCGTCAACAACTACCGCAATACGGTCACCGGAAACCGGCTGGATTGCCAGCTCACCCTCGGCCAGGATGGCCAGGAGGGGCGAGTGGCCCGGCAGGATTCCGATTTCACCATCGCTGGTGCGGGCCTTCACCATCTTGGCCGCGCCGGACCACACAAAGTGGTCCGCTGCGACAATCTCAACCTCGAGCTCAGCCATACTACTTGGTCTGTTCCTGGATCTTGGCCCATTGGCGCTCGACGTCATCCAGGCCACCGACGTTGAAGAACGCCTGCTCTGCGATGTGGTCCAGCTCGCCGTCGCAGATAGCGGTGAAGCCTTCCACGGTGTCCTTGATGGACACGGTGGAGCCTTCGACGCCGGTGAACTGCTTGGCGGTGTAGGTGTTCTGGGACAGGAACTGCTGGATACGACGTGCACGTGACACGACGATCTTGTCTTCTTCAGACAGTTCGTCAACGCCGAGGATGGCGATGATGTCCTGGAGTTCCTTGTTCTTCTGCAGGATCTGCTTTACACGGACAGCCGTGTTGTAGTGGTCCTTGCCGATGTACTGGGGGTCCAGGATGCGGGATGTCGACGTCAGCGGGTCAACGGCCGGGTACAGACCACGGGAGGCGATTTCACGGGAAAGTTCCGTGGTCGCGTCGAGGTGTGCGAAGGTCGTTGCCGGAGCCGGGTCGGTGTAGTCATCAGCAGGCACGTAAATAGCCTGCATGGACGTGATGGAGTGGCCCTTGGTGGAGGTGATGCGCTCCTGGAGGAGACCCATCTCGTCAGCAAGGTTCGGCTGGTAACCCACTGCGGACGGCATACGGCCGAGCAGCGTGGAAACTTCCGAACCTGCCTGCGTGAAGCGGAAGATGTTGTCAATGAAGAGCAACACGTCCTGGTTCTGAACATCGCGGAAGTACTCCGCCATAGTCAGCGCAGACAGGGCAACACGCAGACGCGTTCCCGGCGGCTCATCCATCTGGCCGAAGACGAGGGCGGTGTCCTTGAGAACTCCGGCCTCTTCCATTTCAACCCAGAGGTCGTTACCTTCACGGGTACGCTCTCCAACACCGGCGAATACGGAGGTACCACCGAAGTTGCGCGCAACACGCGTGATCATTTCCTGGATCAGAACGGTCTTGCCAACACCAGCGCCACCGAACAGGCCGATCTTTCCACCCTTGATGTACGGGGTGAGGAGGTCGATAACCTTGATGCCGGTCTCGAGCATCTCCGTGGAGCCCTCAAGGGAAGCGAAGGACGGTGCCTTGCGGTGGATCGGCCAGTAGGCGTCAGCCTTGATCTCGGACTCTTCGACGTCCAGCGGCTTACCGAGGACGTTGAAGATGTGGCCCTTGACGCCGTCGCCGACGGGCACGGAGATCGGAGCGCCGGAGTCCCGCACGGTGGTACCGCGGACGAGTCCGTCGGTAGCCTGCAGGGAGATGGCGCGAACGAGGTTGTCACCCAAGTGCTGGGAGGTCTCGAACGTGATGGTCTTCGTCTGGCCATTGAGAGTGATCTCAGTGGTCAAAGCGTTGTAAATCGAGGGGATTGCGTCAGCCGGGAATTCGACGTCGACAACCGGACCAATAACACGGGCAATGCGGCCGGTGGCACCGGCCGTTGCTACGTGTTCGGTAGCAGTGGCAGTCATCTCTCTCACTTCACTCAGTAGATGGCGTGGGGTTAAGTTTATCTGTTTGGTGCAGGTGCGGCTTTGAGCCGAATCCGTACCGGCTAGGACGCGAGGGCGTCGGCGCCGGCCACGATCTCGGAAAGCTCCTGCGTAATCTCGGCCTGACGGGCCGTGTTGCGAAGGCGCGTGTACTTCTTGATCAGGTCCGTAGCGTTGTCACCGGCCGACTTCATGGCACGCTGGCGGGCAGCGAGCTCGGAAGCTGCAGCCTGCAGCATGGCTGCGAAGATGCGGGACTCGATGTAACGCGGAAGCAGGGCGTCAAGGACCTGCTCGGTTTCCGGTTCAAACTCGTACAACGGCAACAGGTCTGACTCCGACACTGCTTCCTCTTCGACGACCTCCAGGGGAAGCAAACGGATAACCGTCGGCTCCTGGGTCACCATGGACTTGAAGCGGGTGTAGACGACGTGGATTTCGTCCACGCCACCCTCTTCGAAGTCAGTGGCGAAGTCTTCGAGAAGTGCAGCTCCGACTTCCTGCGCGGTTTCGAATTCCGGTGCGTCCGTGCCGCCAGTCCATACGCGGGCGTAGTCACGGTTGCGGAAATCGAAGTACGCCTGCGCCTTGCGGCCCACCAGGTATGCCTTGACTTCCTTGCCTTCTGCATGAAGAAGCTCGGTGAGACCTTCAGCCTGCTTGAGAACACTCGCAGAGTAAGATCCAGCAAGGCCACGGTCCGAGGTAATGATCAGGACTGCGGCGCGGCGAATCTGCTCCGGCTCAGTGGTCAGCGGGTGGTCGATTTCGCTCTGAGTTGCGACAGCAGAAACGGCACGGGTAATCGCGTTCGCGTAAGGCAGTGAAGCTGCTACGCGGGCGCGGGCCTTACCGATGCGCGAGGTAGCAATCAGTTCCATCGCCTTGAAGATCTTGCGCATCGACGTCGTCGAGCTGATCTTCTGACGGTAGACCCGAATCTGGGCTCCCATACTTATCCTTTCCTAAGTTCCCGACGTACTGCCCTGCCGGGGCCCTTGCGGACCCCGGCAGAACAGGTCATCGAAACTAGCGCTTCTGCTTGACGATCTTTTCCTGGTCGACATCGCCACCGGAGATCGCTTCGTGCTCTTCGTGTCCGGCGCCAACCAGGTGGTTGTCGCCCTCGCCGAAGAAGCCCTTCTTGAAGGAAACGATGGCTTCCTTCAGTGCGGCAGCGGTGTCGTCATCCAGGACGTTGGTCTGAGCCAGCGTGGTCAGGATGGAGGACTTGTGCTTCAGGTGTTCCAGGAACTCGGACTCGAAGCGGCTGATGTCTTCAACCGGAACATCGTCCAGGTAACCGTTGGTACCAGCCCAGATGGAGACAACCTGGTCCTCAACCGGGAAGGGTGAGTACTGGCCCTGCTTGAGCAGTTCCATCAGACGTGCACCACGGGTCAGCTGCTGGCGGGAGGCCGCATCCAGGTCCGAAGCGAACATGGCGAAAGCCTGCATGTCACGGTACTGCGCCAGGTCCAGCTTCAAGGTACCGGAGACCTTCTTCATGGACTTGACCTGGGCAGCGCCACCGACGCGGGAGACCGACACACCAACGTCAACAGCAGGGCGCTGGTTGGCGTTGAAGAGGTCGGACTGAAGGAAGATCTGGCCATCAGTAATGGAGATCACGTTGGTGGGGATGTAGGCGGAAACGTCGTTGGCCTTGGTTTCGACGATCGGAAGACCGGTCATCGAGCCTGCGCCGAGCTCGTCGGAGAGCTTTGCACAACGCTCCAGCAGACGGGAGTGCAAGTAGAAGACGTCGCCCGGGTAAGCTTCGCGTCCCGGCGGACGACGCAGCAGCAGGGAAACCGCGCGGTACGCTTCGGCCTGCTTGGAAAGGTCATCGAAGATCACCAGAACGTGCTTGCCACCGTACATCCAGTGCTGGCCGATGGCCGAGCCTGCGTACGGTGCCAAGTACTTGAAGCCAGCGGGGTCCGAGGCCGGGGAGGCCACGATGGTGGTGTACTCCAGCGCGCCATGGTCCTCGAGGGTCTGGCGCACTGCGGCAATGGTGGAAGCCTTCTGGCCAACACCAACGTAAACGCAACGAACCTGCTTGGTGACATCGCCCGAAGCCCAGTTGGCCTTCTGGTTGATGATGGTGTCCACAGCGATTGCGGTCTTGCCGGTCTGGCGGTCACCAATGATCAGCTGACGCTGGCCACGGCCGATCGGAATCATGGCGTCAATAGCCTTGAGGCCGGTCTGCATCGGTTCGTGAACCGACTTGCGCTCGGTGACGCCCGGAGCCTGGAGTTCCAGTGCACGGGTGGTCTCGGCCTTGATCTCGCCGAGGTCGTCGATCGGCTGGCCCAGCGGGTCGACTACGCGACCGAGGAAGGCATCGCCAACCGGAACGGACAGGATCTCACCGGTGCGGTGAACTTCCTGGCCCTCTTCGATTCCGGTGAAGTCACCGAGGATAATGACACCGATCTCGCGGACGTCAAGGTTCTGGGCGAGGCCCAGCGTGCCATCTTCGAAGCGAAGCAGCTCGTTCGCCATGACCGAGGGAAGACCCTCAACACGGGCGATGCCGTCACTTGCGGTGGTCACACGACCAACCTCTACGCGCTCTGCGTTTCCGGGTTCGTAGGACGCCGCGAACTCGTTCAACGCATTACGGACGTCGTCGGCGTTGATGGTCAATTCGGCCATCTGCAGTCCCTGCTCTCCTGTTTTCGTGATCATCGTTGCTCACGATGACCGGGTTTTATATCAGTTAAGTTGTGCTTTGTCTTCGCTAGACAGCGAGCTGACGGCGGAGGTCGGTCAGGCGGCCGATAACAGAAGCGTCAAGCACTTCATCGCCCACCTGGACCCGGATTCCACCAATCAGGCGGGGGTCAACATTGACGTTGACCTTCAGCTCGCGGCCGTACAGGGCATTCAGCCCGGCCTGCAGACGGCTGGCCTGCGTTTCCGTCAACGGACGGGTAACGCTGACAGTTGCAATCCAGCGCTGCTGACGCTTGGCTGCAAGCTTGGCGAAGGACTCGACGAGCTTGCTCGGCTTGACACCGCGCGGCTGAGTTACGGCCTGGCCAATGAGAACCTTTGCTTCCTCGCTGATGCCAGGAACAAGTTTCTCGGCCAGGACCACCTTCGCCGCGCCGGATGCCTGCGGCTCAGACAGAGCACGTTGTACTTCGTGGCTGGAAGCGACGGCCTGGTTGAAAGCAAACAGATCGTTTTCCAGCTCTTCCAGCCCCGTAATACCAGAGGCAGAAACGGCCGACTTGTTTTCAGCTACGGCAATGACAACCGTGGCGGCAAGAGTCTCGAGTGCATCGCCGATATCGCGTGCAGATGCCCAGCGTAAGCTAGCCAATCCGCTTGCGATTTCAGCAGCATCAGCGGAGACTTTTCCGCTAACAAGCTGCTTGACCAGCGCCGACTTCTCGTCTCCGCTACGGGACGGGTCAGTCAGGGCGCGGCGCAAGCCAGCCGAGCTGTCCACCGTTCCCAGGATTCCGAAGAGGTCCTTTGCCAACTGCAGCGAGGCAAAAGGAAGCTTGGCTTCCAGCTGCGCCAGCGCCTTGGTCAGCGATTCGCTCGATATACCTGCCATTACTTAGCTGCACCTGCGTTCTGGGTCTCCAGATCTGCCAGGAAGCGGTCCACAACGCGTGCTGCACGCTCATCATCAGTGAGTGCTTCACCAACGATGCGGCCAGCCAACGTGGTAGCCAAAGTGCCAACCTCTGAGCGAAGCGAGACAACAGCTGCCTGGCGCTCGGACTCAATGGCAGCGTGTGCCTGCTCGGTGATGCGGGCAGACTCGGCAGCAGCCTTCGCCTTCAGGTCCGCGAGGATCTGGGCGCCTTCAGCGCGTGCTTCTTCGCGGATCCGGTTGGCTTCGGCGCGGGCATCGGTGAGCTGCTGCTTGTACTCTTCAAGAGCTGCAGAAGCTTCGGCCTGTGCCTTTTCTGCCTTTGCGATGCCACCTTCAATCGCTTCGGCGCGCTCTGCGAAGGTCTTCTCGAACATCGGGACAATGAACTTGACCACGATGTACAGGAGGACAGCAAAGCCGACGAGGACGACGCCCATTTCCCAAACATTGGGAACGAGAGGGTTAGTGGCCTCTTCGCCTTCAGTGGCGGCTGAGATGATCAGCTGATTCATATTTCACCCGTCCTATCTACTCGGTTGCGGAATTCGCTTTGTTCGAAAGTCGAAGACTAGAGAACGAAAGCGAAGACGAGGCCGAGGATGGCAAGAGCTTCGGTCAGTGCCAGACCAAGGAATGCGATCGGCTGCAGCACGCGCTGAGCTTCCGGCTGACGAGCAACACCGTTGATGTAAGCCGCGAATACGAGACCCACACCGATACCACCGCCGATTGCGGACAGACCGTAACCTACGAGGTTGAGATTGCCTTCCATTTTTTTCCTTTCAAGATGCCACCCATGTGGCAGGTTGTTTGGTTTACTTCAATCCCCTCAAGGGGAAGTTTTTGAGCCTAGTGGCTGTCGGCGTGCAGGGCGCCTTCAATGTAGATCGCGGTCAGCAAGGTGAACACGTAAGCCTGCAGAGCCATGATCAGGGCCTCGAGCATGTACATGGCAATAGCGCCGACAAGGACGAGAACCGAGGTGCCCTTCAAAAGGACGTTCTCCTGCATGATCAGGAACTCAATACCGGAACCGGCGAGCATGACGATCAGGTGGCCGGCCAGCATGGTCGCAAACAGACGGAGGCTGTGCGTAACGGGGCGGACCAGGAAGTTGGAGATGATTTCGATCGGAACAACGATCGGCAGGATGTACCACGGCACACCGGAGGGAACGGTTGCCAGCTTGAAATACTTCAGCCCGTTCTTCTTGATTCCGATGATGATCCAGGTGAAGTACACGATGCCGGCCAGCACATACGCGCCGCCAACGTGGGAGAAGCTCGGGAGCTGGATCACGGGGATGGCGCCGTAGATGTTGTTCACCAGGATGAAGAAGAACAAGCTGAACAACAGCGGGACGTACTTGATGAAGTCCTTGCCGCCGATGATGTCCTTGGCGATGCTGTTGCGGACGAAGCCGTAGGCCATTTCGCCTGCGAACTGCAGCTTGCCGGGAACCAGCTGCTGCTTACGTGCAGCGAGGATGAAGAATGTAGCGATAATGACGACCGAAAGGATCACCAGCAGCATCTGCTTGGAGAAGCCATCGTGCGCACCCCAAGGCAGGATTGCCGGCAGGTGCATTTCGTCGATTCCGGGTGGGGTGAATGACCCCGAATCCTGGGCGGGGAGCGCAAGCGCGATCAACGCGTTTCCTCTCTGCTGTGTCCATCATTGGGCATTGGTTGGAAGCCGGACGCGCTCGACGCATCCATATTCCGTGTGAAATTATTTGGCATTACTGTCCCCGTCCGTGGACGGACCGCTGTCTGCGTTGCTCTCGCCAGAAGAAGAGCTTTGCCTGGTGAGGCCGTGCATATGGGAAAGATAGAACCCTCCTGCGGCTCCCAGCAGAGCGCCAAGGAGCACAATCCAGCGGGTCCCCCACAGATTATCCAGACCCCAGCCTATCAAACTCCAGAGAATGATCCCGCCAACGATGTAGCTGAAGACGGCGATGCCGGCGTTGTATCCACCATCGTTTCCGGCGTCGGCAGAATCGTTGGCCGCACCTTGGGATGGAGCGTGGCTCGACAGCTGGGAATTACGCTTACGCAGAGACATCCGTACCGCCCTTCTCATCCGCAGGATCGTTGTAGATCTGCAGGCGGGCTTTGCTGAAACCGTAGATTTCTGCAGCCTGCCAAAGGACGACGGCCACAACTGCGCCGATGATGAACCATCGGCCGTGCAACCAGGCGGGAGTACCGATAACAAAGAGGACCACGGCAAATCCGACGACTTTTACGAAGTACGTCGCCACGAACAGGCCGACAGCGCCGGAAGGATTATTGCGGCCAACAAAATGACCGATCAGAAGGCTGATCGCAAAGAAGAGCATGACCAGCGCGGCCCCGAATGCTGCTGAAAGCGCGCCTTGGCCACCATTCATGAACGCTGCGACGATACTCGTCACGATCAATCCGGCCAGAGCAGCAGCGGAACTCAAGAGCAGCAAGCGGAGCCACAGGTTGGATGTCTCCCCGGAAACTCCAACAGCACGTTTACCGGACGGGCGTCCGGAATCGGCGTTGGATGTCATGGGGATACCAATCCTCGTGGCACAGGTGCCATATTCTCAAAGTGGGGTTACGGGCGAGTGACTGTCCGCAGAAAGAATTCTACATGAGATAGAACTGTGACCATAACCGGAAGTCATGAGCGCTCCCCTGGCCCCGCCGTATTCCGCGTGAAGTACGGCCATGCGGTAACGGCGGCCATGACGAGAGCAGCTACAACCACCACGATCAACACAATCTGCCAAGGGAACACGGCGAACGCCACACCTCCGAACGCCAGGATGCACGTCCAGACATAAAGCATGACGACGGCGGTGCGGTGCGAGTAGCCGAGGTCCACCAGTTTGTGGTGGAGGTGCCCACGGTCTGCGGACCAAGGAGACTGTCCCCGCGCGGTCCTGCGAACCACAGCCATCCCGAAATCCAGGAGCGGAAGGGACAGGACGGCGAACGGCAGGAGGATCGGGATGATCGTAGGAATGCCGTTGGCGCGGTCGTAGAGCCCGGAACCGATTTGCCCCGTGGCCACTACGCCGGCTGAAGCCATGAGGAGACCGATGAGCATGGCACCGGAGTCCCCCATGAAGATCTTGGCTGGAAACCAGTTATGCGGCAGGAAGCCGATGCAGCCACCCACCAGGATCGCCATCAGGAGTGTCGCAAGGTCTGAATTGTCAGTGGACGGGTTGTTCCGGTGCACCCAATACGCCGTGAGGAAGAAGGCACCGCCGCCTATGGTGGCTACACCTGCGGCCAGTCCATCCAGCCCATCAATGAAGTTGACGGCATTCATGGTGGTAACAATCAGCCCGGCTGTCAGGACAATCTGGACGAGCTCGGATTCAATCAGGATCGGTTCGGGGATGAAGGGAACCACAGACATCCTCACCCCCCAGATGGCGACGATGAAAGCCGCTGCTGCCTGCCCCAGGAGCTTGATCCACCAGCGGATGTCGAGGATATCGTCCGCGACCCCCACTGCGACGATCACTACTGCTCCGGCCAATATGCCCCACGGAGCATCGTTATGCCTGAAAATGTCCTTAACGAAGAAGGAGTTGCTTGCCACCACAAGCGCAACAAAAAAGCCTGCAAAGATGCCAAGCCCGCCCAGTTTTGAGATGAGTGCGGAGTGCATGTCCCTGCTGCGGATGGGACGGTAAAGCCGTAATTTGTTCCCGAGCACGCGGGCTCCCCACGTTCCGGCATAGGACACCAGTGCAGCCGTGAGCGCCATCAGCAGGTACATAATCATGACGCGGCTCCGGAAGGCAGCCCAATGCCGGAAACAGGTACACGGACCAACGTATGCAGCCGGTGCATCGCTGAAAAGCCGTGTAGTTCTGGGCAGGTCAAGGTGTGGATTTCTGTCTGTCGATAAATGGAAGTACTCCGTCGCCATGCCTGCACCGGCTGTGCCAAATGATGCTGGGATTTCTGTGGACTCTAGTCACGATACTAATGCCAACGGTCGTGACCACCGGCGTGACGCAGCCGCAAAGCTACAGCTGATGCGCTGTAGTCAAGCGGCAGGCCTTTACTTGGCAGGCTCCTGGACGTTGCGCAGGGCGTAGATCCCCTTGAGCACTTGGGCGTTGGACCGGGGCGCCCTCAAACTGTGGAGCAGGCCCTTGAACAAGCCATCAAGCAGAACTTTGCGGTTCGACGACGCAGCAATGGTCTTGGTCCAATTGCGCAGCGAAGCCCCGGTAAAGAGGACCTTTTCCCAAGGGGTCAGGGCGTTGGACCTGGTGTAAACCCAGAGCTTGTTTCGAACTTCGTAATAGAAACGAGGGCCGGGGTCCGCGCCTGCATCTCCGAATACTTTCGTGTGGTGGTTGGCTACCGACGCGTTGGTAGCCAACGCAATTCCGCGGCGCGAAACCCTTGCCGTGTATTCGAGGTCGTCGTTCCAGATGAAGTAATCCGCGATGGGCAGTCCGTGACGCCGGATCTCGTCCGCGCGGATCAGGACAGAAACGAACGATGCGCTGCGGATCTGAACCGCCCCGAGCCGGGTCGCCATGCTCCGCGCCGCTTCGCTGGCTCCGATGCGTGGACGCATGCGATTCATTGGGTGGTCGCGCCCATCCGTCCACACCACCCGGCTGGCGATGAACGCCGGAGCTTCCCCCGCTTCCTGTTGATAGGCCTCGGACACATCCAGTGCCTCGCGAAGTGCGCCCGGCTGTGGCTCGGTGTCGTCGTCCATGATCCAGACGTGGTCAGCACCGTGGTCCAGGACTGCACGCTCCATGCCCACAACAAATCCCCCGGCACCGCCCACGTTGGCATTGAGCGTAACAACGTCCGTAGGAACAGGGCCACGGTAGGTCCGGAGGAATTCGGCGGTTTCGTCCGTGGAGGCATTGTCCACGACGACGACGGCGTCCGGCACCTTGGTGCCGGCGGTAATGCCGGCCAGGGTGGTCTCAAGGAGTTCACGCCGGTTAAAGGTCACCACAACGGCGACCACAACGGGTTTGGACGTCATTTACTTGCCTTTGGTCTGGGATGGCTGGAAGTGGCGCCGTATCAGCAGGCCCGCCAACTTCCACGGTTCAACAAAAACTCTGTAGGCAACGCGGCCCGGATGGAGAACCAAGCGCCATGCCCATTCGAGCCCAAGGCGCCCGAGCCACCGTGGCGCGAGCTTCTGGACTCCGGCCACCTGTTCAATGGCACCGCCAACTGCACAATATACAGCGGGCGGAAACTGAGTGAGTCGTCGATGCAGGACCGTTTCCTGCAGCGGCATGCCAAGGCCCAGCAGCACCAGTTGAGGACGGAAGCGGTCCAACCACTCCACGACAGCCATTTCCAGCGCATCGTCCCATCCTTCGCCGGGCATGCCATCTACGCTCGCGTCCGGAATAATCGTGCGCAGCTGGGCCACCGCTTGCGTATTTGCGGCCCGTCCGGCCCCGATCACGGCCACCCGTTCCAGCCCCTTCACTCCCCCAAGAGCCGGGATCCAGTCCATGGATCCAAGCCGGTATGCCATGGGGCCTTGTCCCAGGGGCTTCAGTTGCCGTTTGTGGGCCAATCCCCAAAGCATGGCTACTGGAGCGCCGTCAAGGAGGACGATCGAGCTTTGATCGTAAAGTGAACGGAAATCTGCACACGAGTGGAACAGCGTAATGCTGTGAAGATTGTGGCCGAGCACAGTACGGGTGGTTCCGGTGGAGATAAGTCCGTCAAGGGCATCGATCAATTCATTGACGCGCAGCGGAGTCGCGTCGACGTCAAGGACGGGGACGCGCTGGCGGTCCGGAATCATTCGGGTTTGGCTTCACGTGGGGCGTCGGGTGCCGATGCTGATACAGCAGGCGCCGGATCCTCGACGGCGGGTGCTTGCGTTACTTCGATGGGTGCGTCTTGCGCCGCGGCGGCCTCGGAGACAGGTTCTTCCTGTGCTGCTGCTTCGGTTTCTGCTGCCGGAGCAACGGAAGGTACAGGCTCGTCAACACCGAGGATGGAAGGAACAACCTCACGCAAGCGTTCCAGGGAGATGGCGCCCTGACGTACCACCCGGAAGGGTTCGGAGGTCGCATCCACGATGGTAGAAGGCAGTGCAGCAGTACCCTTCACGGGCCGGAAGCCGCCTTCCAGGTAAACCTCCACGGAATCCGCGAGCTGGAGCCGCGCCTCTGAAGCGGTCTGCGCTGCTTCCTGCCCCGTGCGGTTGGCCGATGACACAGCCAGCGGCCCGGTAAGGCCCAGAAGTTCCAGTGCGAGTTCGTCGTCAGGCATCCGCAGGGCAACAGTGCCCTTGGTATCACCCAGGTCCCAATCCAAAGACGGCTGGGCGTGAAGGATGAGCGTCAGGCCACCGGGCCAGAACGCCTGAGCCAAGGCCCTGGCGTCGGCGGATACATCGTTCGCGAGTCCGTCCAGGGCGTTGATGCGTGGAATCAGGACCGGTGGGGGCATTTGCCGGCTACGGCCCTTGGAAGCCAACAACATTGTTACGGCCAAGGGGGAAAAGGCGTCAGCTGCAATGCCGTACACGGTGTCCGTCGGCAGCACGATGCACTTCTTTTCGCTGATGGCACGCTGCGCGTGTTGAAGTCCTTCAGCCCGCTGGTCATCGGAAGTGCAATTGTAGGTTGTGGTCACAGCGCTATTCTTTCACTCATCAGGAGCCTTGTTTGCCAGCACCGCGCTCGTGGCACGTTCCTTGCCGTTGAGGTCAAAGTGCGTGGTGATGTCCTGCCAACGTCCCGCTCGACGCAACATGCCGCTGATCCAATCCGCCTGGACTTCTGCGTGTTCCATCACGAAGTAGCCGCCAGGTTTCAGGAGGCGGCCCGCACTGGCTGCTGCCGCCATCGGGAGTTCCATGCCATCCGCTCCCCCACCGTACAGTGCTTCTGGCGGATCATGCAGCGCAACTTCGGGCTCGTTCGGGATGGCTTCGGCAGGGATGTACGGCGGATTGGACACCACAACGTCAAAGGAGCCGTTGTGTTCAGGCAAGGCATCCCTGAGATCGCCCTGGATCAGCGAGACGCCCAGCGGTTCAAGGTTCCTGCTGGCCCATGCATGGGCAAAAGTGCTGAATTCCACGGCATGGACTTCAGCTCCTGGAACCTCGTGCGCGATTGAACCGGCAATGGCTCCCGAACCGGTTCCGAGGTCCACGATCTTGGGGTGGGACATGCCGGCCACGTGGTCGATGACAAGCTGGACAACGGATTCCGTTTCGGGTCGGGGAATGAACACACCCGGCCCCACCTGCAGCTCAAGATGGCGGAAATATGCGACGCCGGTGATGTGCTGAAGCGGTACGCGTCCGGCACGCTCAGCCACCAGTTCGGCGTAGCCTTCAGGGGCGGGGGAATCACCCAGGAGCATTGCCCGCAACCGGCCCAACCCCACGCCCAGCAGGTGCTCCGCAAGAAGTTCGGCATCGACGCGGGGGGTGGGGACTCCGGCGTCGGACAAAACGGCAGTGGCCTCGCGAACGGCGTCCGCGAGGCTCTGGCCTGGGAAAATCGTCATATCTGTAACCCCGATAGCTGGAAATCGGCAGGCTTGTGGTGCTCTGCTATTCGCCCAGGGCGTCCAGGCGCGACTGCTCGTCCGCTTCAATCGCCGACTGGATGACGGGTTCCAGATCACCATTCATCACGGCGTCGAGGTTGTAGGCCTTATACCCGGTGCGGTGGTCCGCAATGCGGTTTTCCGGGAAGTTGTAGGTGCGGATGCGCTCCGAGCGGTCCATCGTACGGATCTGCGACTTGCGCTGTTCGGAGTTGGCGGCGTCGATCTGTTCCTGCTGGTGGGCCAGGAGCCGGGCACGGAGCACGCGCATACCGGCTTCGCGGTTCTGCAGCTGCGACTTTTCGTTCTGCATGGCCACCACGATGCCCGTAGGCAAGTGGGTGATGCGAACTGCGGAGTCAGTGGTGTTTACGGACTGGCCACCGGGACCGGAGGAACGGTAGACATCGATCTTGAGGTCGTTCTGGTTGATTTCAAGTTCTTCGGGTTCATCCACTTCGGGAAGCACCAGGACGCCGGCCGCGGATGTGTGGATACGGCCCTGCGACTCTGTAACCGGAACGCGCTGCACCCGGTGCACACCGCCTTCGAACTTCAACCGCGCAAAGACGCCCTCCGCGGGGTCGTTCGAGTTGCCCTTGATGGCCACGGCAACGTCCTTGTATCCACCAAGATCGGATTCGGTAGCGGAGATCATCTCAGTCTTCCAGCCCCGCGACTCGGCGTACCGCATGTACATCCGCAGAAGGTCGCCAGCGAACAACGCAGCTTCGTCGCCGCCTTCGCCGCCCTTGACTTCAAGGATCACGTTGCGGGCATCGTCCGGATCACGAGGGATCAGCAGACGACGCAGCCGCTCCTGTGCCGCGGGAATCTGCTCCTCCAGCTGCACAACTTCTGCAGCGAATTCGGGGTCCTCGTCAGCCATCTCTTTGGCAGCTTCCAAATCATCATTGAGCCCGCGCCACTTGTTATACGCCTCCACAATGCCCTGGAGCTGCGCAGAACGCCGCCCCAATTTCCGGGCAGCAGACTGATCGGCATAAACAGCAGGATCACTCAACTGCGCCTGGATAGCAGCATGCTCATCAAGCAATCCCTGAACGGACTCAAACATTTTCAAACCTCTTTCGACTCGTATCCAAGTCTAATTTGCGCCAACGATTCCGTAGGCCGCACGAATTCCCGCCCCGGGGAGGTGACGGCCGGACGCAAAGGTGACGAGTCCGCCGTCGGGTAATTTTGCCGGCCCGGGAGTGGCATCGGGCCTGTCGTAGCGTTGCTGCTGACTTACGCAGTATGTCAGCAGCAACGCGAAGGGGCGGGGCCGGCAAAATTACTCGACGGCCCCACCCCACGTAACGCTATTTGTCGTTGTCGGACTTCGCTCCAAGCGTCGTCTTCTGAACCTGCATGAGGAACTCGACGTTGCTTTGCGTCTCCCGGATCTTGTTGGTCAGCAGCTCAAGGCTCTGCTGCTGCTCAAGGCCTGAAAGGACCCGGCGCAGCTTCCACATGATCTTGACTTCTTCCGGCGAGAGCAGGTTCTCTTCGCGGCGTGTGCCGGACGCGTTGACGTCCACGGCCGGGAAGATGCGCTTGTCTGCCAGCTGGCGGGACAGGCGGAGCTCCATGTTGCCGGTGCCCTTGAACTCCTCGAAGATAACCTCGTCCATCTTGGAGCCGGTCTCGACGAGAGCCGTTGCCAGGATGGTGAGCGAGCCACCGTTTTCGATGTTGCGGGCGGCACCGAAGAAGCGCTTCGGCGGGTAGAGCGCTGCGGAGTCGACACCACCGGACAGGATGCGGCCGGAGGCCGGTGCTGCCAGGTTGTAGGCGCGGCCCAGGCGGGTCATGGAGTCCAGGAGGACC
This sequence comes from Paenarthrobacter sp. 10L412, assembly GCF_056395565.1. Lineage (NCBI taxonomy): Bacteria > Bacillati > Actinomycetota > Actinomycetes > Micrococcales > Micrococcaceae > Paenarthrobacter > Paenarthrobacter sp. 10L412. The sequence continues at coordinate 287,414 of NZ_JBFTJT010000007.1, read as the reverse complement.
ACCACGTCCATGCCCATTTCAACGAGGCGCTTGGCGCGTTCGATGGAGAGCTCGGCAACCGTGGTGTGGTCGTCTGCGGGGCGGTCGAAGGTGGAGGCAATGACCTCACCCTTGACGGTGCGCTGCATGTCCGTGACTTCTTCGGGACGTTCGTCAACCAACACCATCATGAGGTGGACCTCAGGGTTGTTGGTGGTGATCGCGTTCGCAATGGACTGCAGGATGAGCGTCTTTCCGGCCTTGGGCGGGGAGACGATCAGGCCACGCTGGCCCTTGCCGATCGGAGCCACGAGGTCGATGACACGCGGACCGATCTTCTTGGGGTCTGTTTCCAGGCGCAGGCGCTCGGACGGGTACAGCGGCACCAGTTTGGCGAACTCGACGCGGTCCTTGAGCTCTTCAGGAGTTTTGCCGTTGACCGAAGTAACACGAACGAGGGCATTGAACTTCTGGCGCGAAGACTGCTGGTTGCGGTCTTCACCTTCGCGTGGTGCACGGATGGCGCCAACGACGGCGTCTCCCTTGCGGAGGTTGTACTTCTTGACCTGTGCCAGCGAAACGTAGACGTCGTTCGCACCGGGGAGGTAGCCGGACGTCCGGATGAATGCGTAGTTCTCCAGGACGTCCAGGATGCCCGCTACGGGGAGCAGGACGTCGTCTTCGGTAACCTCGATGTCGTCAACATCCGGCCCCTGTGCACGGCCACGGCGGCGTTCGTTGCGGTCGCGGAAGCGGTCGCTGCGGGTGTTGCCGTCGCGGCTGTCCTGACCGCCACGACGGTCGCTGCGCTCGTTCTGATCGTTGCGATCACGGCGGTTCCTGCGGTTGCGGCGGTTTCCAGTGTCGTCGAGGTCGGTGTTGTCCTCACGGCGTCCGCGGGAGTCGCGACGTTCACGGGACTGATCGCCGGAGTCGGCCTGCTCGCGCTGTTCAGTGCGCTCGGCACGCTGTTCACGCTGTTCAGTGCGTTCGCCACGCTGTTCACGCTGTTCAGTGCGTTCGCCACGCTGTTCACGCTGCTCGGTCCGTTCGCCACGCTGTTCACGCTGCTCGGTCCGCTCGCCACGCTGTTCACGCTGCTCAGTACGTTCGCCACGCTGTTCACGCTGCTCACTGCGCTGTTCTGTGCGCTCGGGACGCTGCTCAGCGGCCGGGGCTTCTGCGGTTTCCTCCGGAGCTGCAGCAGTCTCGCTGCGGCGACGGTTACGGGTGCGGGGCTGGCGACGCTCGGTGACGGCTTCGCCGGCTTCCGGCGCTGCCTCGGGCTCTGCAACCGGCGCAGCCGGCGCTTCAGCGGGTGCAGCGGCCTCTGCCGCGGCAATTACGCCATCGCTGGTGGCGCGGCGGCTACGGCCACGTCCACGTCCACGAGGGGCTTCCTGGGCCGGCGCTTCCGTGCTCACTTCGGCGGCAGGAGCGCTCTTCTCCGCAACCTTAACCTCGGGAGCCGGCGCTGCCTTGGGCGCGGTGGCAGCCTTCGTCGATGCCTTGGCCGGGGCCTTGGCGGTAGAAGTCCCGGCACGATGGGCGGAAATGGCTGTTACCAAGTCCCCCTTGCGCATACGGGACCCACCGGAGATCCCCAGCTGGCTGGCAAGAGCCTGGAGCTGGGCGAGCTTAAGGCCTGCAAGGCCGCTGCTCTTGGTGGTTGCTGCTGTTGACGACTCAGCAGCAGAAGTTGTTGTGTCCACAGCTGAAGCCAGCTCAGTGGTTTCTGTCACGAAGGATCCTTCCCCCTCGACGGCGTCCAGAGCGAGAGCTGGACGCGATGATTTGTTCTGGGCTGCAGTTCAGATCTGCAGCCGGTGATTTCGGCCGTGCCTGATGGATTGTGGCCAACAGGGCCGGATACTGATCGTCTTCACTGAACCCAGTTGCCCGGACAGCCGACTGAATATTCAGGGAACAGAGAGAGTTCTGCGGCACCTGAGACAGGCCGGAAGGAGACGGCACCGTCAGACGTTGGCACAGTTGACGAAAGGAACAGCGAAACCGCCAAGATCCAAAATCAGGGAACTGCCCGCGGCTTTACCGCCGGTGCACTTCCACTCTAGCACCTTCAACGTCCACAGCCAGCGTCATCACACGCCAACCGACGTTGGGTGTGTTGGCGGCAGTAAACACCTCGATGAATTCGGCGACGGTTGCCGCTTCGCCGGGCCCGTTGGCCAGGACCATGACAGTAGGACCGGCACCGGAAACCACAGCAGCGTGACCGGCCGTCCGCAGCGCCGCAATAAGGTCCGCGCTGGGCCGCATCGCTTCGGCCCGGTAGCTCTGGTGCAGGTAGTCTTCGGTACCGGGCAGCAGGAATTCCGGCTGCGTTGTCAACGCGTGGATAAGCAACGCTGCACGTCCGGAGTTCATCGCAGCAGCATGATGACCCACAGACGCGGGCAAAAGTCCGCGAGCGGTTTCGGTGGAGAGTTCATAATCTGGAACCGCCACCACGGGAACCACGGATCGGGCTACTTCAGCACGCGTGCTGCTGTACTGCTCGCTGTCCTGCCATGACAGCGCCAGTCCGCCAAAAATGGCGGGGGCGACGTTGTCCGGGTGGCCTTCCATTTCGCTGGTCAGCTGCAGGACCCAGTCGAGATCCTGCTGCGCCTCTTTTGGAACCAAGGAATTGGCGGCAGTAACCGCCGCTACAACTGCGGAGGCGGAGGAACCCAGCCCGCGTCCATGCGGATTAACGTTGTCAGCCGTGATCCGTAGGCCGGAATGCCGGAAACCCAAACGTTCCAAGGCAAGGTCGATCGCACGCACCACCAAGTGGCTGGAGTCGCGCGGAAGGGTATCGGCGCCCTCACCGGAGAGCTCGAATTCGAGCTCTCCGGTGGTGAGCGTTTCCACCGTCAAGGTGTCATAAATGGATAGGGCCAAGCCGAGGCTGTCGTAGCCGGGACCCAGGTTGGCGCTCGTACCGGGGACCTTGACGGTCAGCCGCTGGCCTGCCGCGACGAGTTGACGATCGGTCGCGGTGGGCTGCGTTTGTTCCACTCTTATTTTTCTTCCAGTCCCAGTTCCGCGGCAACGGTGACGACGTCATTGGAAACCTTGACCGGCTGCACATCGCTGCCGTCCTCCGTGCGGAGGGCCCACTGGGGGTCCTTCAGTCCGTGGCCGGTAACGGTGATGACGATGGTCTTGCCGGACGGAACCTCACCAGCAGCGTGCTTCTTGATCAGGCCTGCCACGCCGGCAGCAGAGCCGGGCTCCACAAAGACGCCTTCCTTGGAAGAGAGCCAACGGTGGGCGTCCAGGATTTCCTCATCCGTGACAGCTTCAATCAGGCCACCGGATTCGTCGCGGGCAGCGATCGCCGTGTCCCAAGATGCCGGGTTGCCGATGCGGATGGCAGTGGCGATAGTGTCCGGTTCAGTGATCGGGTGCCCTGCAACGAACGGCGCTGCACCGGCAGCCTGGAAACCCCACATGATGGGTGTCTTGGTGGAGACGGCCGGCAGCGTGCCGTTGGCGGTCTCGAAGGGAGCGGAGTACTCCTTGTATCCCTTCCAGTAGGCAGTGATGTTACCGGCGTTGCCGACAGGCAGAACATGGATATCCGGGGCATCGCCCAGGGAGTCCACAACTTCGAAGGCACCCGTCTTCTGGCCCTGGATACGGGCAGGGTTGACCGAGTTCACCAGGAAGACCGGGTAGGACTCCCCAAGCTTGCGGGCGATGTCCAGGCAGTTGTCGAAGTTGCCGTCCACCTGCAGCAGCGTGGCGCCGTGCGCAATCGCCTGGCTGAGCTTACCCATGGAGATCTTGCCTTCGGGGACCAGCACAGCGCACTTGAGGCCTGCGGCCGTTGCGTATGCCGCGGCCGAGGCCGAGGTGTTTCCGGTGGAAGCACATACAACAGCTTTGGCGCCGGCTTCGACGGCCGCCGTCATAGCCATGGTCATGCCGCGGTCCTTGAAGGAACCCGTGGGGTTCATGCCCTCGACCTTCAGGTACACCTGCGAGCCGGTCAGCTCGGAAAGCTTCTGTGCGTGGACGAGCGGGGTGCCGCCCTCGCCGAGGGTGATGACCTTGGTGGCTTCCGTTACAGGCAAACGATCAGCGTATTCGCGGATTACTCCGCGCCATTGGTGAGCCACTTAGACCCCTTCTACCCGCAGTACGGATGTCACAGAATTGATCACGTCCAGGCCCTTGATGGCCTCGACGGTTGCTGCGAGTGCAGCTTCGGATGCACGGTGCGTCACGATTTTCAGCTCAGCCGACTCAACATTCGAGGCGGAGTCGCGGTGGATCGTTTGACGCATGATCTCGATGGATACGCCGTTCTCCGCAAAAATATGGGCGATGCGAGCCAGCACACCTGCTTGGTCTGCTACATCCAGACCGATGTAATAGCTGGTGTTGGAGGCATCAATGGAAAGTGCCGGAACATGCCCGGTAGTTGTTTCCGTGCGGCCGGGACCGCCGAGGACCAGGCGCCTGGCAGCGGAGACAAGGTCACCCAACACAGCAGAGGCAGTGGGAGTCCCCCCGGCCCCCTGGCCATAGAACATCAGTTCACCAGCGTTTTCGGCTTCGATGAAGACCGCGTTGAACGCACCGCGGACGGCTGCCAGCGGGTGTTCGCGTGGCAGGAGGGTGGGGTGCACGCGCACCGAGATTCCGCTGCCGTTCTCTGAGGCTTCGATTTTCTCGGCGATGGCCAAAAGCTTGATGACGAAGCCGGCTTCCTTGGCCGAAGCGATGTCCGCGGCACTGACCTTGGTGATCCCCTCGCAGTAGACGTCGTCCAGGGAGAACCTTGTATGGAAGGACAACGATGCCAGGATCGCAGCCTTGGCAGCTGCGTCATGGCCCTCAACGTCGGCAGTGGGGTCAGCTTCGGCGTAACCGAGGCGCTGGGCTTCGGCAAGGGCGTCTGCAAACTGCGCGCCAGTGCTGTCCATCTGGTCAAGGATGAAGTTGGTGGTCCCGTTCACGATCCCGAGAACCCTCGTAATGCGATCGCCGGAGAGGCTGTCGCGGATCGGGCGCAGAATGGGAATGGCACCGGCAACGGCGGCTTCGTAGGACAGCTGAACGCCGGCCTTGTCAGCCTCTTCGTAGAGAGTGGGGCCGTCCTGCGCGAGCAGCGCCTTGTTACCGGTGACAACGCAGGCGCCATTCTGGATGGCGGTGACGATGAGCGTACGTGCGGGTTCAATGCCGCCCATGAGCTCGATGACGAGGTCTGCGTCCTTGACGAGGGTCTCGGCGTCCGTGGTAAAGAGTTCACGGGGCAGTTCGACGTCGCGCGGCGAGTCGATGTTGCGCACGGCAATACCGGACAGCTCGAGGCGGGCACCACTGCGGGCGGCCAGTGCCTCGGCGTCGTCAATAAGAATGCGCGCGACCTGGGCCCCTACATTGCCACAGCCCAGCAGGGCCACCTTCAGGGTTCGCACTTCAGACATTCGCCACTCCCATGTCGCGGTTCAAGAGATCTTCTTCGGTTTCCCCGCGGACAATGAGCCTGGCGGCTCCGTCGCGCACAGCGACAACGCCAGGCCGGGCCAGGTAGTTGTAGTTGCTGGAGAGGGCCCAGCAATAGGCGCCGGTACCCGGTACTGCGAGCAAATCACCGGCTGCCACATCCGCGGGCAGATATACATCTCTAACAACTATGTCGCCGCTCTCGCAATGTTTGCCCACTACGCGGGACAGTTGCGGAGCTGCATCGGAGTCACGGGAAGCCAAAATCGCCGAATAATCCGCGTCGTAAAGCACCGGACGGGCGTTGTCGCTCATTCCTCCGTCCACCGACACATACCGACGCGGATACGTAACGTTCTCAGAACCTGTTTCGGTGCCCGGAACGTCCACGCGAACAGTTTTAAGCGTGCCTACCTCATACAAAGTGAACGTGGTGCTCCCGACGATCGCGCGTCCGGGTTCGATGGAAACACGGGGCGCTTCGATGCCGAGTTCCGCGCACTTTGAACGCACGACGGCGGCCATCGCCTGCGCGATTTCCGCTGGAGGGCGGGGGGTGTCCACTGGCGTATAGGCGATACCGTAGCCGCCCCCGAGGTCCAATTCCGGCAGGATGATGGAGTATTTGGCCTGCATCGCTGCCTGAAAACCGAGGAGCTTCTCCGCAGCCAGCGCGAATCCGTCCGCCTCGAAGATCTGGGAACCGATGTGACAGTGCAACCCCAGGAGTTCCACGCTCGGGTACGACGTCGCGGCTGCAACGGCTTCCTCAGCGGCAGACAGGCCAGCTTCCTCGGTGGAGTCCTCAGCCATGGAGAGGCCAAACTTCTGGTCCTCGTGCGCTGTGGCGATGAATTCGTGGGTGTGGGCATGCACCCCTGGCGTGAGGCGCAGCATGACCTTGGCGGTTTCGCCGCGGCTGGACGCAATCTTGGCTACCCGTTCCAATTCATCGAGGCTGTCCACCACGATGCGGCCCACCCTCATATCCAGCGCCCGGTTGATCTCGGCGTCGGACTTGTTGTTGCCGTGCAGGCCCAGCTTGGCCCCCGGGATTCCTGCCCGGGCAGCAACGGCCAGTTCGCCTCCGGAACAGGTGTCCAGGCGAAGGCCTTCCTCGGCCACCCATCGTGCTACTGATGTGCACAGAAAGGACTTGCCCGCATAGTAGACATCCACTCCCCCGCAGATGTCTGCGAAAGCGTCGTCGAAGGCGTCCTTGAAAGCACGGGCACGCGCGCGGAAGTCAGATTCGCTCATCACAAAGAGTGGCGTGCCGAATTGCGCCTTGAGGTCGCTGACTGAAATCCCGTCAATGGTGACCTCACCGGCGTCGTTCTTCTCCACGCCGGCTGCCCACATCGGTGCCTGAAGGACGTTAAGGTCCTCGGGGACGGCCAGCCAGTCAGGGGCAAGCGGAGAGGCCTGGGGTGAATTTGGTGCGGTGTTTGTGCTCATGGCCTTACATCCGTTCCGGCGCGGAAACGCCCAGCAGTCCGAGTCCGTTGGCAAGCACCTGGCTGGTGGCGTCGTTGAGCCAGAGACGAGTCCGGTTCACGTCCAGCACGGGTTCCTCGCCCAGCGGCGAGACACGGCAGGCGTCGTACCAGCGGTGGTAGGCACCGGCGATAACTTCAAGATGGCGGGCAACGCGGTGCGGTTCGCGGAGCTCGGCTGCTTTGGCCACGATGGAGGGGTAGCTGCCGAGGTAGGAGAGAAGCTCGTTCTCCGTGGCGTGATCCAGCAGCGATGCGTCGAACACAGATCGGTCCACCCCCGCCTCGGCGGCATTGCGCGCGGTTCCCCTGGAGCGGGCATGGGCGTATTGCACATAGAACACTGGGTTCTCGTTGCTGTTCTTCTTGAGCAGTTCCGGGTCCAGTGTCAGCGGCGAGTCGGCAGGGAACCGGGCAAGGGAGTAGCGCACTGCGTCCTTGCCCAACCAGGAAATGAGGTCCTTGAGTTCAATGATGTTCCCCGCGCGTTTGGACAACTTGGCGCCGTTGACGGACACCAACTGTCCAATGAGAACCTCAATGTTTACTTCGGGATCGTCGCCCGCGCACGCCGCAATAGCCTTCAGGCGATTGATGTAGCCGTGGTGATCGGCACCAAGAAGGTAAATCTTCTCGGTGAAACCGCGGTCCTTCTTGGAGAGGTAGTACGCGGCATCGGCGGCGAAATAAGTCGGTTCTCCGTTCGCGCGGATCATGACGCGGTCTTTGTCATCGCCGAAGTCAGTGGTGCGCAACCAAACGGCGCCGCCGTCGTCGAACACATGGCCCTGTTCGCGGAGGCGGGCAACGGCAGATTCAATGGCACCGGCGTCGTGCAGTTCCTTCTCGGAGAAGAAGACGTCGAACTCCACGCCGAAATCTGCCAGCGTTGCTTTGATATCGGCCATCTGTGCCTCGTAGGCAGCGGCACGGATGACCGGCAGGGCAGCCTCGTCCGTGAGTTCACGGATATCGGGGTGCGCTTTGAGTACTTCATCGCCGAGTTCGCGAATGTACTCACCGGGGTAGCCGCCCTCGGGGACGCCCCGGCCGTGGAGCCGGGAAAGGACTGAGTTGGCGAAGACGTTCATCTGCGAACCGGCGTCGTTGATGTAGTACTCGGCGGTGACGTCGGCTCCAGAAGCCCGCAGCACGCGCGCGATCGCGTCGCCCAGGGCGGCCCACCGGGTATGGCCGATGTGAAGGGGACCCGTGGGGTTGGCGGAAACGAATTCCATGTTCACAACATGTCCTGCGAGCGCCTGGTTGGTTCCGTAGGTGGAACCGGCCTCAACGATTGCCTTGGCGAGCGCGCCTGCCGTTGCAGCGTCAACGGTGATGTTCAGGAAGCCGGGTCCTGCGATTTCCACTCCGGTCACGCCGGCGATTTCCTGAAGGCGGTGGCTGAGGATTCCCGCGAACTCGCGCGGATTTGTGCCGGCTTGCTTAGCCAATTGCAGGGCAATATTGGTGGCCCAGTCTCCGTGGTCCCTGTTCTTGGGGCGCTCCACCCGGACGTCGTCGGGGACAGCGGATTCCGCCAAGGCGATTTCGCCGGCGGAGACGGCATCCTTAAGGCAGGTGGATATGGCAGCAGAGAGTTCTTCGGGAGTCACCCATCCAGCCTACCGGGGGCCCGCGAACTCGAGGAATTAAGGCTCGTTTTTGTGGATATCTTGGACACAGCACCTATACATGGACGGCTGGCGGCACTCACAGACTGAACCATTACGCTGATTTCTACGTTGTGAAGACGTAAGAGGTGGCTTTTATCGGTCGTCCAGAGACCGAAACCATCCGTTGACCGCATCTTGTCCAGTTGAAACGAGCAGAACATGACTACGCCACTCCGCAAGAGCCTCTACGTCGGGTTCGCCAGCGTCTCCATCATCGGGACCGCGGCCGCCTGTGCCCCCACAACGGAAGCCCCGTCAACCCAGACACCTGCAACCCAGAATGGTGGCCAGGCTTCCACTGGCAGTCCTTCTTCCTCCACTTCGGCTGGAAAGGGTGACTCCACGTACAAGGACGGCACGTACAGCGCCGATGGAACATATACATCGCCGAACGGCCAGGAGACGGTTGGCGTTGAGCTCAAGCTGGCCGGGGACAAGGTGGAGGCAGTGAATATCACCGTCCACCCCTCCAACCCCAATACCAAGAAGTTCCAAGGCGAGTTTGCCAGCGGTATCGCGGCACAGATCGTTGGCAAAGACATCGACGAACTCAACGTTTCCAAGGTGGCCGGTTCCTCCTTGACCTCCGGCGGCTTCAACGATGCCGTGAAGCAGATCAAGTCCCAGGCAAAGTAGCAGCCATGCCGCATCCGGGCTGGAGCCGCTTTAGCTTCGAAGGGATCGGTACGCACTGGGAGATTTCGACGTCGTCGAGGCTTGCGCCGGATGTGCAGCGCCAACTGCTTGCAACAGTGGCGGATTATGACCACACGTATTCGCGGTTCAGGCCGGATTCCTTGGTGTCCGCCCTGGAGCGCGGTCCCGGAAGCATTTCCTTGCCCGGGCACGCTGTGGCCCTCCACGACGTCTACGAGGCGCTGTACCGGATCAGTGGCGGCTCCATGACACCCCTGATTGGCAGTAGCTTGAACCGTCTTGGTTATGATGCGGGCTACACCCTGGTTCCTTCAGGCGCTCCTGAGGGTGCTGCCAAGTGGGAAGACGTCCTGGAATGGTCGGGAACCACGGTATCGGGCAAGGTTCCGCTGGTATTGGACGTTGGCGCCGCCGGAAAAGGACAGCTCGTGGACCTGCTCGGTGAGGTCCTCCATTCAGCTGGCTACCTGGACTTCCTGGTGGATGGCAGCGGGGACATGCTGCATGCCGGAAGCATGCCCGTCACTGTGGCCTTGGAGCATCCTTATAACCCGAAGCAGGCAATCGGCTTTGTGGAATTGGACAATTCCGCCCTCTGCGCTTCCGCGTCCAACCGCCGGGCCTGGGGCGACGGGCTGCACCATGTACTGGACGGAATCACGGGGCAACCCATCCAAACCACAGTGGCCACGTGGACCATGGCCGCGAGCGCGATGGTGGCAGATGCCTTGGCCACGGCACTCTTCATGGTGGAACCTGCCGCACTTGAGGCTGAGTTCGATTTTTCCTGGCTACGGGTGTTTTCGAATGGGACTGCCACATTTTCGGCTGGTTTTGAGGGGAGACTGTTCACATGAATGCCATGAAGTCGCGATTGGACACCTGGTTGGGCCGCTTCACCATGTACCGCTTGATTTTGTGGGTTCTCGGGGTGCTGGTGGCCTACAGCCTGCTCCTGAACGTCTTGGGGTGGCTGACATTCGGCCTGCCACAGATGCTGGTCCACTTATGCGTGTGCCTGGGGCTTACCTATGGATCGAACCGCCTGCTGGCCTTGCTTTTCCGGACCACGCCACATTCGGAGTCTTCGCTCATTACCGGCTTGCTCCTGTATTTCCTGTTCTGGCCCACATTCGTCGCCACTGACATGGTGGGTGTTGCACTGGCTTGTGTCCTGGCCAGTGCGTCGAAGTATGCTTTGGCTTTCCGTGGGCGTCACATTTTCAACCCGGCGGCCGCGGGGGCTTTCATCACGGGCTTGACCGGACTGAACATAGCCACGTGGTGGGCCGCAACGCCTGCCATGTTGTGGCTCCTTGTCCCTGGCGTCCTGGCGGTCTTGTACCGAACACGGAAAATGCTGATGGCAACAGTTTTCCTGCTGGTGGCCACCGGCATCGTCTGTGTCGAATTGTTGGGCCGCGGCATGACCTTCGGCCAGGCCCTGTGGCAGCCGTTGGCCCAGCGTCCCCTGCTCTTCTTTGTCGGCTTCATGCTTACCGAGCCGCTCACGCTCCCTCCACGCCGTTGGCAGCAATTGGCGCTTGCCGGCGTCGTCGGCGTTGTCTTTGCGGTTCCTTACAACCTGGGCTTCGTGGCCAACTCCCCTGAACTCGCGCTCCTGGTGGGGAACCTCATCGCTTTCTTCCTGGGCCAGCGGGGCCGCGTGGAACTGACATTCAAGGGATCCCGGCCCCTGACACCGGGGACCAAGGAGTTCCGCTTCGATCCACGGCGCCCCGTCCGCCATGCGGCCGGGCAATTCATGGAGCTGAACCTTCCGCATTCGGGGTCCGACGGCAAGGGCCGCCGCCGCGTCTTCAGCATCACCAGCGCCCCGGGTGCTCCAGAAGTGACCTTCGGCGTTGGAACGGCCGAGCCCTTGTCCACTGCCAAGAAGACGTTGTTGGCGCTAAAGCCTGGTGACATGATTTCCGCCACAGCCGTTGGCGGAGACTTCGTGCTCCCGCGCGACGCCGCCACACCGGTCCTGCTGATTGCCGCAGGTATCGGCATCACGCCTTTCCTTTCCCACCTTGCATCGGACGCCGCATCCCGCGATACCGTGGTCCTTTACCTTGCCCAAGGGCGCGATGAACTCGCCGCTTGTGAGCAATTGGAGGCATCCGGGGCAAAGGTGATCGCCCGGCTCGCGGATGGCTCCACTCCCCCCGATTTCATGCACGACGCCGGCACCTCCAGGATCGATGCACAGCGCCTGAAGGAGCTGGTACCGGACATCGGTGCCCGCGAGGTTTATGTCTCCGGTTCCCCGGCGAGCGTGGATTCCCTTCGTGCCGCGGCGCGCGGTGCAGGTGCGCGGCGGGTACATGTTGACTCGTTTGCCGGGTACTGAGCTGCGGGTACCGCAGCGCCGTAAGGTGCAGGGCACTAAAGATCATGACCGCGTTTTCTTTTGGGGCTCGGTGGCTGCTAAGCTCTAGGACGTCCCACCGGCAACGGAGGGAACCCCGGATGCCCTCGTAGCTCAGGGGATAGAGCGTCTGCCTCCGGAGCAGAAGGCCGTAGGTTCGAATCCTATCGAGGGCACACACGGTACCCCGCCAGTCCAACTGGCGGGGTATTTTTTGCGTTCCGGCTCCCACTCCCGTCACTGCAACCCGGGTCGTCGCTATCAGTTCAGGGCTTGCCGGGCGAACACCCCAAAATTGTCAGCCCCCGCTCCTAGGCTGATCACAGTTGCCAGTCGCCAAGAGCCAAAGGGGTTGCCGTGATTTGTTCAATCGTTCCGCCTTACATGCTTCGAAGGATTGCCGCCCAGAGTGAACCACGGCTTTGGGCTGTTGCCCGTGCCGCCAAGGAGTCACTCCTGCACATCAAGGACCTCCAGGCGGTTCGTGCCGCCCCTGCACCCTCTACTCCCCCCAGTGCAGTGGCGGCAAAGCCCGGCCCACCAAAGCGCACTATCTACGATGCCGATACCTCGGAAAACCTGCCCGGCCGGGTGGTCCGCAAGGAAGGCACTGCGCCTGTTGGGGACGCCGCTGCCGATGAGGCCTATGACGGTTTGGGCAGCACGCACCGACTATATGCCGAGATCTTCGGCCGGGACTCCATCGATGGCGCCGGCCTGGCCCTGGACGCTACCGTTCACTACGGCAATCTGTACGACAATGCCTTTTGGGATGGCAACCAGATGGTCTTCGGGGATGGCGACGGGGAGATTTTCCAGCGCTTCACCAAGTCCGTCAGCGTCATCGGCCACGAACTGGCTCATGGGGTCACGCAATTTACGGCAGGGCTCAATTACCGCAACCAGGCAGGCGCCCTGAACGAGTCCATGTCAGACGTCTTCGGTGTCCTTGTGGAGCAGTACCTGAAGAACGAAACTACCGAGCAAGCAAGCTGGCTGATCGGCGAGGGCCTTTTTACCGACAAGGTCCAAGGTGCGGCCTTGCGCTCGATGAAGGCCCCGGGCACCGCCTACGACGACGACATCCTGGGCAAGGACCCGCAGCCGGACTCCATGGACACGTATGTCCGGACCAGTGCAGACAACGGCGGAGTGCACATCAATTCGGGCATCCCCAACAGGGCGTTCTACCTTGTTGCCTCCGAGCTGGGTGGCAACGCATGGGGTGTGCCTGGGCAGATCTGGTATGGGACACTCACCAGCGGGTCGCTGACGCCAGCTTGCACTTTTGGCAAGTTCGCCAAGACCACTGCGGCTACCGCGGAAGAACTTTTTGGCGTTGGCTCCGTAGAGCATGACGCCGTCCTGAAGGCGTGGGAGACTGTGAAGGTCAAGGTTTAGACCAGCCGGCGGGACCGTCCGGCCCCGGGTAGTCCCGCCGTCGTTGGCTTGCCGCCAGTACGTCAAACGAGAAGTAGCCGGTCATGAAAATCACCGTCCAGCGCAGTGGGGGCATAGCCGCGATGACACGCGTCTGGAGCGTGGAGGCAGTGTCTGATGATGACAAAGAGCGCTGGATGCCGATCGTTGAGGCATGTCCCTGGGACGAGGCGAAGAGCCAAGCCAGGACGGTGAACGAACCGGATCGGTTCATGTACTCCATCAGGGCAGGCCAACGGCGGGCGACGCTACCCGAGCGAGCGGTCACCGGGCCCTGGCAGGAACTGGTGGAGTGTGCCAAGGCTGAAGGTTCCGAGTCCCGTGGCCGCCTGGGGGCCCGCCGCTAGATCGCCTCGGCCAGCTGCCCGCGGAAGGCCCGTCGGTAGCTCTGGGGACTCGTATCCAACACCTTCGTGAAATGGTGGCGCAGCAGGACGGAATGCCCGAATCCTGCTTCCCGCGCAATCTCATCGATGTTCAGCTCCGTGGACTCCAGGAGTTCCTGGGCCCGCAGCACCCGCTGGGAGTTCAACCAAGCCGCCGGAGTAGTCCCCGTTTCCGCCCTGAAGCGGCGAGCGAACGTTCTGGGCGACATATGCAGCCGAGCAGCCAGCTCGTTCACACTGTGTTCTTCGTCGAGGTGTTCAACCATCCATCGAAGGAGTTCCTCCATGGGCGCTGAACCACAGCGGGGCATTGGCCGGTCAATGAACTGGGCCTGGCCGCCGTCGCGATGGGGCGGAACTACCATGTCGCGCGCGATCGCGGCAGCCACGTTGGCTCCCAGCTCCACACGCACAAGATGGAGGCAGGCATCGATTCCGGCGGCAGTTCCTGCGCTGGTAATGATGGTTCCGTCCTGTACATAGAGGACGTTCTCATCCACCACTGCCGCAGGGTAGCGATTCGCCAGATCCTGTGAGTAATGCCAATGGGTGGTGCATCGGCGCCCATCAAGCAGCCCGGCCCGGGCCAACGCGTAGGCGCCTGAGCAAATGGACATCACCCATGCGCCCCGGGCGTGGGCCGCCCGGAGTGCATCCAGGACAGATTCCGGCATCTCCTGGTCCCTCCCGAAGGGCGCCATGATCACCAGGTCCGCATCAGCCGCGGCTTCCAGGCCGTGGTTGACATGCAGCGAGAGCCCGGACTTCATGCGGATGTCTCCCGGCTCCGGCGCGCACACCCTGAAGTCGAAAGCAGGTACGCCTGCGCCGCGGTCGGACCTGTCGATGCCGAAGACCTCAAACGCGGTGCCGAACTCGAAGATCGAGAAGTCGGGGACAACTATCACGGCCACTGATTTCAACATATCTCCAGTGTGGCAGAAAATTGTCTAAATGGGGCATTTCTGCCACTGTTTCTTGGCTGCCGGCAAGAGAAGACTGAAGGCATGGAAATTTTCGGAATCATCCTCTTCATCGTCCTTATCACCGCCGTCGCAGCCACCGTTACCGCCCTCCTGAAGGACGGACGCGGCCACAACCCACCCATCAACTCCAAGGAACCCTGGAGCGCCTTCGACGCTCCCAGTACTCCCTACTGGAACCCCCGCATCTACTAGCCGCCCGCCAGCCCACTGAAAGCAGTCAGCCAAGGCTTGTCCATCCGACGCCCGTCCTTCACGGAATTCACCAGGATTTCCTGAACGACGGGCGTCCTTATGCCCGAGTCTCTGTGCGCACGGCTTGCAGTATTTCGCCTGGCGGGCAGCGGTGAGGCTGCCGGACATTTGGGCTGCCGGATAGATGAGCTGCCGGACATGTGACAGGGACAGCGGACGTTGACGGGAAGCCACAGTAGACTGGCAGCAGCCATGACACTTCATATTTCCTACCCCGCTGAGCTGCCGGTATCCGAGCGCCGCGAGGATCTGATGGCGGCGATCGCCGCAAACCAGGTGACCATCATTGCCGGCGAAACCGGCTCGGGCAAAACTACCCAGATCCCCAAGATGTGTTTGGAACTGGGCCTGGGCGACAAAGGCCTGATCGGCCACACGCAGCCACGACGACTGGCGGCCAGGACTGTTGCGGAGCGCATCGCGTCCGAGTTGGACGTCGAGATCGGCCAGGAAGTCGGCTTCCAGGTCCGGTTCACTGGCGAGGTCAGCGCATCGACCAAGATCAAACTCATGACCGATGGCATCCTCCTGGCAGAGATCCAACGGGATAAACTCCTGCGCAAGTACAGCACCATCATCATTGACGAGGCCCACGAGCGCAGCCTCAACATCGACTTCATCCTGGGCTATCTGAAACGGGTACTCCCCCAGCGCCCGGACCTGAAAATTATCATCACCTCGGCCACGATCGATCCTGAACGCTTCGCCAAGCACTTTGGCACGGAGGAATCCCCCGCCCCCATCATCGAGGTTTCCGGCCGCACCTACCCGGTGGAGATCCGATACCGGCCCTTGTCACAGCCTGCCGGCGCCGACGAAGACGGTTCCGATGACGAACTGGAAGAGGACCGGGACCCGCTGGATGCGGTCTGTGACGCCGTGGACGAACTGGCAAAGGAAGCACCGGGCGATATCCTCGTGTTCTTCTCCGGCGAACGGGAAATCCGCGACGCTGCCGAGGCCATCAATGGGCGCATCCAGACCAACCGACGCCTCGCCGGCACGGAAGTCCTGCCCCTCTTTGCCAGGTTGAGCCTGCAGGAGCAGCACCGCGTATTCAATCCCGGTGGAAAGCGGCGCATCATCCTCGCCACCAACGTTGCCGAAACCTCGCTGACTGTCCCCGGCATCAAATACGTGATCGACACCGGCACGGCCCGTATCTCCCGGTATTCGCACCGGACCAAGGTCCAGCGCCTGCCCATCGAACGTGTATCCCAGGCCTCGGCCAACCAGCGATCCGGACGGTGTGGCCGCGTTTCCGAGGGCATCGCCATCCGTCTCTACTCAGAAGAAGACTTTGAGTCCCGTCCGCAGTTCACGGACCCGGAAATCCTGCGGACCAACCTGGCCGCCGTCATTCTGCAGATGACGGCCATGGGCGTTGCCCGCGGTCCCAAGGATGTTGAGAACTTCCCGTTCGTCGAACCGCCTGATTCGCGCGCTATTAACGACGGCGTCACCCTCCTTCGCGAGCTCGGCGCCCTCAGCCCGGCAACTTCGAGCACGCCTGCGTCCAAGGATCCCCGCGGTAACCGTCGGAGCGGCAGTGGCCTGACCGCTGTCGGGCAGAAACTGGCCCAGCTGCCGGTTGACCCACGGCTCGGCCGCATGATTGTCGAAGCCGGCAAACGCGGTTGTGTCCGCGAAGTGATGATCCTGGCAGCAGCCCTTACCATCCAGGATCCGCGCGAACGGCCCACCGACAAGCAGCAACTCGCTGCCGAGAAGCATGCGCGGTTCCGCGATGAGAACTCGGACTTCACTGGTTTCCTTAACCTCTGGAACTACATCCAGGAAAAGCAACGCGAGCTGTCCTCAACCCAGTTCCGCCGTCTTTGCCGCAACGAATTCATCAACTATCTTCGCGTCAGGGAGTGGCAGGACCTTTTCACCCAACTCCGCCAACTCGCCAAGCCCTTGGGTATCACGCTGGACAATAAGCGTGAAGCTGATCCAGTGGGCAACCACGAGGGAATTCACATCAGCCTGCTGTCAGGGTTGCTGAGCCACATCGGCCTTCTTGATGAGCGCAAGCGCGAATATGCCGGCGCCCGCGGCAGCCGCTTCGCGATCTTCCCCGGTTCTGCCTTGTTCAAAAAATCGCCTGCATTCGTCATGGCCGCCGAGTTGGTGGAAACCAGCCGCTTGTGGGCACGGGTCGCTGCCAGGTTCGATCCTTTGTGGGTGGAGCAGGTAGCCCCGGACCTCGTGAAACGCTCTTACAGCGAGCCCCATTGGTCCTCCCGGCAAGGGGCCGTCATGGCCCATGAGAAAGTCACGCTGTACGGCGTGCCCATCATCCCGAACCGTCGGGTCAACTACGGCCGCATCGATCCGGAATTGTCCCGTGAACTCTTCATCCGCCACGCGCTGGTGGAAGGCGAGTGGAAGACCCATCACAAGTTCTTCCACCGCAACCGCGCGCTCCTGCAGGAGATCGAGGAGCTTGAAACCAGGATGCGCCGGCGGGACATCCTGGTGGATGACCAGACCCTGTTCGAGTTCTATGACGCCCGGGTGGGCAAGGACGTCGTGTCTGAACGGCATTTCGATAAGTGGTGGAAGGACGCCCGCCAAGCCGATCCAACCCTGCTGGACTTCGATCAGTCGCTTTTGATGAGCGAGGACGCCGAGGCCCTCGATGATTCCGCCTACCCCAAAACGTGGCTGCACAAGGGCTTCGAACTTCCACTGAGCTACGAGTTCCATCCCGTGGCTCCTGGGTCTGCTCCGAATCCTTCGGACGGTGTCACCGCCGAAGTTCCCGTGTTGTTCCTGAACCAACTCGACGACGCACCGTTCCGGTGGCAGATTCCGGGACAACGCGTAGAACTGGTCACGGCGCTTATCAAATCCCTCCCCAAGCAGGTTCGGAAGAATTTTGTGCCTGCCCCTGACGTCGCCCGGCAGGCTACGGAGGCCTTGGAAAGAGACTTCGATCCCGCCACTGACGAGCTCGAGCCCTCCTTGGAACTGGTCCTTCGCCGGCTCCGCGGACACGTCATTCCACCGGGATCATGGAACTGGGAAGCCGTGCCTCCCCACCTTCGCGTGAGCTTTAAGGTGGTGGACAGCAAGGGCAAGGTCCTCGACGAAGGCAAGGACCTCGCCCAACTGCAGGAAAAACTGGCCCCGGCCACACGTCGGGCAATCGCCGAATCGCTCGGTGCTACACCTGCGACGACGGCCCCCGGCAAGGCTGGCACAAGAGCCGGAGCGCCAGGCGCCTCAAACGGCAAGACTGCCAGTACCGGGGCCGGGACCCTCAACAGTCCTGATGGCCGTGCCGGTGTCCACCCTGACGTCCATCCTGTTCATGGAGTGGTGGCCGAACGCACTGGTATCACCGAGTGGGACTTCGGGACCGTGCAACGCCAGGTCACCCGAACGGTCAAGGGCCACGCCGTCACCGGCTACCCGGCGATCGTGGATGAGGGTACGTCTGTAGCCCTGCGCGTGTTCCAAAGCCAGCAGGAGCAGGAAGCGGCCATGCGTGGTGGCGTGATCCGACTCCTGGCACTTCGGATTCCCTCACCGGACCGGTACGTGCTGGAGCATCTCAGCAACACCGAAAAGCTGACTTTCAGCCAAAACCCGCACGGCTCGGTCAGTGCCCTGATCGCAGACTGCGCCCTCGCCGCCATCGACAAACTGACCCCGGAAGCACTGCCTTGGGATAAGGAAGCCTTCGATGCTTTGTATGAAGTAGTCCGCGCTGAGCTGATCGATACCGTATTTACGGTGACGGCCGTCGTCGAACGCATCCTGGCCAGCACCCGCCGGATCCAGAAGCAGCTGAAGTCCAGTGCCAGCCTGCCGCTCATCAGTGCCCTCAATGACATGAAAAGCCAGCTGGAACAGTTGGTCTTTCCGGGCTTTGTGGCACAGACGGGCTGCGCGCAGCTGAGCCAGCTTCCGCGGTACCTGCAGGCGATCGAGAAGCGGCTGGAGAAGCTCCCGGGCAACGTTCAGCGCGACGGACTGAATATGGCCATCGTTCAGGCCCTGGAGGACGACTACGACGACGCCGTATCAGCGTTGCTCCCAGGACGCCGGGCAGGTGCGGAATTAACCCGGGTGCGCTGGATGATCGAGGAACTGCGTGTAAGTCTCTTCGCCGTCGAGTTAGGCACGTCCTACTCTGTCTCCGAGAAGCGCATCCGAACGGTGCTGAACCAGGCCTTGGCACCGGCCTGACGGTTAGTCTTCTGGTACGAAGTCCCCGTGGCCGGCAGCCCGCAAGGCCCCGCGCAGCTTCACAGCCGTGGCATCCATGACGGCAGGATCCGGATTATGGTCCACGTTGTGTACCTCAAAGTCCGCCATCGAATAGGCGGGCCAGATGTGCACGTGCAAGTGGTCCACCTCGAAGCCTTCCATCAGGACACCCACGCGCTTGGCGCTGAAGAGCTCCTCCTGGACCTTGCCGATGCTCTGGGCAACGTCCATGACCTTGGCCAAAAGCTCCGGGCTGGCGTGCGTCCAGGAATCCACTTCCTCACGAGGCACCACCAGTGTGTGTCCCGGCGTGATCGGAGCGATTGTCAGGAAGGCCACGACGTCCTCGTCCTTCCACACGAAACGGCCCGGGATTTCCCCGTTGATGATTTTGGTGAACAGCGTGCTCATGCATCTGCCCTTTCTGACGGTCCCTGAAGTGTTGCGGTGTCCAGTACAAATCGGTACTTTACGTCGCCGGCCACCATACGGTCGTAGGCTTCGTTGAGTTGTTCGGCCCCTACGATCTCAATGTCGCTGGCAACCCCATGCGCGGCGCAGAAATCAAGCATTTCCTGGGTTTCCTCGATCCCACCAATCAGCGAACCTGCATAGGCCAGGCGACGGCGTATGAGCAGCCCCGGACTGACGGGCGGCATGTCATCGGCCGGGAGTCCAAGCTGGAAGAGAGCCCCATCAAGCCGCAGCGTGCGGAAGTAGGGGTTGAGATCGTGCGGCGCGGCCACAGTGTCAATGATGACATCGATACTGCGGTTCGCACCCGCCATGGCCTCAGCGTCCTTGGACAACACCACGTGGTCCGCTCCGAGTTCCCGTGCGGCGTCGAACTTCGCTTCAGAGGTGGTGAACACGGTAACCTCCGCGCCCATGGCCTTGGCGATCTTGACGGCCATATGGCCCAAGCCGCCCAAGCCCACTACTCCCACCGAGTCTCCCTCTTCGACGTCGAAATATCTCAACGGCGAATATGTGGTGATTCCGGCGCACAGCAGAGGAGCGGCTGCTGCGGCGTCCAGGGCTTCAGGAATACGCACCACGAAGCGCCGGTCAACCACCACCGACGTCGAATATCCGCCTTGGGTTATTGCGTCGCCATTGCGCGGGTCCACCACTCCATAGGTGCCAACATTGCCCCGCTCGCAATACTGTTCCAACCCATCCAGGCAGCTCTCGCACTCCCGGCAGGAATCCACCATGCAGCCAACACCGACACGGTCACCCGGAGCAAAATTCTGCACAGCAGCACCCACCCGCGTTACCCGGCCGACGATCTCATGGCCCGGAACCAGCGGATAGGGCGGCAAACGCCATTCGCCACGTGTTGCATGAACATCGGAGTGGCAAAGACCGCAAAACTCGATCGCGATCTCCACATCGTCTTCCTTGGGCGCACGGCGCGCGACAGTCAGCGGTACCAACCCGCTGTCCGGGGAAGTGGCGCCAAACGCGGCGGCGAGTGTGGAACCTGCCGGATCCGATGACTGTGCAGGAACAGGCTTCGCTGTGTCCATGGGAATTGGCTTCGCTGTGTCCAGAGGAATTGGCTTTGCCAGGGGCGGGGGCACGGGACGTCCAGGGGTCATGATCCGACGCTACTCCCGGCAGCGGTGCCCGTGCCACTTTGGCCGAGGGCGCCAGGAGCATCCTCAACGTTCCCCACGTTGTCGTCCTCGAATGGTTCACTGCCAACGGCCACGGCATTCGCGGCATTGTTTGACCATTGCGAGAACGACCCAGGGAAGAGTGCCGCAGTGTGTCCGGCAATTTCCAGGGCGGCAACCTGGTGAGCAGCCGTGACGCCGGACCCACAATAGACTGCAACGTTGCCCGGGCCATCCGCTCCCAATCCAGCGAAGCGCCTGCGCAGTTCCTCCGCTGACAGGAACGTTCCTTCCGCGGTGAGGTTTTCGGTGGTCGGTGCGCTGACAGCGCCCGGAATGTGGCCGGCACGGGGGTCGATCGGTTCGATTTCGCCCCTGTAACGTTCCCCGGCGCGCGCATCCAGCAGTACGCCGTGCTCATGCCAGTGCGCGACTTCCTCCTGGGTGATCGTGGGCATTTTGCCCTCGGTCAGAGTGACATTCCCGACGGCGGACGTCACCTCGCCTGCCTCCATGGGGTGACCTGCCGCACGCCAGGCAGCCAGTCCGCCGTCGAGCAGGTAAACGGCTTCCACGCCTGCATTCCTCAGCATCCACCAAGCGCGGGCCGCGGCCATACTGCCGCTGTTGTCGTAAGCAACCACGGTGTCGCCGTCGTTGATCCCCCAGCGCCGCGCGGCAAGCTGGAAGCGATCAAGAGAGGGAAGGGGATGCCGGCCCAGGGAAGGCTGTGCGTGGTCCGCGAGTTCACTGGGCAGATCCACGAAAACCGCTCCTGGCAGGTGGCCTTCCAAGTATTGGCTGTGCCCATCCGTCCTGCCCAGGACCCAACGCACGTCCAGGAGCACGGTGCGCTCCCCCGCCGCGAGCCGCCGGTGTACTTCGGACGCGTCCATCAGAATGGTCATCTGCTCTCCTTCAGCCAAGCCTGCGTGGGCGCTCTGCTACCCATGCCAGTCTTCCAGCCTAGTCTTGTGTTCCACACCCCGCCGGTACGCTTGTCCGGTGAGCAATTCATGCATTCAGGACAGGGTTTGGGCCAGCGAGGCCATCCGCAAGATCGAAGCTGAGAACAACCGTTCGGCAGATACGCACCTCTACGCAGTCCCACTGCCCGAGCATTGGGGAGTGAATCTCTACCTCAAGGATGAGTCGACGCACCGATCAGGCAGCCTCAAACATCGCCTGGCCCGTTCACTGTTCCTCTACGGCCTGGTCAACGGCTGGATCACGGAGGGCACCACTATCGTCGAAGCCTCCAGTGGCAGCACCGCGGTCTCCGAAGCCTACTTCGCCCGGCTCATTGGCTTGCCGTTTATCGCTGTCATGACCAAGACCACCAGCCCGGAAAAGATCGCCCTCATCGAGGAATTCGGGGGCGCCTGCCTCTTGGTGGATCATGCTTCAGAGGTTTACGCCGTGGCGGAGGAGACGGCGAAAACGTCTGGCGGCTACTACATGGACCAGTTCACCTTCGCCGAGCGCGCCACGGACTGGAGGGGCAACAACAACATCGCTGAATCAATCTTCCAGCAGCTCTCCCTCGAGGAGCATCCGGTTCCCGAGTGGATCGTGGTGGGCGCGGGAACCGGCGGCACGAGCGCGACCATCGGCCGCTACCTGCGATACAACAGGCACAGCACTTGCCTGGCAGTGGTGGACCCGGAGAACTCTGCGTTCTACCCGGCATGGCGGGATGGCAATGCTGCCGCGGCCACGGGTTTGCCGTCCCGCATCGAAGGCATCGGCCGTCCCCGCGCGGAGCCGAGCTTCGTCCCGGCTGTCATCGACCACATGATCCAAGTCCCCGACGCCGCCTCTGTGGCGGCCATGCGACACCTGCGCAAGCTCACCGGATTGCATGCAGGGCCCTCTACGGGCACCAACCTTTGGGGCGTCTGGCAACTCGTGGCCAAGATGGTCTCGGAAGGGCGAAAGGGAAGCATAGTCTCACTCATGTGCGACGGCGGCGACCGCTACGTCGGCAGCTATAACGACGCCGGATGGCTGGCCAGCAAAGGACTGGACCCTGCACCGTACGAAGCGGTCTTGGACCACTTCCACGAAACCGGCGCGTGGACCGGTTAGACCTCTACTGACTCACGGGGTGCGAGCCGCGTATAGGTGGTTCCGTAACGGGCACCGATCCGTGTGACGTGGCCTTCCACGATCCCCCGGCCCAGCTCGTTAAGCAGACCATCATGGACGGGGAACGCTTTGGGCGCGCGCACAGAGATAACAAAATCCACCACTTCCCCCACTTTGGACCATGGCGCATGGATGGGCACCAGGAGCGTCTGGACGTTGATACCGTCCGGAACCACGAATGAATCACCGGGGTGGAAGACGTTCCCATCCACCAGGTAGCCGATGTTGGACACCACGGGAATCTGGGCATGGATAACGGCATGCTGGCCGCCGAAGGTTCGCACCGGGAACCCCGCTGCCTCGAAATCGGACCCCGGTTCGACCGCATGGATGCGATTGGCCAACGTTTCGGATCCAGCTGCGTCCACCCCTGCATCCTCGGTGAGGGACTTTGCAACACCTGCTGGCGCATAGACCTCAAGCGAAGCGTTGCTGCGCAGGGCCGCCAGCACGGCCGGCCGATCAATATGGTCGTTGTGCTCATGCGTTACAAGGACAGCGTTCGCACCTGCCAGCGCCTCTTCGGACTCAGAGAAGGTGCCGGGATCGATGACCAGGACCCGCCGGTCCTTCTCCAACCGGACACAGGCATGCGTGAACTTGGTGAGCTTCATGGTGACAGCCTAGGGGCGGCCGCCGACAGTTTCCAAGCCTCCCCTACTGGTAAAATTGGGGTTTGCCAGCGTTTCCAGGGAAGTGAGTCTTTCAATGCCACAAGGCACCAATTCCGTCACGACCGGCCCGGCCTCGCCGGCGGTAACAGGCGTCAAGGAGCAGCGCGTCACCAAGCAACGCCTGGCTGTCAGCGCCGCGCTGGATGAATTGGACGACTTCGTCAGCACCCAGGAACTGTACCGCCTCCTGCAGAACAAGGGCATCTCCGTATCCCTTGCCACGGCCTACCGCATCCTGCAGTCACTTGCCGACGACGGCCTCATTGACGTCCTGCGCAACGGGGAGGGCGAAGCCGTCTACCGCCGCTGCACCGTCACTGGACACCACCACCACTTGCTGTGCCGGAACTGCGGCAAGGCTGTGGAAGTTGAGGCCCCCGCGGTTGAGACCTGGGCTGCCCGCACAGCCGCTGAGCATGGTTTCACCGAGGTGGCGCACACCGTGGAGATCTTCGGACTGTGCCCTGAATGCACAGCCAGGAAGGCCGCCGGAAAGCTCTAAAGAGCGCCGCCGGCAGGCTGCTCCCGTGATACGCGGCCGTTGAGGCCACGGTTGGCCCGCACCCGCCCGATCACACGGCACACCACGTAAATAAGGAATGACAACGTGGTGACATAGGGGCTGATGGGTATCCGGCTGCCCAGGGCAAGCAGAATTCCACCCACAGTGGCAGCAGTCGCGAAAACAACACTCAAAAGCACCACCAGGCGTGGCGAAGTGGTAACCCGGAGTGCGGCAGCGGCCGGTGTGATGAGCAGCGCCAAAACCAGCAGTGCGCCCACAATTTGGATGGACAAAGCCACACTGACCCCCAGCAGCACCATGAAGCCGATCGCCAGGCCGCGAACGGGAACACCACGCGCTTCAGCCATTTCAGGGTCCACGCTGGCAAAACTGAGCGGGCGCCAGATCGCCGCGAGGGCAAGCATCACCAGGACCGCCGTTCCAGCGAGTGCCTGAAGCTGGACAGTGTCCACGGAAACGATCTGGCCGGTGAGCAAACCGAATTTATTCGCGGCACGGCCCTCGTACAGGGCAAGGAACAAGATGCCCAGGCCAAGCCCGAACGGCATGATCACGCCGATGATCGAGTTCTTGTCCCGGGCCCTCACACCCATGAGTCCCAGCAGCAGTGCCGCAGCCACTGAGCCGATCAGCGAGCCGAAAATGATATCGGCACCGATCAGCAGGGCAAAAGCGGCACCTGCAAAGGACAGTTCAGAGATGCCGTGGACGGCGAAGGCCAGGTCCCGCTTCATCACGAACGTGCCGACGAGTCCGCCGAGAAGTCCCAGGACAGCCCCGGCCCAAATGGAGTTTTGAACCAGTGCCAGCAATTCGCCGTAGTTCTCAAAGTTGAAGATGGTCTGCAGGATTCCATTGAGGTCCATTTAGAACTCCTGCCCAGCCGTGGCGTGCGCGTCGTCGTGGAAGTGCGTGGTGGCGTCCGGCAGCCCGACGACGACGATCCTTCCGTTGGTGTGGATGACTTCCACGTGGCTCTTGTACAGCTCGGACAAAACTTCAGTGGTCATGACTTCCTGTGGCGTCCCCACGCGGAAATGGCCGCCGGCCAGGTAGAGCACGCGATCTACGTAGTCGATCACGGGATTGATTTCGTGGGTTACGAAAACGACCGCACTGTTCCGGGCATGGCACTGCTCGTTAATGAGTGCACTGACGCCCTGCTGATGATGCAGGTCCAAGGACAGCAACGGTTCATCACAAAGGAGCACCTGCGGTTCGGTAGCCAGGGCCTGGGCCACCCGAAGCCGTTGTTGCTCCCCACCGGATAGCTGCCCCACC
Source organism: Paenarthrobacter sp. 10L412 (assembly GCF_056395565.1). NCBI lineage: Bacteria > Bacillati > Actinomycetota > Actinomycetes > Micrococcales > Micrococcaceae > Paenarthrobacter > Paenarthrobacter sp. 10L412. Next base: position 262,230 of record NZ_JBFTJT010000007.1, on the reverse strand, counting down.
GGCACTTTCGCGTAGTCCGAGGCTCCCACCAACTCCAGCAGTTCATCGATCCGCTGGTTCACCTTCCTCGAAGACAACCGCATACCCCACCGGTGGCCGTCAATGCCCAGCCCTACCAGGTCACGTGCACGCAAAGGCGTATCCGGCGCGAAGGATTTTTGTTGGGGAATGTAACCGATCCGCTTGCTTCCCCGCTCCACCGGATGCCCGCCCAAGGCAACCGTTCCTGATTTCAGTTCCTGAAGCCCCAAGAGGACCTTCAGGAAGCTGGTCTTACCGCTGCCGTTGGGTCCGAGGACGGCAAAGAACTCCCCCGGATGTATGTCGAGATCAAGATCGCGCCAGAGTGTCCTCTTGCCGAACTGAAGGCTCGCTCCGCGGAGGCTCACTACGGGTGTCAAAAGTTGTCCTCGATTCATGCGTTGCTGGCGAACGCAACTAGTGGTGGCACCTTACAGTGGCGTCTGTGCTGGTACAGGATTCTGTGCTGGTCAGAGACAGAGGGCCCCGCAGCCATCCTGAATATCTTAGGACGCCGACGGGGCCCCCACCGCAATGGGTTGTCAGGAAATCTACTTCTTGAGCGCTGCCGTGATGGATTCCACGTTCTCTGTCATCCACTGCACGTAGTCCTTGCCCTCCGGCAAGGTTTCGGTGAAGTTCACTACCGGCACGCCCGCAGTCCCGGCAGCCCGCTTTACGGACTCGGTCTGCCGACCTTCCGTCTGTTCGTTGTATGCCAGCAGCCGGACACCTCCGGAGCCCACCAGGTCTGTGGTTTCTTTCAGGACCGACGCCGGGACATCGGTTCCCTCTTCAATCGCTGCACTGTAGGCCTCGGGAGTCTTGTTCTCCAATCCGGCCGCTGCCAGCAGGTACAAAGGAACGGGTTCTGTGATCGCCACAGGAGTGTGGTCGTTGCCTTCCTTGAGGGCCGCAAGCTTCCCGTTGAGCTCTGTCAGCTTCGCTTTGAACGTGTTGGCGTTGGCAGTAAAGGTCGAAGCAGAGGCAGCGTCCAGGCTGCCGAGCTTGCTGGCAACCGCGTCAGCGAATTTGCCCATCGTGTCCAGGCTGTACCAGACGTGCTCGTTGAACTCGCCGTGGTCATGGTTGTGGCCCTCTTCGGAGGACGCAGCTTCGCTGTGGCTTTCCTCTTCCGGAGCCAACCCCGAGACCTCAACGGCGCTGATCATATTTTCGTGGCCGACGTTGGTCTCATCGGCGATTTTGTGGAGGAATTCGTCATAGCCTCCGCCGTTTTCCACCACGAGCCTGGCTTTGGAGATGACCAGCTTGTCTTGCGCACTGGCTTCGTAGGAATGCGGGTCCTGGCTCGTCTTGGTGATGATCGCATTCACGTTGACCTTGTCCCCGCCAATGGCCTTCACGACGTCTCCGTAAACATTCGTGGAGGTCACCACTTCAATGGCTCCCGACGATGAGGACGGGGCTCCTGCCCCGGCGTTACCGGCACAGGATGAAAGCAACAGGGCGGAAAGGCCTACAGAAGCGGCCAACGACATGCGGGCGACGGAACGACGCACGGAAACCTCGGATCTACTCAAATGAGAATCAAGAACATTTACTGGTCGGGTTCAGTTTAGCCCTAAATGGGAATGATTCCTATTTAGCAGGGCTGGCGCCGACCACCGGGGCGGGCGCCAGCCACGATTTCCCGCTATTGCTGGGTCTGCGGACCACCCAGACGGCGGATCCCCGTCGCCTGGGTAGCATCGCGGATCTCGCCCACCAACTGCTCGATCACGTCCTCAAGGAACAACACGCCCTGCGTCGCGCCTCCGGGTCCAACTACACGGGCCAGATGCGATCCCGTCCGCTGCATCACAGACATCGCCTGCTCAATCTCATCCTCCGGGGAGAGGTTCGCCAGGGAACGGATCCGCCCCTCGGCAATCGGATGGCGGCGACCCTCCTCAGGTATGGAGAGGATGTCCTTGACGTGCAGGTATCCGGCGAGTTCGCCGTCGTCGTCCACCGTGGGGAAACGCGAGAAGCCGGTGCGGCTGACCGCCTTTTCCAACTCGACGGGAGTCGACGCTGTCCTCAGGACCACCAGCTTGTCCAACGGAACCATGATGTGGGACGCCGTATGTTCAGAGAATTCCAGGGCACCGCTGAGCAAACCAGTGTCGTCGTCCACCAAGCCATGCCGCGTGGATTCCTGGACGATCGACTGGACTTCCTCGAGGGTGAACGAGGATGACACTTCATCCTTGGGTTCGATCTTCATCAATCGGAGGATGTGGTTAGCAAGCCAGTTGAGGGTCCAGATCACCGGTTTGACCACGCGTCCGATAAACACCAGCGGCGGTGCCAGCAGCAGTGCCGCCTTGTCTGCTACAGACACCGAGATGTTCTTGGGGACCATCTCTCCGAACGTTACGTGCAGGAACGTGACGAAAAGGAGTGCAATCGCAAAGGCGATGACATCCGCAAGTTCCATCGGGACGCCAACCATCTCAAGCGGTTCCGCCAACAAGTGATGGATGGCCGGTTCGGCAACCTGAAGGATCAGGAGCGAGCAGACCGTGATGCCCAACTGTGCGCAGGCCAGCATCAGCGACACGCTTTCCATGGCCCGCAAGGTAGTTTGCGCCCGCTTCGACCCCGCCTCCGCCAAGGGCTCGATCTGGCTGCGGCGTGCGGACATCACAGCGAATTCAGCGCCCACGAAGAAGGCATTGCCGATCAAGAGAACCACGAGCCAGGCTATTCCTGCCCAGTCACTCATACGGTACCTGCCTCATGGCGGTCGTTCCGGGTGTCCTCAAGCGTCGCTTCGTCTTCCTCAATGTGGTGGAAACAGATCCGGTCAATTCTCCGGCCGTCCATCCGTGTCACGGTTAGCGTGCCCCCGCCGGCCTCCACCACATCACCCACCTTTGCGATGCGGCCAAGCTTGCTCATCACATAACCGCCAACAGTTTCGTAGGCAGCTTCATCGGGGACGGTCAGGTTGGCGATTTGTTCGGACACTTCATCCGGCCTCAACAGTCCAGGGAAGTACCAGTCGCCGGACGCGCTCTGCAAAAGGCCCGGACGGATTTTGTCGTGTTCGTCGGAGACTTCGCCCACGATCTCCTCAACCAGGTCTTCGAGCGTAGCGATCCCGGCAGTGCCACCATATTCATCGAGAACGACGGCCAGTTGCAGGTTTCCTTCGCGCAGTTCCGACAGGAGGGCATCGAGATGGATGGTCTCAGGAACGCGAAGTACGTCCGTCATGATGGCCCCGGCCTGAAGCTTCGCCCGACGATCTGCGGGCACGGCCACTGCTTTCTTGATATGGACCACTCCGCGGATGTCGTCAGCCGAATCTCCGATCACCGGGAAACGGGAGTATCCGGTTCGCCGCGCGGCGTCGAGGATATCGCTCACAGGCTGGTCAGCATCAATCGTTTCCATCCGGATGCGCGGCGTCATGACGTCCGCTGCAGTGCGCCCCGAGAAATTCAGGGTTCTCGCCACGAAGTTTGCAGTGCCGGCGTCCAATGTGCCCAGCTCCGCGGAACGTCGCACAAGGGAAGCCAGCTCCGCGGGAGTCCGCGCTCCCGAGATTTCCTCTTTCGCTTCAAGTCCGAATAAGTTCAGCACCTTGTTGGAGAAGCCGTTCAGCACCACAATGGCCGGCTTGAAGACGGCCGTGAACATCAGTTGCGGACGGGCAAGCTTCTTGCCCAGCGGGAATGCCAGGGCGATGGCCATGTTCTTGGGCACCAGCTCGCCCAGGAGCATCGACAAGAGAGTGGCGAAGGCCATTGCGATAACAAGGGCTATGGAATGTGCGACTTCCGGAGTGAGGCCAAGGAGGCCCAGTGGCCCCACCAGGAGCTGTCCCACAGATGGCTCCATGACAAAACCCGTCAAGAGCGTGGTCAGCGTAATGCCAAGTTGGCAGCTGGAAAGCTGGGTGGACAGGGACTTCAAGCATTTCAGCAGCGGAGCTGCACCGTGGTCGCCGTTGTCAACTGCGCGCTGAACGCTCGCCTGGTCCAGGGCAACGAGGGAAAACTCAACTGCTACAAAGAAGCCGGTGCCAAGAATCAGGGCAAAGCCGGCAAGGAGGAGAAACCATTCCACTTAGCGCTTCCCTCCAAGGGCAGGCGCTTGCAGTGCGGAACTTGCCCTCAAGGGGGAGATTCGCCCCGGCGGAGGCTGATCGGGTGCCGCAGACGCATGGTCCGTGGCGCCACCGGCTAGGAAGGCCGGCGCGTGATGGGCATGTGAACGGGTGTTGCCGGCTCGAGGGGCGCGCTGTGCGGAGTTGCCTGATCGGCTCCCCCGACAGTTCCCAGGCCGGCACCTAGATTTACTGTCCATAAGGGTTTCAGTCTACAGGGCTGGTACCGCGGGCCCATGCAGTGGTCACGCGCTTGAAGGAAAATGAGTGTCTCGGCATTACGTCGGCCTCAACATGATTTAGGTCACCACTATTGGCAGTTAACCAACGATCCTAACTAGACTGACAAAGGTCTGAGTTCGCGGGACCCGGACCCTGGTGCATTGTTGCGGAAAAGCAACCTTGGCCAGCGGGAAATCAAAACTCATGGAAGAGGCGTATTTCAAGTGCCAGAGCAGCCCAGCCACCGTCTACCAGAGGAATTTGGCGGAAACGAGTGGCTCGTTGACGAACTGTACGAGCGGTACCAGCAGGACAAGAATTCGGTCGACGCCAAGTGGTGGCCGCTCTTCGAATCCTTCGATACCGGTGACGGCACTTCTTCCAACGGAACCTCCGCAGCCCCAGCCGCTGCCAATCCCCCCACCCAAGTACTTCCCGTCGTAGCTCCGGCTGAAGCGGCACCGGCACCGGCGCCGGCCGCTCCCGAAGCTGCCCCTGCGACCACCACTGCCGCTGCTGCTTCCGGTGAAGCGGCGGTTGCGGCTCCGGCGAAGAAAGCCCCGGCTACAGTTGCCAAGGACGGAGCAAAGAAGCCCGTCGGCGGCAACGCCGCACAACCGATTCCTGCCCAGCTGCCCAAGAGCACCAAGGCGCCCACCGCTCCTGAGGAAGACGTCGTTTCTGTCCTCCGCGGACCGGCGAAGGCCATCGCCACCAACATGGTGACCAGCCTTGAGGTGCCTACCGCCACGAGCGTGCGGGCAGTTCCTGCCAAGTTGCTGATCGACAACCGCGTTGTCATCAACTCCAACCTTGCACGTGCCCGCGGCGGCAAGGTGTCCTTCACCCACCTCATTGGCTACGCGGTGGTCCGCGCTCTCTCCCAGTTCCCGTCAATGAACGTCTACTACGACGAAATTGATGGCAAGCCGAGCGCTGTCCAGCCCGCCCATGTCAACTTTGGCATCGCCATTGACATGCCCAAGCCCGATGGCACCCGCCTCTTGATGGTTCCCAACATCAAGAAGGCCGAGACCATGGACTTTGCAGAGTTCTGGCACACGTACGAGGACCTCATCAAGCGAGCCCGCAACGGCAAGCTCACGGCGGACGACCACGCCGGCACCACGGTCTCCCTGACCAACCCCGGCGGCATCGGCACGGTTCACTCAGTACCACGTCTGTCCAAGGGACAGGCAGCCATCATCGGCGTCGGTGCCCTTGACTACCCGGCCGAGTTCCAGGGTGCCAGCGAGAAGATCATTGCCCAGAACGCCATCAGCAAGATCCTCACACTGACCTCCACCTACGACCACCGGGTCATCCAGGGCGCAGGCAGCGGCGAGTTCCTTAAGCTGGTCCACCAGCTCCTCCTTGGTGCGCAGAACTTCTACGACGAAATCTTCGAAGCCCTCCGCATTCCGTACGAGCCCGTCCGCTGGAGCCCTGACCTCCAGGTTGACCCTGCAGATGAGATCAACAAGGTTGCCCGCATCCAGCAGCTCATCCACTCCTACCGTGTGCGTGGCCACCTGATGGCAGACACGGATCCCCTGGAATACGTACAGCGCAAGCACCCTGACCTTGATGTCCTGACCTACGGCCTCACGCTCTGGGACCTGGACCGCGAATGGCCCACAGGTGGCTTCGGCGGCAAGCCGCAGCTGAAGTTCCGCGACATCCTTGGAGTACTCCGGGATGCCTACTGCCGCACTACGGGCATCGAGTACATGCACATCCAGGAGCCTGCGGAGCGTAAGTGGTTCCAGGACCAGCTGGAGCACCCGTACTCCAAGCCGAGCCGCGAAGAGCAGCTGCGCATCGTTTCCAAGCTCAACGCAGCCGAGGCTTTCGAGACCTTCCTCCAGACCAAGTTCGTCGGGCAGAAGCGCTTCTCCCTCGAAGGCGGCGAGTCGCTTATTCCGCTCCTTGACGCAGTCATCTCCGACGCTGCCGACGACGGCCTGGACGAAGTCGCGATCGGCATGGCCCACCGTGGCCGCCTGAACGTGCTCACCAACATCGCAGGCAAGACCTACGCCCAGGTGTTCCGTGAATTCGAAGGCACCCAGGACCCCCGCTCTGTCCAGGGATCCGGCGATGTCAAGTACCACCTCGGTACTGAAGGCACCTTCACCTCGGACAACGGCAAGCAGACCAAGGTCTACCTCGCCGCCAACCCGTCCCACCTTGAAGCAGTCGACTCCGTGCTCGAGGGCATCGTCCGCGCCAAGCAGGACCGCCTGGACCAGGGCGAGTCCTTCCCGGTCCTGCCCATCATGGTCCACGGTGACGCTGCATTCGCAGGCCAGGGTGTTGTTGCTGAAACCCTCAACCTTTCCCAGCTGCGTGGTTACCGCACCGGTGGCACCATCCACGTGATCGTGAACAACCAGGTTGGCTTCACCACGGCACCGTCCTCTTCGCGTTCATCGACGTACTCCACGGATGTTGCCAAGATGATCCAGGCCCCCGTGTTCCACGTGAATGGCGACGACCCCGAAGCCGTGGTGCGTGTTGCGCAGCTCGCCTACGAGTTCCGCCAGCGCTTCCACAAGGACGTTGTCATCGACATGGTGTGCTACCGCCGCCGTGGTCACAACGAGGGCGACGACCCCTCGATGACGCAGCCCCTGATGTACAACCTGATCGAGGCCAAGCGCTCCGTACGTAAGCTGTACACGGAATCGCTGATCGGTCGTGGCGACATCACCGAGGAAGAAGCTGAGCAACTGCTCCGCGACTACCAGGAACGCCTTGAGCGGGTCTTTGCTGAGACGCATGCGGCGCAGACCTCCCCCATCCCGATCATCACTGCTGACTCTGCCGCTGTCTCGGACATCGAGCGCCCGATTGCCCAGCAGGCGGACTTCGGAACCAATTCACCGGCTTCCACCGCCATCTCCCCCGAGACCCTTGCCCGCATCGGCAAGGCTCACCTGGAGATCCCGGAGGGCTTCACGGTTCACTCGAAGCTCAAGCAGCTTCTGGAGAAGCGTGAGCAAATGTCCCGTGAAGGTGGCATTGACTGGGGCTTTGGCGAGATCGCGGCCTTCGGCTCGCTGATCATGGAGGGCGTTCCCGTCCGGCTGGCTGGCCAGGACTCGCGCCGCGGTACCTTCGTGCAGCGTCACGCAGTGTTCCACGACCGCGCCAATGGCAATGAGTGGCTGCCCCTGGGCAACCTCTCGGACAACCAGGCCAAGCTGTGGATCTATGACTCACTGCTGTCCGAATATGCAGCCATGGGCTTTGAATACGGATACTCGGTGGAGCGTCCCGACGCCCTCGTGCTATGGGAAGCCCAGTTCGGTGACTTCGTCAATGGCGCTCAGACCATCATCGATGAATTCATTTCCTCCGCTGAGCAAAAGTGGGGCCAGCGTTCCTCGCTCGTCCTGATGCTGCCGCACGGCTACGAAGGCCAGGGGCCTGACCACTCATCCGCACGCATCGAGCGCTTCCTGCAGCTCTGTGCCGAGGACAACATGATTGTGGCCAACCCCACCACGGCAGCTTCGCACTTCCACCTGCTGCGTCGCCAGGCCTACAGCCGTCCCCGCAAGCCGTTGATCATCTTCACGCCGAAGCAGTTGCTGCGTCTCAAGGGCGCCGCGTCCGCCGTCGAGGACTTCACGACGGGCGGCTTCAGGCCAGTCATCAGTGATCCCGAGGTAGAAGCTGCAAACGTGGACCGGGTCATCCTGGTCTCCGGCCGCCTGTACTACGACCTCCTGTCCAACCGACAGAAGTCCGGGGACACCTCGACTGCGATCATCCGCGTGGAGCAGCTGTACCCGCTGCCGAAGGCTGAAATTGATGCAGAGCTCGCCAAGTACCCTAACGCTGACATCGTCTGGGCCCAGGATGAGCCCGCCAACCAGGGTCCGTGGCCGTTCATGGGCCTGAACCTGGCACCGGAGCTGGATCGCAGGCTCCGCCTCGTGTCGCGTCCGGCGTCTGCGTCCACCGCCGCAGGCTCCATGAAGCGCCACGCTGCCGAGCAGGATGCCTTGATCAAGCAGGCGTTCGAACGCAAGTAGCCAAAAAACTGCCCGGCCGGAGGTGCTGTCAATGCACCTCCGGCCGGGCAGTTCTGTTTAATGGGACAGGTACCCGGTTCATCAAGCCGGCCGCAGATCCAAAAGCCGTGCAAGGACCGTAACGAGTGTGAAGAGGTAACCGTGGAAGACAGGAAGCTGCGCATTGCGGCTGTAGGAGATGAATTGCTCGCCGGTTTGGGTGACCCCCGCGCCCTGGGTTGGCTGGGAAGAGTGCTGGCCCGTACGCCCCAGGACACCGTGGTGGTGGAAAGCTTCTCACTCCCCTGCCCCATGGAAGGCACGGAGGGATTGGCCTCGCGATGGCAGGACGAAGCCGGCCGCCGTTTCAGCGACTCGCACGAGAACCGGCTGGTCATAGGACTCTCCGGCCGTGACCTGGAGTTCGGGCTTTCCACGGCGCGAAGCCGTTTGAACCTTGCCAACATTCTTGATGGTGCCTCGCACAGTGGCGTTGAAGTGTTCGTGGTGGGCCCTCCACCCACTCTTGATCCGGCGCGCAACAAACGCCTGGCCGATTTGAACACAGCCTTTGCCGATGTCACTACCCGCCGCAACCACCACTACGTTGACACTTTCTCTCCATTGCTGAACCACGAGCAGTGGAGGACGGACCTCGCAGCCAATGGGGGAACACCTGGACAGGCCGGCTACGGATTGATTGCCTGGCTCGTGCTGCACCGCGGCTGGTTCCAGTGGCTTAACATCGCCCAGCCGGAGTAGCCCTCCCCGCAAACCATTGCGTTCCCCTCACTCACGATATATCGTGTTTTCATCAACGCGATATATCGCAATTTGGAGGGATCATGTCTGACGAACTTTGGACCGTGACGGGCCCACAAACAATTGATGTGGACGATGTCCGCTCGCTCAAACTTGGAATAGTCAAGGGCAGGTTCGACGTCGTCACCCACGACGAACCCTTCGTCCGGATCGAGGTCAGCGAGATCAGCGGCGACCCCCTGACCATTACGCTGGTGAACGGCCGTCTGGAGGTACGCCACCAACTCCAAGGACCACAAGGATGGTTCCGAAACCTGATGGGTACCGTCAACAACACAAGCACCAACTCGGTGGTGGTCGGGATCGCACTTCCGCGTGGAGTGGACGTCGAAGCGGGAACAGTAAACGGCGATGGCATGGTCTCCGGCGTCAATGGACGGATCCGGCTCAACACAGTTTCGGGCTCCGTCGTGGCCGACGGCACCAGCGGTGAATTGCACGTCAACACAGTCAGCGGCGAAGTCATCGCCAGAAACCACGACGGCGTCCTGACCGCCAAGAGCGTTTCAGGTGAAGTCACCGCTTCGGGCAAGTTCAAGAACGTCAGGGCAAACACCGTGAGCGGGGACCTCAGCTTCGACCTCCACGACTACACCAACGACCTCGGAGCCAATTCGGTGTCAGGGGACCTGACCATCCGGCTGCCGCACGACGTCGGCCTGGACATCGTTGCCAAGTCCGCCAGCGGCACCGTCATCATTGATGACCAGATGTATGCCCAGCCGGGAAGCAAAGTGCAGACGATTGTTGGTCCGGATGAGAGGCTCATGCTGGTGCGGACCAATACAGTCTCCGGCAAGACCTACATCCTGCACGGCACAGAACCGGCCTCGGGAAATGACCACCCGGTCCTTGGGGAGGCGGGTCTCTGATGCCTCCTGTTTTTGCGCATGGCGCCCTGCGCTTGTACCTTCTGGCACTGCTTGAGTCAGGACCCAAGCATGGATATGAGCTCATCAAGGCCCTGGGGGACCGTTTCGGCGGTACCTACTCCCCCAGCGCCGGGACAATTTATCCGCGCCTCGGGAAGCTGGAAGAGGAAGGCCTTGTAGCAACCGAGACCGAGGGCCGCCGCACCAAGTACTTCGTCACCGAAGCAGGGCTGGCGGAACTGAACCGACGGCGGGAGGAGCTTGCCGACGTCGAGGATAATATCTCAGCCTCCGTGCGGCGACTGGCCGATAACCTGCGGGAAGACATCAGAACCAACATGCGTGGGCTGAAGGCGGATCTCGCCGCTACGGCTGAGGCCGCGCGCAGCACTGCGACAGCCGCCACCTTCCAAAGCAGGACCGCAGGCTTTTCTCCTGAGGGCCACCGAATGCTCAAAGAGGCCGAGCTCCTGGTCCAATCATTCCGCGATGACATCCGCGTGGAGTTGCGTCAACACAGCGCCTCGTACCCGTTGAATCCCGTAACCCTCGAGACAGTGCGTGCAGTGTTGGACCAAGCCCGCATCTCCATTAGGAATTCCCTGCGGAGCTGACAATCGTCCAACCCGGTTCGCGAGCGAACGCCCGGATGTGCGAAACTGGAGGGCAGCTCTATTGAGTATCAATCATTGAAGGAGGCCAGCTATGAGCAAGCGTGCACGTAAGCGTCGTGACCGTAAGCGCGGCGGCGCGAACCACGGCAAGCGTCCCAACACCTAAGCCATCGGCTTAGCGTCAAGGCTTAACAGCGAGGGCCCCGGAAACCATACGGTTTCCGGGGCCCTTGGCGTTTGTGAGCCTTTTACCTGGACCATTGCTGGCCCATTGCTGGATCAGCGGCGTTGGCTCACGCTTCCACCGGCTTGATGGAGTGGATCCGGTCAAGTATTGAGTTCTTGAGGTTCTCCGGCGCGGACTCCGTGCATGAACGCTTGACCATGGTGCGGATAAGGCACTCAAGGTCATACTGCTCGGCACATTCCTCGCAGGTGTCCAAGTGCTGCTTGATCTCTGTGAGGTCCTCGCGGGTCAGTGCGCCGTCGAGGTACTCATAGATCCGCTGCATCCGTGTATCGTCGCAATCGCCCAATCCCTGGCAGTCGCTCATTGCTCTTTCTCCTGATTGTTGCTCCCGGCCGCGGCCTGGTCTTCGGTGTGGGCCTTGAAGCCCCGTTCTGCGGCGTAATCCGCCAGCATGTCCCGCAGCATCTTCCGGCCGCGGTGCAAGCGCGACATGACTGTGCCGATCGGGGTGTTCATGATTTCGGAAATCTGTTTGTAGGCGTATCCCTCGACGTCGGCGAAGTAGACAGCCAACCGGAATTCCTCCGGGATGGCCTGCAACGCGCTCTTGACATCGGAATCCGGCAGGTGGTCCAGGGCTTCAGCCTCTGCGGAGCGCAACCCGGACGAGGTGTGCGACTCAGCCTTTGCCAACTGCCAATCCTCAATCGTGTCCGAGTTGGACTGCAGCGGTTCACGCTGCCGCTTCCGATAGAGGTTGATGTAGGTGTTCGTCAGGATCCGGTAGAGCCAGGCCTTGAGGTTGGTCCCCGGCTTGTACTGGTGAAAAGCCGAAAACGCCTTGGTGTAAGCCTCTTGAACGAGGTCCTCGGCATCGGAGGGATTCCGCGCCATCCTCATCGCCGCTGAATACAGCTGGTCCACGTACTGCATGGCGTCGCGCTCGAAACGCTCCCGCCGCTGTTCGGGAGTTTCCGTGGTGACATCGACGTCGGCTGGTACCGATGCGTCGGCTGTGCTGTCCCCGGGGGACGAGTCGGCTGCTTCGTACATGGCCGCTGCGGCCGGTTCAATGGTGCTCATCGTTGCCAAGTCTACTGTCAGCTTCCGGGAATCCCGCTGTGCAGGATAGCCAGCCTCCAGCAGACCCACGCGGTCCTTAACCAAGGTCAAAAAACCCACTCCGTTCAGCGAAGCGGCAACACCATGCCGCGGCCCGGTCTTCACCGTGCTTGTTGTTCACAACGGCAGCCGCTGGGTAAATATTCCGCAAAGGTGCAAGACTAGAGCAGACTGCACCCCTTGAACACAGCACTTAGTGAATAACGTCATGAAATATCATGACAAGCCATCCAGGAGGCAAGACATGTCTGTTATCCGTTTTCTCGCGCGGCCGATGCTCGCGTCCAGCTTTGTCATCGCAGGTCTGGACAAGCTCAAGAACGCGGACGACACTGCCAGGCAATTGTCCCCGGTCCTTCGCCGCGCCTCGGAGTCGCTGCCCTTCCCGACTGACGAGAAAGTCCTGGCACGGGTAATCGGTGGTGCGCAGCTGGGCGCCGGCGCATTGCTTGGCCTTGGCAAACTCTCCCGCTTCGCGGCAACGGTTCTGGCGTTGACGTCCGCACTGAACTCCTATGTGGAGTGGCGCTCAGCCGACATCAGCACGAAGGAAGGCCGGAACGCCCGCCGGGCCCAACTCTTGAAGAACATTTCCCTGACCGGCGGCGTTTTGCTGGCCTCTGTGGACACTGAAGGCCGCCCGAGCCTTGCATGGCGGGCTGAACACCTGGCAGCCGATGCCAAGAAGGCCACCGGCAAGCAGCTCAAGCGGGCAGACAAAGCAGTACGCAAGGCCGTAGACAACGCAGTTGGAGCATAAGGAAGCATGACAGGTACCACCGCAGCAAACACGGGTTCAACACACTCGGTCGACACCCTGCCCCTCTGGGCCGCTCCGTACGCCACCAGGCCAGTGGATGCCACAGTGACGGTGCCGGGCTCAAAATCGCTCACCAACCGTTTCCTGGTCCTTGCAGCATTGGCCGACGGCCCTTCCCGGCTGCGAGCCCCCCTTCACTCCCGCGATTCCGTCCTGATGATTCAGGCGCTCAGGCAGCTGGGTGCCACCGTTACCGAGGTACCCGGCGACGGTGATTATGGACCGGACCTTGAAATCACGCCCATGGATCCTTCAGCTTCGGGCGCGGAGACTGCCATCGATTGCGGCCTTGCCGGTACTGTCATGCGGTTCGTTCCACCTTTAGCTGCGCTACGCAATGGTCCAACCACGTTCGACGGCGATCCCCATGCCCGTAAGCGGCCCATGGGGACCATCATCGAAGCACTGCTCGCGCTCGGAGTTCCTGTCGCCACCGAGGGCGGCAGGACGCCGTCGGCCCTTCCCTTCTCGGTGGATGGCACTGGCGAGGTTCGGGGCGGCCACCTGGTGATCGATGCCAGCGCATCGTCCCAGTTCGTGTCGGCCTTGCTGCTGGTGGGCGCCCGTTTCACCGAAGGCCTTCACCTGGAACACGTCGGCAAGCCGGTCCCCAGCCTGGACCACATCAATATGACCGTTGCCGTCCTTCGTGGAGTCGGCGTCAAGGTGGACGATTCGGTGCCCAACCACTGGCGAGTCGCGCCTGGCCCCATTCATGCTTTTGACCAGCGGATCGAACAGGACCTTTCCAACGCCGGCCCGTTCCTTGCCGCAGCCCTCGCGACCCATGGAACCGTCAGGATCCCCAACTGGCCCACCCAAACCACCCAGGTGGGCGATCTGTGGCGTACCATCCTGGTTGAGATGGGTGCCACCGTGACACTCGAAAACGGTACGCTCACCGTGAAGGGCGGACCTGAAATCAAGGGCGCCGACTTCGATGAAACGAGTGAGCTCGCGCCCACGGTCGCTGCGCTGTGCGCACTGGCTACAGGTCCTTCACGACTGACCGGCATCGCGCACCTTCGTGGCCATGAAACCGATCGGCTCGCCGCGCTGGCCGCTGAAATCAATCGGCTCGGCGGAGATGCAGAAGAAACAGCCGACGGCCTCATTATCCGCCCGGCCACTTTGCACCCAGGCGTCGTCCACAGCTACGCCGATCACCGCATGGCGACGGCGGGAGCTATTTTAGGGCTCGCCGTTGAGGGCGTTCAGGTGGAGGATATCGCTACCACGTCCAAGACGATGCCCGAATTTCCCCAGATGTGGGAGGCCATGCTGCAGCACGGCACAGGCGACGACGAAACCGTCACCAGTGAGGCCAGCAACTGACCATGGGCCGCGACGCAAGCTCCTGGGACGAATCCGACGTCCGGATCCGTCCCAACAAAAAAGGATCAAGACCCCGCACCAAAGACCGCCCCAGTCATGATGACGCGGTCATCGGCCGGATCATCACGGTAGACCGCGGGCGCTACACCGCCATCGTTGGGGAAGACTCCTCGGATGAACGCATTATCATCGCTGCACGCGCGCGTGAACTGCGACGAAACCCCGTAGTCCCCGGCGATTTCGTCGCCTTGGTGGGCGATGTATCGGGAGAGCCGGACACCCTTGCGCGGCTGGTCCGCATAGAGGAGCGCAAAACACTGCTCCGGCGCAGCGCTGATGATACCGACCCCATCGAAAGAGTGGTGGTGGCCAACGCAGACCAACTTGTGGTGGTGGTCGCCGCGGCCAATCCGGAGCCCCGAACCGGCTTTATTGACCGCGCCTTGGTTGCAGCCTACGACGCCGGGATCGAGCCGCTGCTGCTCGTCACCAAAGCAGACGTCAAGGACCCCGCCGAGCTGTTGTCCAATTATCTCAGCCTGGACTTTCCCATCATCATCAGCCGTACGGCAGATGATGAAGCGTCCGGAATTGATGCCCGCTCGGACGACGGACTGTCCGCGCGGCTGGACAGCCGAGCCGTTGCCGAATTGCGGGCCCACCTTGATGGAAAAGTGACTGTCATGCTGGGCCATTCGGGCGTCGGCAAGTCCACCATGGTTAATGCCCTGACCGGAGCCGAACGGGCTACCGGTGGTGTCAACGCCGTCACCGGGCGGGGCCGGCACACGTCGTCGTCGGCGTTGGCCCTGAAACTGGCAGACGCGCCTCCAGGCAGCTGGATCATCGATACCCCCGGTATCCGCTCCTTCGGACTGGCGCACGTGGACCCCGACCGCATCCTGCATTCCTTCCCCGATTTGGAACCGGGCACGGAAGCTTGCGACCGCGGCTGCAAGCACGATGCCAGCGCCATCAATTGCGGCCTGGACGCGTGGGTGAACGAGGGACATGCCGGTCCTTCCGGAGTGGCCCGCTTGTCTTCGCTCCGGCGACTGCTGGGCGCGGACCCTCGATTGGAAGCCAAAGAGACCAAGGAACTGGGTACCGTCAACTAAGCATTGGTGCTCCACATCCCAGCTGCACGGAACGTTTCACGATAGTTTGGTGGCATGACCCAACCCGTTTCCAGCTACAACGACGACCTTCGACTGGCCCACGTGCTGGCGGATTCCGTGGACGCCCAAACCATGGACCGCTTCAAGGCTCTGGATCTGCAGGTCGAGACCAAGCCTGACCTCACGCCCGTGACGGATGCCGACAAGGCTGCGGAAGAAGCCATCCGTGGCCAACTGTCGCGCTCGCGCCCCCGTGACGCCGTCCTCGGCGAGGAGTTCGGCAGCAGCGGCCATGGCTCCCGGCGTTGGATCATCGACCCCATCGACGGAACCAAGAACTTCGTTCGGGGCGTTCCCGTGTGGGCCACCCTGATCGCACTGGTTGACGAAGGCGAGCCGGTCGTTGGAGTTGTCAGCGCTCCCGCACTGGGCAAGCGCTGGTGGGCAGCAAAGGACATGGGGGCCTACATGGGCCGCTCCCTGGCGTCAGCCACCCGGCTCAAGGTGTCAAACGTTTCGCGGTTGGCGGATGCCTCAATGTCATATTCCAGCCTCTCCGGTTGGAAGGAACGCGGCAATCTGGACGAGTTCCTGGGGTTGACGGAAGACATCTGGCGCACGCGCGCCTATGGCGACTTCTGGTCCTATTGCCTGGTTGCCGAGGGGGCCGTGGATATCGCCTGCGAGCCAGAGTTGAACCTTTACGACATGGCAGCGCTGGTGCCCATCGTGACGGAAGCCGGCGGCCGTTTCACCTCGCTGGAAGGCGAGGACGGCCCCTTTGGCGGCAATGCCCTGGCCACCAACTCCATCCTGCATTCAGAGGTCCTCAAGCGGCTAAACCCTGCCCTGGATGACCTCCTCTGACCCAGCGGCACCAACAAGCCAACCGGCTTTGCATAGAATTTTCGACGGCGGACGCCTCCTTTTCGGGGCATCCGCCGTCTTTTCTTCGCCCAAAGCCCAGTTTCCGGACCCGTCGTAACAATGTGCTTAACAAAGCGAAGCGACTTTGGAGCAGGCCAGATGCGTGACCTAACCTCTTTACAGGTCACGAGTGCCAGCGCTAAACCCCGGTTTGCTGGCCGGCAACCCTCCATTCGCGGTGGGGTGCCCCGGGTGACGACCTGGCCGGTCCGGAACGGATACGGCAAGCGCGGATCCCCACAGGGGGGTCCCTCTTGAGTGAGGTCCCATGAGCACTGCTACGTTCAACTCCACCGTTCTGCCGTCCCTTGTGGTCGAAGAAGCAGCGCACGAAGCCGCTGCAGGCAGGCCACTGGCCGCCGTCACGGGCGCGGAGCTGCAAGCTCCCTTGATCCAGGGTGGCCACGTCCGTTATGCCAACCTCGACTACGGAGCATCCGCTCCAGCGCTGACAATCGTTTCTGCGTATCTCAACGAGATCCTCCCCTACTACGCCAGTGTCCACCGCGGCGCGGGCTACGCTTCCCAGATCAGCACCTCGGTCTACGAGAACTCCCGCGACATCGTCCGCGAATTCGTCGGCGGCCGTCCCGACGATTCCGTCATCTTCACCCGGAACACCACGGACTCGCTGAACCTGTTGGCGGGCTGCCTCCCGCAACTGGACGGAAAGCCAACGGGCGAGGTCCTATACCTGGACATCGAGCACCATGCCAACCTCCTTCCCTGGCAGGGCGTCCCCCACCGCAGTGTCGTAGCTGCTTCGACACTGACAGCTACCCTGGCCAAGCTCCGCGAGGAACTCAGTCAAGGCGGCGTGTCATTGCTGGCGGTCACCGGGGCCTCGAACGTGACCGGTGAAATCCTGCCGATCGCCGAACTCGCAGCACTTGCACACGAATACGGTGCCCGGATTGTGGTGGACGCTGCACAGCTTGCCCCGCACCGCCGCATCAACATCACCGAGGCAGACGTCGACTACATCGTGTTCTCCGGGCATAAGCTCTACGCTCCGTTCGGCGCCGGTGTTGTTGTGGGCCGTCCTGACTGGCTCGACGCCGGCACTCCCCACCTTGCCGGTGGTGGCGCTGTTCGTGAAGCCCGCCTGGACTCGGTCAGCTGGGCCTCAGGTCCCGCACGCCACGAGGGCGGCTCCCCCAACGTCCTCGGCGCGGCAACATTGGCCCGCGCGACGCAGGTGCTTGCCGGCTTGGACCAGGATGCCTGGCATGCCCATGAAGCTGCCATCCGCTCCTACCTCGTACAGGGACTTGAAGCAATCGACGGCGTGACCGTCCACCGGATCTTCAGCGACTCCGAGGACACCATCGGCGTGGTCAATTTCTCGGTGGAAGGATTCGACGCCGGACTGGTGGCCGCCTACCTCGCCGCCGAACACGGTGTAGGACTTCGGGACGGCCGCTTCTGCGCCCATCCCCTGCTCAAGCGGCTAGGACTCCCTTCCGGCTCACTGCGCGCCAGCTTCGGCGTGGGCTCCCGCTTGGAGGATGCCACACGACTCTTGGCTGGTATCGAAGAACTCAAGCGCACAGGGCTCGGTTGGGACTATGTAGTGGACGAAGGCCGCTGGGTACCGGCCAACGACCACCGCATCTATCCGGAATGGGCTCCAAACACCCCGGGCACCGCAGGGGCTGCACCCTGCACGATTGACTGAAACACGCGTACTGTGCGGTAAATTCGTAGGGTAACTGGCGTTCGCGGTAAAGGAGTCTGTGCGTGGCCGTGCCTTCCGGCAGTGTTTCCGGCGGCGTTGTTTCCGGCGGAGGTGTTTCCGGCAGCGCTGGCAGGCCAGGTGGTCCCAAGCTGCATGCCACGCGCCGCCACGAACTGGGCCAGAGCTTCCAGGACGGCGGCGAACACTACGATCGCGTTCGGCCCGGCTATCCCACAGACTCAGTGGATTGGCTTCTTCCTCCTGGAGCGAAGACCGCCGCGGATATTGGTGCAGGCACAGGCAAGTTTACGGCCCTGCTCGTGGACCGCGGTCTGCAGGTGGCCGCCGTCGATCCTTCCACAGACATGCTGGAGCAACTTCGAAAGTCCTATCCCGGCGTTGAGGCGTTGGAGGGAACGGCCGAGGCAACAGGGCTGGCGGACTCAGCATTCGACGTCGTCAGCGTTGCCCAGGCATGGCATTGGTGTGACCCGATGAAAGCGAGCACGGAAATCGCCCGGATCCTCCGGCCCCACGGAGTACTCGGCCTGATATGGAACCAACTGGACACTTCGGTGCCCTGGGTTCACCGGTTGTCACGCATCATGCACGCCGGAGATGTGCACAAGCCCGGCTTCCGGCCAGTTATCGGACCGGAATTCATGGACTTGACGAGTCATCTCACCAGCTGGGAGGACGCCGTGTCACCGGAGGACATCATGGAGCTCACAAAATCGCGCAGCTACTACCTCCGCGCAAATGAAGCCACCCGCTCAAAGGTCATGGGCAACCTGGAATGGTACCTCTACGATCATCTCGGCCATGCCCCCGGCCAACTCCTTGGATTGCCGTACCTGACCACTACGTGGCGGGCCCGCAAGATCCACGGCGCCCCGCCACGGTAGGCTTGGTGTGTGAAGACCAGTACGCCCTCCTCCTCGATCGAGGACTACGTCAAGGTCATCTACTCCTATACGGAGTGGCAGGACAAACCGATTACGTCCTCGCAGCTTGCCCTGCGGCTTGGCGTTGCCAATTCCTCGGTGTCTGAAATGGTCCGCAAACTCAAGGACCAGGGCTTGGTGGACCACCAACCCTACAGTGCCATCAGGCTGACTCCGGAGGGCATGCGCCTTGCACTGTCTATGGTCCGGCGTCATCGCCTCATTGAGACTTACCTCGTTGAGGAACTCGGTTACAGCTGGGACGAAGTCCATGATGAAGCTGAGATGTTGGAGCACGCGGTGTCCGATACCTTCATCGAACGCATGGCCGCCAAGCTTGGCCATCCCCTCCGGGATCCGCACGGCGACCCAATTCCCTCGGCTGACGGATCGGTGGAGCTCCCTCACGCCTACCGCATGATCGAGTTGGATGAAGGCCACTCAGGCCGCATCACCCGGATCAGCGACGAAAATCCTGATCTTCTTCGCTATCTCGCGTCGGAAGAGATCACCTTGGACGCTCCTGTGGAGGTGGTGGGGCGCAAACCATTCGGTGGAGCCCTGGTTGTTCGGATTGGCAGCGGACCCCAACGCCGCGAATTCGATCTCGCGGACGAGGTTACAGCGGCGCTTTGGGTCCAGAGCGCTGAAGTCCACGAAGGCTGCGTGCTTCCCGCGCGCTAACTGTGCCCAGCGCATCGGTTAGCTGCGCTCGTCGGCCGACCCGCCGTCGTCGGACGCTGTATCCGGTGCACTGTCAGCGGTAACTGCCGCTTCGGGAAGGGGATTGCGGATCCCGACGGCGGACGCCACCGCGCCGACGACGAACAGTGCCGCTGTGACAACCAAGGCGTTGTACAAACCTTGCCGTGTGAACACAGGACCAACGATCAGGCCGGCAAAGGCAATGCAGATAAGGCCGGCAATACGGGCCACGGCGTTGTTGACGGCCGAACCAATCCCGGCCTCTTCCTGCGGTACCGCGCCTAGAATCGCTGCCGTGAGTGGTGCTACGAGGGTGGTGAGTCCCACGCCAAAGACGATCTGCCCCGGCAGCACCTGGGTCCAGTAGTTCAGGGGCTCTTGGATGGAGAGGGACATCAGAAAGCCCACACCGCATAACAGCGGCCCCACAGTCATGAACCATCGAGGACCATATTTTCCTGCCAGCCCTCCGAAGTAGGACGCAATCAGCATCAGGATGACGGTCGCTGGGAGCAAAGCGATTCCCGCGATGGTAGCCCCCATGCCTCCAACCTGCTGGAGATAGATGCCCAGGACGAAGAATCCCAGCGATATCCCGCCGTAGATCGCAAGCGTGGCAAGGTTGCCCCAGCCAAAGTTCCTTATGGCAAACAGCCTCAACGGCAACATCGGCTCCCTGGTCCTTGCCTCGTGGACCAGGAACAACACCATCGCCACCACACCGGCCAGGAGCGGCAGCCACACCTGGACGCTCATCCAACCCATCCGGCCCTGTTCAATGAACGCATAGACGGGACCACCCAGTCCGATCATGGCCAGAACAGCGCCGAGGTAGTCGATTCCCTTGCTCTTGTCCCTGGCCGCATCCGAGGCCCGAAGGCCCGCGAGCAGAGGCCAAATCGCGACGGCGGGAATTACGTTGATGAAGAAGATCACCCGCCACGACAGCATGTCCACGGAAACCCCGCCAATGAGTGGCCCTACGATGGCGGCGGCACTCGTCCAGCCGGACCACTGGCCGATCGCTTTGGACTGGGAAGGCCCGGAGAAGGAGGTAATGATCATAGCCAACGAACTGGGCACCAGGAGGGCGCCTGCAATACCTTGAAGTGCGCGGGACACCACCAGGACTTCCCCGTTCCAGGCCAGGCCACACATCACCGACGTCAGGGCAAAGCCCGCCAGTCCCCATTCGAGGATCCGTGCCCGGCCAAAGTGATCCGATAATGAACCGGCCACCAGGATGAGGGCCCCGAGGGTCAACAGATAGGCATCCACCACCCATTGCTGGATAACCAAGCCACCGCCAAGTTCGCGTCCAATGGCCGGGAGGGCAAGGTTCACCACGAAACCATCCAGAATGGCGATGAAAGAAGCCACAATTGCCACAACGAGCACCCGTTTTTGAAGCGGCGTTCTCGGCAGCAAAGCCACAGCATCCGTCATGTGCACAGCCTACGCGGCATTCGTCCATGGCGAAGTCCCGTATCGTTAAACAGTGATTAGTAGACGTGACGCAGCATTGGCCCTTGATATCTCCATGGAAATGGCCCAGCGCCACGGCATCCCGTCACGGCTCTCAGAAGCCGAACTTCGTAGCATCCAGGACAATCCACCAGCCTGGCTGGTCCAGTCACGTGCCAACCGCACGGGCAAACGGCCCGTTTGGGTCCACCTGAGCTGCGCAGTGTGCGGGTACTCAGAGGCGGTGCGGCCCAAAAAGTGGTGGCCAGACTTCTCGTTCGTCTTTTGCGGACACCACAAAAACAGTGAACTGCCGGAACTGTTCCTTGGTGACGTGCGCAGCGAATATGAAGGGGTCGGCAGCCGCTTTGTGGGTGTGGTCGACGTCCGCGAGGATCAGGCCTAGGCTCGTCTCATTGTTGCTGGCCCGTCATTGCTGGCTCATCTCCGACGGAACGGCTATCAGCTGTACCGTTTTGCCGTCACGCATCACAGTCAACGGGAATGGTTCGCCTATGGCCTCGGCAAACAGCAGCTTCTGCAAACTCTCTGCACTGGATACAGCCCTGCCCTGGGCCCGAAGCACCAGGTCCCCTGGCTGGAGCCCCGATAATTCCGCAGGTGAGCCGGCAATGACTTCCACGACGCGCAGCCCCTCTTTCTGGCCAGTCCGCACCACCGCACTGGCATCGAGCGGGATCGGCGTACTCACCAAACCCAAGTAGGCACGGCGCACCCTCCCATCCTTGAGCAGGGAGGCGATAATTCGCTGGGTTGTCCTATTAATAGGTACGGCGAGTCCAAGGCCCAGACCAGCAATGGCCGTGTTGATTCCTACGATGCGGCCCCGGGTGTCGGCCAGGGCGCCACCAGAGTTGCCCGGGTTAAGGGCCGCGTCAGTCTGGATGACATCCTCAATCACCCGGCGGTGATCCCCTGCACGGACGGGGATGGATCGTCCCAGGCCGCTGACCACGCCGGCAGTCACGGATCCCGCAAGGCCCAGCGGATTGCCCACCGCGATCACCAGCTGGCCAACCCTTAGCGAATCGGCGTTACCCAAGATGGCGGGTGGCGGGGTGGGTTTGAGACCACGGACGACGGCCAGGTCAGACAGCGGGTCCGCCCCCACGAGCTCCACGTCGGTCTGCTTGCCATTGGCAAACACCGCTCTTCCGGACTGGATGCCTGCCACGACATGGGCATTGGTGAGCATATACCCGTCACCGGTGAAGACCACGGCCGATCCGCTGCCCACACGCAGTTGCCCGTTCCGACGCGCACTCGTCATCTCGATAGCGGCCACGTGCGGCGTGACAGACTCCGCAACCCGAATGACGATCTGCGAGTAAGCGTCCAAGGCCGCGTCGTCATCCCGCTCCGTAGTCGCCTCTGAATCCCGGCCGTCATCCGGAATTTCAAACTCTGGTTCGGTACTCATCACATGCCTCCTGCTACCGCGGTGCCGTGCACGTCCTGTCCGGTTCCAGTCCAGGTTCTTTGCCTATCGAGTACGGTTCAGTGCCTGTCCAGTACAGTTCAGTGCCTACCCTGTACAACGGCCAGGACAGGGTGGCTAGTCCTCGTTCCCCTACGCCGTGGGTGAACGGCATGCGTGGCGTGTTCGGACAAAGAAAAAGCCCCCGGATCACTGGGATCCGAGGGCCTTCCGGTGGAGATGGGGGGAATTGAACCCCCGTCCGATGTCGTTTTGTCAGGGCTTCTCCGGGCGCAGTTTGCGTCGGATTTTCTCGGCCCCAGCCATCCTGCAAACAGGTGGCTGATCCGGGCCCAGTCATCTAAAAGTCCCGTTTACCTCAATGACGAAGGCAAACAGCAGTGGCTATCTAAATGACGCCAGGAACCGGGGCGATAGCAACCCCGGGCTGACGGACTGTCTTACTGCTTAGGCAGCGAGAGCGAAGTCAGTGCGCTTAGATTCGGCACTTATTGGTTTGCAGACAGCGTTTACGAGATAATTCTGCATCCTCGGCCCGCTTCACCTGTCGCGACTAACATCGTCGAAACCGATCATCCCCGTATTTTGTTACCAAACCGGCAAGGCATTCATCAAGCGATCAAATACCTACCGGACTATCCATCATAACGCATGCACCCGGAAGATCATTCCCGCGACACAAGCCCTGGGCGGGAGCACCTGCATCCAAACCTAGCGGCGGTTGCGCTCCCGCAGTTCGCGCAACGATTCGCGCTTATCCTGCTGCTCACGCAGCGTTTGGCGCTTGTCGTAGTCCTTTTTACCTCGTGCTATTGCTATTTCAACCTTTGCCCGACCGTCCAGGAAGTAAAGCTGCAACGGCACCACGGTGAAGCCGGATTCGCGGATCTTTTGGGAGATCTTGTCCAGCTCTTCGCGGTGAAGCAAAAGCTTACGACGGCGGCGCGCGGCATGGTTGGTCCAGCTCCCCTGGTGATACTCAGGGATGTGGATGCCCTCCATCCACAGTTCGTCATTGTAGAAGGTACAAAAGCCGTCCACCATGGAGGCGTGGCCTTCACGGAGGGATTTCACTTCGGTACCCATCAGCGCAATGCCAGCCTCATAGGTATCCAGGACATGGTAGTTATGCCGGGCCTTCCGATTGGTGGCCACTACCTTACGGCCACTTTCCTTGGGCACGGTAGAACTCCTTGTTAGATGCGGATTTCAACTAGTGTACGCCAGAGCCCGCGGGCCCTGGTCCCTGACGAAGGGACGGGCTACTAGAGGAGGGTCATCGGATCCACTGCGGCGCCGTTCAGCCAGGTTTCGAAGTGTGCGTGGCACCCCGTGGAGTTACCCGTGCTACCCGAGTACGCAATGAGTTGCCCCTGCGATACTTGCTGCCCGTTGGCCACCACAATGCTGCTGTTGTGATAGTAAATGGTCGTCAGGGAGTTGCCCTGCACCACGCCGTGGGACAGCTTCACCCGCCATCCACCGCCGTCTGCCGAGTTCCAACCAGAGTTGAAGACAGTACCGGCAGCTGCAGCATAAACAGGAGTACCGCAGGCTGCACCGAAGTCGATGCCGGTGTGCATGTAACCACCCGTGCCATAGAAATCGATGGTTCCGGGCGGGGTTGCCCGCCAGCCGAATCCTGACGTGATGGGTACGTAGCTGGCGAAGGGGTGTCGCAAACCAAACGCGGAAGGCGAACCCACCGGCGGGACATACGGTTGCTCGGGGGGTGCCGGCCTTCCTTGCGCAGCTGCTGCGGCGGCCGCAGCAGCAGCTGCCTCTGCGGCGAGGCGACGCTGCTCCGCCTCCCACGCCTCCCGAAGCTTGCGGTCCCTCTCTACGATTTCGGCTGCAACAGAGTCCTGTTCGGCCTTCACGCGGGCAAGATCGGCTTCAATGCCGGGCTTGGCCGCCTGTAGTTGTCCATTCAGGCGGGTGGTGTCCTCGATGAGCTTGTCGACTTCGGCTTTCTTGCTCGCAGCCTCGTCGCGCGCAGCCTTCTCCCGCTCAAGCGCGGCGTCGGCTTTGGCCTTCAGGTCCTGGATCTCAGCCTCGACGGCGGCCAGCCGGGCCTGGGAGTTTACGTTGGTGGCGTTCTGTTGGGTCAGCTTGGTCATTGCAGCGTTCTGGCTGCGCATGGCCTGATCGGCGAGGTCCATGGATTCTGTCAGGCTGCCGGACTCGTTGGATCCGAAGAGCAGGGCGATGTTGGTGGGCACGCCCCCGGATTTGTAGGCCTGTGAGGCGATTTGGCCGATCAGTTTCTTCGTATCGGTGATCTTCTGCTTGTCACTCTCAAGCTGCTCAGTGATTTTGGCTTTGTTCTGCTGGGCGAGCTCCACCCGGGCAGCCAATGCCTCAACTTCCTTGACAGCACTGGCCACGCGGCCCTGCGCTTCCAGAAGTGCCTGCTGGGCGCCCGGGAGACGTCCTTGGTAGATGACAAGATCGCCCGCGGCCTTGGCGATCTTCGAGTCCACAAACTCCAAGGACGCTTGGACGCGCGCGGATTCAGCCTCGAGTGCAGCCTGCTGGTCGTCCAGGCTGTCCGCATGGGCCGTAGGTACACCGGACAGGAGGCTCACAGCGAGGCCCAGGGCGAGCACGCCACCAAGAATCCTGGCTTGGCCGGACGCAAGGCGCCGACGCAGGGAGTTCTGGTCCAACGTGGTCATCATGAGTCCTTTTCGCTTGTCAGCACAGTGGTTCGCAGCCGCCCGTCCTTCATCACTAAACCTTCAGGTAACGCCGGAGGGTCAACAAGGAGGATATCCCGGCCAAGCCGCCGCCGAGCGCAATCAGCACCGGCGCGATCACCAGGACCTGCGTCGATGAGATGAAGGGAGTGTTAAGGAATTGCCTGGAGAGATCACCATTGAGCCAGAAGTGTGCCATCAGCCACAGCGTCACGGAGGCCAACAAGGCCCCGACAACAGCGGCGATCACACCCTCCAGGATGAACGGCAACTGGATCACTGTCTTCGAGGCGCCCACCAGGCGCATGATCCCCGTTTCCCGGCGCCGGCTGAACGCCGAGAGCCGGATCGTGGTGGTTATCAGAAGCACCGCGCAGAAGATCATCACCGCCGCCACACCCATCGCGGCCACAGAAGCGCCGTTCATCCAGGAGAAGATCCGCTCCAACACCTGGCGCTGGTCACTCACCGTCTCTACGCCAGGTTGCGAGGAAAATGTTTCGCTGATGATCTGGTACTTCTCGGGGTTCTTCATGTTGATACGGAACGAGGCCGGCAACTGGTCCTCAGACACGGAATCAACAATCGGCGAATTGGAGAACTGCTCTTTGAAGTGCTTGTAGGCCTCGGCCTGGGATTCGAATTGGAAGTCGTTGATGTACTGCTTGACTGCGGGAGACTCCAACATTGCCTGAAGATTGTCCTGCTGTTCCTTGGTGGCCGGCCCCGAGGCGCAACCAACCGCCGTCGAGCCATCGTTGCAGAGGAAGACCGCAACCTGGACTTTGTCGTACCAGTAGCCCTTCATCTGGTTGATCTGCATCTGCAGCATTCCGGCTGCGCCAACGAACGTCAGGGAAACAAAGGTCACCAAGACGACCGAGATCACCATGGACAGGTTGCGGCGCAGGCCGCTGCCGATCTCCCCGAGGATGAAAAGGAGCCTCACAGCTGTGCCCCCTGCGCGCGGTTGAGTTCCTCGCCACTGGCGTCCTTCAGCCGCCGCGATTCACCCACAACCGGAATCATGGACGTGTACAGTGCCTTCGCTTCGTCACGGATGACCTTGCCATTCTTGAGCTCCACCACGCGGCGGCGCATTTCATTAACGATGTCGTCGTCGTGGGTAGCCATGACCACAGTGGTGCCGTTCTGGTTGATCTTGTCCAGGACTCCCATGATTCCCATGGACGTAATGGGGTCAAGGTTCCCGGTGGGTTCGTCCGCAAGGAGAATGCCTGGGCGGTTGACGACGGCGCGGGCAATCGCCACACGCTGCTGCTCGCCACCTGAAAGTTCGTGAGGCATCCGCTTTTCCTTGCCCTCAAGGCCAACGGTCTTCAATACCTCAGGAACCGTCTCCCGGATAATGGAGCGGCTCTTGCCGATGACCTGCATGGCAAACGCCACGTTCGCGAAGACATTCTTCTGCGGTAGAAGACGGAAATCCTGGAAGACCACACCGATACCCCGGCGAAGCTTGGGGACTCGCCAGCTCGAAATGTTGGCCACGTTCTGGCCGGCAACGTAAACCGAACCTGAGGATGCTTTGTCTTCCTTCAGGATCAATCTCAGGAAGGTGGATTTTCCTGAGCCTGAGGCGCCCACCAGGAAGGTGAATTCACCGCGGTTGATCTCAAGGCTGACAGAATCGAGCGCCGGTCGGGCATTCTGCTCGTAGACCTTGGTGACATTCTCAAATCTGATCATGGCCCTTTAGAACCCCGCCGGACATGACGTACTCGCCCAGTCCAACAGCCGGAGCGCGGGCTTTCGATGGGGGAAGTGAGAGCACCGGCCACTCGACTATACGCACGCAGCAGCCGGGATTCCGGGGGTTTCGGGGGCGTGTCGTGGAATCCGACGCCCCCGGAACGCGGACTGAGACCCTAGCTGGCAGCGTTACGGTTGCCAGTGCGCCAACGGATACCGGCGTCGATGAAGTCATCGATGTCGCCGTCCAGGACAGCCGAAGTGTTGCCTACTTCGTGTTCCGTGCGCAGGTCCTTGACCATCTGGTAAGGATTGAGCACATAGGAGCGCATCTGGTCTCCCCAAGACGCCTTGACATCACCGGCCAAGGCTTTCTTTTCAGCGTCCTGCTGTTCCTTCTTAACAAGCAGCAACCGCGACTGGAGCACACGCAAGGCAGCTGCCCGGTTTTGAAGCTGCGACTTTTCATTTTGCATTGACACGACGATGCCCGTGGGAATGTGTGTCAGGCGCACGGCGGAGTCGGTCGTATTGACCGACTGGCCTCCTGGTCCTGAAGACCTGAAGACGTCCACGCGGATTTCGTTGTCCGGAATCTCGATTGAGTCGGTCTGTTCAATCAGCGGGATGACTTCGACGGCGGCGAACGAGGTCTGCCGGCGGCCCTGGTTGTCAAAGGGGCTGATACGGACCAGGCGGTGTGTGCCCGCCTCGACGCTGAGGGTGCCGAATGCGTACGGCGCCTTGACCTCAAACGTGGCGGACTTCAGGCCTGCTTCTTCAGCATAGGACGTGTCCATCACGGTAGTGGGGTATCCGTGGCGCTCCGCCCACCGCAGGTACATACGCATCAGCATTTCGGCGAAGTCGGCAGCGTCGACACCACCGGCTCCTGCCCTGATGGTCACTACGGCTTCCCGCTCGTCGTATTCGCCGGACAACAGGGTGACGATTTCGAGCTCGGCGAGGGCCTTGCGAATAGAAGCCAGCTCTTTGGCTGCCTCGGCCATTGAGGCTTCGTCGCCCTCGTCCTGGCCGAGCTCCACCAGTACTTCGAGGTCGTCAATGCGTGAGGCAAGCTTGGACAAGCGCTCCACTTCTGCTTGCCGGTGGGATAAGCGCGAAGTGACAACTTGCGCCGATGCGGGGTCATCCCAAAGGTCCGGCGCGCCAGCCTGCTCACTCAATTCGGCGATTTCTGCCTTCAAGGCATCAACATCGGTGACGTTCTCGATGGAACTGTAAGTGGCGCGAAGCGCGCGGATTTCTGCGGGAAAATCAATCTCAGCCATGGTCTTTCCAGCGTACGCTATCAGCCGGACTCCCCCGACTGGGCGCCGTCATTGCGTCCGTATGATTGCGTCATTGCGTTATGTCGTTATTGGGTGAGCCGGGATCTGGCCGTGGATCTTGCTTCAACAGGGATTCCCTCAGGCAGCAGGAAGGTGACCAAGGGCGGATGGGCGATCGCCCTTAAGACCACCACCGCCGTACCGCCGGGTGAACTTCCCGTTTCAGGAGAAACTTCCAAGTGATCGTGCACGGAGAAGGCTTCGCTGTTTCCCAGGTACAGATCAACCGCGCCCAGCACCCGCTCGTCCACCAGCGACGCCGAGGGCACACTGCTTCCTTCGATGTCACCCACGACGTACGAATCTGCAGCAGCAAGTGCGGCGCCATCGGCCAAGGACAGAAGTTTTTTGTGCTCCAGGTAAATCGCCGAAGTAGCCATCACCACCGCGGCCAACAGGAGTGCCAGAAGTACGAAGCCTACGATCAGCACGGTCATCTGTCCCTCTTCCTCTTTGCGCCCTATCCGCCCCATCGCCATCTTTACGGCTCCTCTTCACGTTGACGATTCACTGAAAGCGGCCCACGACTTGTGTTGCAGAGGCATTGAGCACGGCAGCGTTAAGTTGTAGCGAGTCGCCAAACGGAACCATCGGCAAAGGGACAGTCAGTCGAACCCAAACTGTCACTGCTGCGCCAGCCGAAAGGCAGTCTGACCGGTCGCACGTGATCTCCATTTCGGCCGCTTGCGCCGGGTAGCCGTAATCCTTCAACGCCAGGAGGACGCTCTGTTCTGCGCTGGTCCTCGCGAGGGCGGGTTCAGTTTGGGACACAAAGACCTTGGCCGCCTGATCCGCCGCACCCACCACCGCGAAGGATCCGCCTTGGATTTGGCCCACGGTTACCAGGAAATAGACAACCGGGACCATGAGCAACAGTGCCAGGAACGTAAACTCCACGATGGCACTGCCGCGTTGCCTTTCGACGTCGGCACCCACTGCAGATATGTCTTGATATGGTCCGAACACCAACTGCAAAGCCATCTTCAGTCGATGCCTACGGCGGTTCATTGTCGAAGCGGGAAACGGCGCCGGAGTCAGGACATCACTTTGGAAGGGCAGCATGTCCGGCAACCTCCATGACTCCGCCCGGTCCGATAAGCCCCACGACTGGCATAGGCGCCCTCACGGTCACTTCCAATGCCCGAATTCCCTCCAGATTCCTTTCAGCGGTGGTCACGTCTGCCGCGAAATCTCCATTGAGCGCCGTTTCGATCAGTTCGGAAGTCCTGGCCTCCGCGTCCGTAGCCGTTCGATCGGCAAGGGTTCCATATCGCGCTCCGGACGCGGCGGCATCAACAAGTGTGTTTCGGACATGAAGGACAAGCGTGAGCTGGACGATCGCCATGAACAGCAACGTCAGCAGCGCAGCAATCATCACGAAATCGATAACGGCGGAACCTCGTTCCCCACTTTTGAGTGCACAGGGACTTTCAAATGCGCAGGGATTTTGAAATGCACAGGGCAGGCAGAGTGCGTGATTTTGCCTGCGGGACCACGCCTGCCCCATCTCCTAGCTGCCCACCTTGGCCATGGCCTGCGTGAAGAGGTCCGCCAATGCTGGCGATGCAATTGCGAGGAGCCCCGCGACCAATATTGCGGACATCAAGGTGATCATCACCCACCCGGGGACGTCACCGCGCTCACCGTGTTCCAGCTGTGATGCCGCATTTCGCGCCTGCACGGCGAAGGCCCAGGAGAAAAAGGGCCAAGTCATCGTGTTTGCGGCAGAAATCGATCGTCCATACTTCTTCATTATTTTCCCCAATGTGTGTGTGTTTGTATTGCTGGCAATGTGCGACGGGCGGACAAAGGTCATGGGCTAATGAACCCGGCTTGGTCCCGTCAAAGGCTCAACTGCAAAGCGGCGAGTGCAGGAAACGCCGCAAAAATGACCGTTAGTGGAAGGACCCCGAATACCAGGGGCACCATCATGCCGATTTCTTTTCGACCGGCTGATTCCATCAGCTCCCGCTTCGCAGCGTCGCGAACATCGGCAGCTTGTGCCCGAAGTACATCGGCCAACGGAGTCCCCCGCTCCACGGCCACCACTAATCCGTCGACGAATCGGACGAGGGGCGGCAGTTGTGTTCGGGCAGAGAACGCCTGGAGTGCTTGGACCAGAGATTTTCCTGATCTCGTATCGGACAGAACCGCGGTGAATTCTTTGGCGAGCTCGCCGGTGGAGGTACGGGAGATCCTGTCCATCGCGCCCACTGCGCTCTCTCCGGCGGCGACGGCCAGGGCCATGAGTTCGGCAAGGCTGGGAAACTCCGCGAGAATCACCGATTCGCGGCGCTTAATCTTTTGGCCAAGCACGAAATCGCGGAGCACGTATCCACAAAAGGCAGCCCCGATTACCGACACCAGTGATGGAAGCGGGCTGAATCGTCCGGAGGCAGCACCCAGCCCTACGCCGATCACGGCAAGCAGGAAGCCGCCTGCGGCCCACACCAGTTGCTCCGCCCTGAAATCCACCACGCTTTTCGCGGACCCGGCTCGAGCCAGTCTCTTTCGCAAGGCTGGGCCGCCACTGTTAAAACGGGACAAGTAGCCAATTCCGTCTTGGATAACTGGGCGGAGAATGCGTTCCAATGGTCCAAAGGGTGTCAGATTATGCGTAGGCGCCCGGAGGAGGCGCGACTCGAGATTCTGCGACTTAAGCTGAGGGTCAATGCGCTCCGCGAATGTCCTGCCGCGCATGAAGGGAAGCCGCACCAGAATCAACCATGTCCCTCCGCCCAGGAGTAATCCGAGGAGTGTTGCGGTGGCGGTCGAAGTGCTCATCGCAGGACCCGTTCATCCTCGGGTAATGCCCCAATACGCAGCATGACTGCGTAACACAAAACCGAGACAAGAAGTCCGCCGAGCAGCACCACGGCCCCGATTCCGGAGTTGTAGGCAAGCATGGCTTCAGGTCTACCGGCCATGACCACCAAGACTATCCAGGGTGCTGCGACAGCAAGCCGGGCACCGTTTACGGTCCAGGACTGCCTGGCCTCGAGTTCGCTGCGCGTCCGGGCGCTTTCCCGAAGAAACCCTGCCAACGTACCCAACATCCGCCCAAGGTCGGAGCCACCCACTTCCCGCGTCATGCGTAGTGCCTCGATGATCCGGTCAGCCACCGGATCTGCCAGGCGGTCCTTGAGTTTGTTTACAGCCGCATCGAACTGACCGCCCGACCTATAGTCGGCACCAAAATCCAGGAACAGGCCCCGCAGTTCGTCCGGCCCGTTGTGCCCAAGTTGGATCAAGGCCTCTGGCAAAGCCAGGCCTGCGCGAATGGCGGATCTGAGGTGGTCAACAACATCGGGCCACAGTTGGCGGAGGCTGGCACGGCGTTTCCGCGCCCGTCGACGCACGAGGCCAAAAGGAATCCAAGCGCCAAAGAGTCCGAAACAAAGGCAGACGGGCAATGACGCGGTCACAACGAAGAACAGGAGCATCGCAATGACTCCGCATCCAGTGCAACTGAGAAGGAGGCCCGCACCAGTGACCTTTTCTATGCCCGCCGAGAGCAAGAGAAGTTCCAGTCGTCGTGGCCGGGGTTCTCTGGCCCGGACGTTTGGCGGATGCTCCCAGGTGGACCACCAGATAAGCATTGCTCCACCGCCGCAAAGGATCCCCAATAGCGGGGCCATCAGTTCAGCTCCAGCAGCGCGGCAACATCAAAACCAGCCACGGCAAACTTATCGACCGCCGGCATGGAGTTGGCTTTGGGCTGCAGCTGCCCTTCAAGCATGCGGAACACCACCGAGGATTCGATGACCCCGTTTTCCACGCGGCGCCCCAACGACAGGATTTCCGTTACCTGCCTGCGCCCATTGGCCTGCCGGGCACAGTGCACCACCAGGTCAATGCACGAGGCAACTGTGGGAAGGACGAATGCACTGGAAATGTTCGCCCCGGCCAGCAAAGGCAGGGTGCAAATCTTGGTGACGGCGTCATGGGCCGAATTCGCATGGACTGTGCACATGCCAGGCAGCCCGGAATTCAACGCAATCAGCATGTCCAGGCTTTCGGCTTCGCGGACTTCGCCAACCACCAAGCGGTCAGGTCTCATGCGAAGGGCTTCCTTAACGAGCCTTCGCAACGGAATTTCTCCATGACCTTCCAGGTTCGGTTGCCTGCATTGGAGACCCACGACGTCGCGCAGAGGGAGTTGCAATTCAAAGATCTCTTCAACGGTTACTACGCGCTCACGTGAGCCAATGCTTGCTGCAAGGCAGTTCAACATAGTGGTCTTCCCTGCCTGGGTGGCACCGGAAACGAGGATGTTGAGTCCGCTTGCAACGGCTGCACCAAGGAACCTGGCAGATTGGGGTGTGAGGCTTCCCAACTCGACGAGATGCTCAAGCCGGTTCGCCCTGGCGATGAACTTTCTGATGTTGACAGCCCAGTGCTTCCTGGTCACGTCCGGAATAGCAACATGCAACCGTGACCCGTCCGGCAGGGCCGCATCCACGAACGGTGACGACAAGTCCAGCCGCCGCCCCGAGCTCTTGAGCATCCGTTCGACGAGGTCCCGGATTTGCTGCTCGCTCAGGGTGATTCCCGTCAGCTCGGACTCCCCATTACGCGCGACATAAATTTCGTGGGGCGCGTTGATCCAAATTTCCTCAATTCCAGGATCATCCAGGAACGGCTGCAGCGGACCGAATCCCGCTACGGCGTCAAAGACGTGCCTGCGGGCGGTTTCCAGATGTCCCAATGGCGGAAGAGGTCCAAGGAGAGCCCTTTCGTCGTAGTCGTTGACCGCGTCCTCAACCAAGCGTCGGACTTCCGCGGTCTGTTCGAAGGGGTCCAAGCCGCGGCGTCTGATAAGTTCGCGGACCTCACCCTCCACAATCCCAACGGCCTCCATATTTCCCCCAAAAACCTTCGTGTCCGTATCCGAGAGGCGTATCTCGAGTGACCTACGCTAAGGGAGCCGCTATCGAGGGCCAAGTCCTGCTTGGGGGCTTGTGGATAACTATTGGAACAAGAGTCCCTCCAGCATCGCCTGTACCACTAGTCACTCCAGTTTCCGAATGTTAGGGTAAAGCCCGTTAGGAGCTGGCCTTTGGTCCCATGCGCAGGCGCCCGCCCCGGAGCTTGTCAGCAAGCCACACCATGCGCCGCTGAACCGCGGCACAGGGCCGGAATTGGATATGACAAGAACCCCCATAGAGTCGGTCCATCGCATGCCGCTGGCAAGGACTGGAATCGCCCTTTGCCTGGCCCTCCTTGCAGGGACTTTTCCCGGCGGTCCTGCATGGGCGGAGGATTCCGGCCCCCGGCCAGCGCCAGCCCCCATCGCCGAACAGAAGTCGCCAGCGCCGAGTCCACTTCAACCATCGACGGACTCCGGGGCCGTCCCCGAGGACAGCGCCCGGACGGTGACCAACCAGCCGCAGGTGCCCACCGCCGTCGAGCCTTCACCTGCTGTCGCTCCGCAGCCGGCCGTCGGCCCGGCTGTGGACGATCCAGCTGCGCTGCCAAGCACCAAGGTGATGCCTGGCAATGCTCCGGATGCCGAGACCATGAAGGCAGCAATGCGCGCTGCGATTCCGGCGGGCGGGGCAGAAATGGGTCAGCGCTCACCCAGGGTCATAGCGGCAAAGCAAGGCAGCGGAAATTCAGGGCCTGCTGGCTCACGCACCGTGGGACAGGTGGTGCCGATGGACGCCGATCCAGGTCACTGGAGGCCAACCATCGGTATCCATGGACAGGACGTCAGCGCGCACCAGGGCAACGTGAACTGGCAAAGCCAATGGAACCAAGGATCCCGTTGGGCTTACGTAAAGGCCTCCGAGGGCAACTATTACCTGAACGAAAACTATGCACAGCAATATGACGGCTCCCGCAACGTCGGCATGGTTCGAGGCGCCTATCACTTTGCCATCCCCAACTGGTCTTCGGGTGCGGACCAAGCGAGATACTTCGTGGCAAATGGCGGCGGATGGACAGCTGACGGTTACACACTTCCTCCAGTCCTGGACATCGAATACAACCCCTACGCCGGACGTACCATCAACGGCTTCTACTTCGGCAACACCTGCTACAACATGTCCAAGGCACAACTTGGACAGTGGGCTGCCGATTTCGGCAACACGGTCAAAGCCCTGACGGGGCGCTTTCCGGTCATTTACAGCACCACGGATTGGTGGAATACGTGCGTAGGCAACTCCACGTTCGGGAGTTACCCGCTGTGGATCGCCTCATACTGGAACAACCCCACGAACTCTCCTGGATCCTTGCCCGCCAGCTGGGGCGACTACACCATGTGGCAGTACAGCAGCACCGGGCCGTTCGAAGGTGATTCGAACATCTTCAACGGCAGCTACGATCAGCTGCGGACCTTCGCCCGTGGTGCCTCAGCCCCTTCCAACCCATCCATCAAGTCCGGTGCCGACCTCCTGGCTACAAGCTCAACCGGCAGGCTCGATGCATTTCCGGCCGACGGAAGCGGCCGGATCACGGGTCCAGTGACCATCGGTTCGGGGTGGACCGGTGCAAAATCGCTGTACGTCGTCGATTGGAACCAGGACGGCGTCCAGGACATTCTTTCGCAGTGGTCCGACGGGACGCTGAAGGTCTTCCGCGGTGCTCCTGGCGGCAGCTTCTATGCTCCCATCCAAGTCGGTTCCGGCTGGCAGGAAATGTCCCTGACAGTCGGGTGGTGGAACTCCAAAGACGGCTATCCGGGCGTTATAGGACAGGACTATCTGGGCAATTTGTATCGGTACCCGAATACCGGGGGTGGAGCGCTGGGGGCCGGGGTCCTGATCGGGACCGGCTTCAGCGGGCACCAGTTGAACCAGATCGACTTCGACGGCGACGGTAGCCAGGACATTGTCACGCGCACCTCTGACGGCACCCTTCGCCTGTATCGTTCGAATGGCTTGGGTAGCTTCCTCAACGAAGCC
This sequence comes from Paenarthrobacter sp. 10L412, assembly GCF_056395565.1. NCBI lineage: Bacteria > Bacillati > Actinomycetota > Actinomycetes > Micrococcales > Micrococcaceae > Paenarthrobacter > Paenarthrobacter sp. 10L412. The sequence continues at coordinate 227,106 of NZ_JBFTJT010000007.1, read as the reverse complement.
GCCCAAGTGATCGGTTCCGGATGGAATGGCATGACGTCGGTAAGTTCAGCAATCGGCTTCAGCGGTGCCGGGTCCCAGGGACTCCATGCCCGCACCGCCAACGGTGACCTTTACTATTACCCAGCCGTCTCGGGTTCGTGGGCCGACCGCAGCCTCATCGGACTGGGCTGGGATGACGCGATCCGGATCAGCGACGCTCCCCTGGATGTTGAGACAACACTCGGCATCGACCAGGAAGATGTGGTCGCGGTCCGCGCCGATGCCAACCTCTACCGCTATCCCGGCACGGGTACCACTGCGCTACTGCCCGAGGATCTCATCGGAACAGGGTGGGCCGGCCTGAAAGCCGGGTTCGTCACGGATTGGAACGGAGACGGCGCCCTGGACATTGTGGCGCAGTGGTCCGACGGCCGGCTAAACGTGTACCCGGGCAGGACCGGCAGCGGCTTTGGGGCCCCCATCGCCCTCGGCAGCAATTGGAAGGACTGGACGCTAAGTGTTGGGACGTGGAAAAAGGCTGATGCACATCCCGGAATCGTAGGATACGACTCCACGGGTCGGCTGTACTACTTCAGCAACCCCATTGGAAAGACGGTGTCCACCGGTATCTCCATCGGAGTCGGTTGGACTGGCCTGGACATAGTTCAAATGGACTTTGACAAAGACTCCAATGCCGATCTCCTGGCAAAAAACGCAGCGGGCGATCTGAAACTGTACCGTTCCAACGGCACCGGCAACTTCATGCAGGAAGCAGCGCGCGTGGTCGGAACAGGTTGGAACGTCATCACAAGTTTCGGTGCAGTCCGTGGATTTGCCGGAGCAGGCTCCAGCGGTGTCATCGCCCGAACCACCGTAGGCGAGCTCCGGTACTACCCGGTGGGTTCAAACAGCTCGTGGGGAACACCAACTCGAATCGGCACAGGGTGGAATTCCCTGACGATTCTCTCACCAGCGGCAAAGTAGCAGGCACGCAGCCCACTTTCGAGGGCCCTTTCGTGGAAATCTTCCATGAACGGGGCCCTCGGTTGATTCCGGGCCCCTGCCAGATACGCGCAGGCGATAAATATCGCCTCGGAGCGGCCAAAATTGCTGAATCACATGGTCTAATGAAGGTGGTCTCACGTATTGGCTGTTCAGCGCATTCGGGGTACGGACTTTGTTTGGGGGCAAGCGAAGATCACCCATTGCGCACAATCAAGGAGTGATCTTTTATGGCGTTTAGAGTTGCAACTGCAAGCGCAGACATTACGCCGTCGCTAAGCACCAATCCGTATATGGCCGGATATGGCACCACCGATGGCGGACGGGAGGCCACCAGCAGTTCGCCGTTCGAGCCCCTCTATGCCCGGGCAATCCTCATCTGGGAAGACGCTCATCCCCACATCATCATCTCGTTGGATGTCCTGGCAGTGCCCCGGGCCATGCATCAACGGATCCGCGACAGGATCATTCAACTCGCGGATTGGTCCAGCAGCGACATCCTGATCCAAGCGACACATACACACAACGGTCCCGCGCTGATCGACACCTTGCATCCCTTCATGGCTTACGGACTGGCAGACCTCGGGTTGGTCCGCTCGTACAGTGATGACTTGGAAGACACAATCGTTGACCTTGCCCAGGAAGCACTGGACGCGAACGAGGAGGCCGTGACCTTCGACTACAAAGTCTCAACCCAGAATTTTTCCGCGAACAGGGTGGGGCTCCCTTACACAGAAACCGCGGTCCCCATTCTGGTAGCCAGGCGGGGCAACGGCACACCGGCGGCTGTGATCTTCAGCTACGGCTGCCACCCCATCAGCGCAGGTTTGCGCACGCTCTTTGATGGAGATTTCGCAGCCGGCGCCTGCAACTACATCGAGAACCGAAACCCGAACTGTTTCGCCATGTTTGTGCAGGGACCCGCCGGGGACCAGGATCCAGGAGGGGTCCGCAGCTGGGAACTCAGAGACCAGCATGGGGACGCCCTCGGCGCGACCGTAAATTCAAACATGCAGTCTGCCGGCAGGGCGCTCAGCGGCCCCATGGTGACGCGCTACCAGGAGGTCCAGCTTCCATTGGACATCACACCGACTGCGGGAAATCTGGCCGCCGTACGTGCCGCATACGTGGCCCGTTTGCCGAACCCCAATGGCCAGCCGCAGTGGTACCAGCGTCATGCCCAAGTCATGATCGGACGAATTGACAGCAATAGCTACAAAACCGCAGTGCCATCCCCCTTCCAAGTGTGGAAGTTCAACGGCAGCCCCCAGCTGAAGATCGCCATGATCGGTGGCGAACTCGTTAGTGGATATGCGGCCTATTTCCGGAATCGGAACGGTGGGACCAACGGAATCATCGTTGGCGGATATGCGAATGAGTCCTGCTGCTATATACCCAGTAATGAATTCTTTCCCCCTTCCATGCCACTTGGCAGCTATGAGGGCGGCTGGGAACCCGATTTCCCAGGAATTGCTGGTGGTTCAATGACCGTATATGGCCATCTGGCCCATTTCAAGGCGGGCACGAATGGCGTGGAGACCACACTTATCAATGCCATGAATTCATTACTTGCCTGAACAGACGGACTAAAGGCGCGGACCAATCGTGGTCCGCGCCTTTCCGTGTCTGCCCTCCTGGCAGCCGCCTACCTATCCGGACACTGCCGTCTTAAGCCACTTGGTGAGCACAGCCGCCTGCGGCGCCAGCGGAGCAAGCGTCAGGGCGCCTTTCACAACGGGAACCCCATAAGCGGCGAGCGAGGCTGCAAGCGTCCTGGGGTCCGTCCGGGTGCATGCCTTAATGATGCGCAAGCAGAGAGCAGAGGCGTCGCCGGGAACGGCACCCGCTGCAAGGGCGGCATTGACGGCGGCCGTCTCCTCCGGAGTCAGGATATGTGGTCCTTTTCCGACATAGTCAACTTGGCAGTCGGTGACGTGCATGTAGCGCGTGGATGCCCAGACCTCTTCAAGGCTCGAGAACTTGCCTATCAGGCTGCCATCAGCACCTGTGCACGTGAATTGATACCGTATCAAAGGTTCCGGGCGTTCCCGCGGGATTTTGTCGTCGTTCGCGACCACAGGCGCCATATCAAGTGCGGCTGGTTGGGAAGTATCTACATTGGTTCCTGAGCAACCGGCCAAGGCAATAGCTGCCACGCCGAGCTGAAGAACACTGCGCCTGCGCATGTCCACCGAGGGATCCCCACTTCATTCGGATGCTCCCCAGCTCCGCATGCATTGGTTATTCGCCCCAAGCCGTTTCCGGCTGCGTCTTAGTACATCTTCCCCCAAATTCCGCATTTGTCACTAGTAAAGTTTTGGCCGGCAGCAAGATCGACGCCTTCGCCCACCGCTGGAAGTCCTCCCTCGGCGGCAATTGCACCCCCTGCGCCGGCTAAGGACCACCTGCAATCCGCTGCCGAAGGGCCTTGCTTGACGACTTGATATTTGCCAGGTTGCACCGAATCGCCCACCAAATGGCTGCCATCAGCCATCCTTGTGCCCTCGGCCCAGGCTGCGATGATTTTGCCCTGCGGAGCATCCGCACAGAGTGAGGCCGCGGCAAGCAACGTCCCGTGTCCGGCTTCCTCAAATCCACCCGGACCGCTTTCATCACTGACCCGCGTGCAGAGCCGGAGGACGTCCAACAACACTGCCAGGCCTCCATCGTCCCCCGGTCCTTGTGGCGCCGCCGTCGAAATTGCTTCTGCTTCCCGGGGCGTTGGCTCGAACGGATCCGTTCCGGTGTAAGTGACTTCGCAGGAGCCCATCCGCGTGTAGTTGGTGGCAGCCCAGACCTCGGCGAGACTCGACAACTGGACTTCCGGCGAGGCGTCAAGGCTTGTGCATCGATAGGCGTAGCGGCCAGGTTCATCACCGTCGCCCAAGGGCTCGCCGTCACCCGTGGTGCCAGTGCTGGGAACCGTCGACGGCGAGGGGCTGGGCTCCGCTGTGGCGCTGGTGGTTGCCGTGCCGGTTGTTGTCGACGAGGTACTCGTTCCCGGGGGTGGTTGTGGCGATGGCGTACAGGCGACCAACAGCATCACCAGCGGCACCACCATCGGAAACAGTCTGCGCATTGTGACCTCCACCTCAATCGTGCGGGGCTGCGATTGCCCGGTCAAGACATCGGGAAAGGCGAAAGGGGACCAAAAAAATGTCCCGCATCGAAAAGTACCTAGTGACAAATGTGAAAATTGGGGGAAGATGTACGTAGACGCAGCCGGAAACGGCGTGGGGCGAATAACCAATGCATGCGGAGCTGGGGAGCATCCGAATGAAGTGGGGATCCCTCGGTGGACACGCGCAATCGCAGTGTTCTTCAGCTTGGTTTGGCGTGTCTTGCCTTCGCCGGTCGCTCGAGAACATCTCATGGAAACTCCCATCCCTCCGCCATCAGCGGGACGGTTGAAGGACGGCATCGCCACAAAGTCACCGCACTGATCGCCTCGGCGAGCCTGGCTACAGCAGCGCTCACAGGTGTATTCACAGCGGGGGCCGCCAGCGCTGACCAAGCCCGCCAAACCGTCGCCGTTGGTCTCACGAAAGCCGCAGGTTCGGTGGTGGACCCGGCCGGAAGGATCTGGGTCTCAGATGCGCGTGCCGGATTCTGCCGCGTGACCGAAGCTGCGGGCGCCACCCCGGGCGGGCTCGAAACAGGCACCTGCCTTGGAGGCACGTTGGCTGGCCATAAGAGTGGACCGGCCCTGGCCGGAACTCCCGCAATGATTGATCCGTCGCCTGCCAATCACGGCTCGGGCGACGAAATCGCGTTCATTCCGGATGCCGCCGTCGGAAGTTCCGAGGTAGTCCGCGCGGTTTGGAAGCCCAGCACAGGCGTATTCGACTATGACAGCCAGTTGACCATTTTCGACGGCGACCTCCGTCCGAACGCGGTCAGTGACGGCCCCGATGGCAACATCTATTTGTCGTTCGGCAATGCCCGGTCGATTGTGAAGATCGTGGATCCGACGGCCCTCCATCCCAGCATCGAATCAATCGCTTCGGTTAACTCAAGCTCCTTGAGCCTTGCCGCCACGCACCGCAACAGTGCCGGCAACGTAGTGGTTTATGTCGCTGAAACCTCAGGATTGACCGTGTTCACCGCACCCGAGGACGGAGTGCTGACCAACTTCGTACCAGCACCGCTCTATAACGTCGGCAAGCCGACGGCCATCTACTACGACTGGCAGTCGCCCTTGGTGCTGTACACGGGAACCGGTGGCGGAACCACCACAGCCGACGCCGGCAAGGACACCGTCTCGCGTATCGACCTAAGCACCGACACCGTAACCAACCAATGGGCGCTCGGTTTCAGCAAGATCGGTGGACTGAACATGCGCGACGGCAAGCTCCTGCTCATGGAAGACCCAGGTCAGCTGGATCCTGCCAAGCCAACCCAGCAGGGCAGGTTGCTCAGCCTCGGTGGCGTCGTACCTTCGATTGTGAGCGGTCCGACGGCGGCTAACGGAACCCAGGCAGCAAACCCGGCGTTCACCAATGATTCCACTCCTACTTTCACTGTGGCCTCAACGCCTCCGGGCGGTGCCCTTGAATGCAGTCTCCAATTGAGTACCGCAACACCTGTCTGGCAAGTGTGCACGAGTGGAACGTTTACGCCTGCAACCGCCTTGACCAACGGCGCCTACACATTCTCCGTTCGTGCGGCACCAACAGGGCTGCCCGTATCCCGGGCATTCACGGTTGATCTGACTGCCCCAGCCGCCCCGGTGATCACCTCACCCGCTGCTGGAGCTACAGTCAACGGTTCGCCTGTCCTGGGCGTGACCTCGGAGGCGGACTCCGTCCTGTCCTGCTCGGTCGATTCCACCACCATTTTCACGGCCTGCAGTAACGGCTATGTCTTCAACCTCACAACCGCAGGACAGCACGTCCTACGGGTCCGGGCGACAGACATGGCAGGCAATATCAGCGCCGTGGCATCGGTGACTGTTACCACCGACCTGACCGCACCGCAGGTGTCCATCAGTTCTCCTGCAGAAGGCGCAACAGTGGGCATCTCGCCGTCGTTCGTCTTTGCCTCAACGTCCACTGACGTTGCCGGGTTCAGGTGCAAGCTGGGCGCCAACGCCTTCACAGCGTGCACATCGCCAAAGTCCTATGCCAACGTACCCAACGGTCCTGTCGCGTTCACGGTGGAAGCCATGGACAACGCAGGGAACACCTCCACCGCAACCAGGAATGTCACTGTCTTCGCTGCCGACACCACCCCACCTGTGGTCTCTGTCGATCCGGCCGGAGGAACGTACGGGGCAAACAAAACCATCAGCCTCACCGTGAACGAAGCAGCCACCATCTACGTGACCACCGATGGCACGACGCCGACAACGTCCAGTCCTGTCTACTCGGGACCGATCGCGTTGACGTCGTCGATGACGTTGAAGTACTTTGCACGCGACACCGCGGGCAACTCTTCAACGGTAGCGACCCAGACGTACGTCCTTGACAACACTGCACCGGTTCTGACGGTTGCACCCGTTGCCGGAGCCTACGCATCAGGGCAGCTTGTCACCATGACTTCCAGCGAACCTGGAAGCATCTTCTACACAACGGATGGCACCACGCCCGCTACTGCAGTGGCGGGAAGCACGAAAGCATACTCGAGTCCATTCGCACTCACGGCTAACACCACCGTAAAGGCCCTTGCTGTGGACGCGTATGGAAATGCTTCTGCAGTCACTACCAGCGTTTACACGGTCTTGGACACCACCCCACCGGTGGTCACCGTGACTCCACCTGCGGGCAGTTACCCGGCGAACCAGCAGATCACCCTCACGGTGAATGAAGCGGGTTCGAGCATCTACTTCACAACCAACGGGACCACTCCGACTGCCACAGCCGCCAACAAGTACTCCACAGCCATCACGCTGACGGCCGCGATGACCTTGAAGTACTTCGCGGTGGATCCGTCCAACAACAGTTCGGCGATCATCAGCCAGGCCTACATCGTGACGGCGCCACCGGCCAACACATGGAAGGACTACACCGGCGACGCAAAGAACGACGTCGTGGCACGCGACAATGGCGGCACGCTATGGCTTTACCCGGGTAACGGAAGCGGTGGTTGGTTGACGCAACGTTCGCTGGGAACTGGTTGGAACTTGCTGAACGCGATCGTTCCCACCAAGGACTTCAATGGTGATGGACGAAGCGACGTCCTGGCGCGTGATACCAATGGCGTCCTCTGGCTCTATCCGGGAAACGGGGCCGGCGGGCTCCAGCCCAGGGTGCAGGCCGGCACGGCTTGGTCGGGCATGACGCTCATCCTCGCGCCAGGGGACTTCAGCGGCGATGGCAAGGCCGATGTGTTGGCGCGGGATTCGGCTGGTGTCCTGTGGCTGTACCGCGGAAACGGCACTGGGGGCTTTGTATCAAGCGCCCAGATTGGCACTGGGTGGAACTCCATGACGGCCATCCTGAGTACCGGCGATTTCAACGGCGACGGCAAGACCGATGTCCTGGCCAGGGACACGTCGGGGATCCTATGGCTCTATCCAGGCAACGGTACCGGCGGTTGGCTGAGCAGGGTCCAAGTTGGAAGCGGCTGGAGCGGGATGACTGCAATCCTGGGCCCCGGCGACTTCAACGGAGACGGCAAGAACGATGTCCTTGCGCGCGACTCCGGTGGCAACCTCTTCCTGTACCCCGGTAACGGAACATCAGGATGGCTCTCCCGGAGCCAGGTCGGGTGGGGCTGGGGAGGGTTCACGTCGCTCCCCTAGCAGCAAGGACGTGACCCCGGCAGGAAAGAGAAGGGAGGGTCAGGACGCCAAGCGTCCTGACCCTCCCCTTCTTGTTACAGGAATTCCCTACGTACGTTCCTTCATGGGATGCATCGTGGGTCTGTTTGGACTTGCCTGTATGTCCAGTTGGAGGGATACCAACAGCATCTGGACTCCCAGCACAAAGGGCACAACAGCCAACATCACCGATCCCGCGGTAGGAGATCCTACGCTTGCGGCGAGAACCCAGATCCCTGCCACGAGACCCATGACAATAAGGGCGATGCCTGCGATCAGCAGAAGAGCCACCGCTGAGAAGGACCAGACCATGTACTTCCACCAAACACGGCGCCAGAAGCCGCCAAAGAGCATGGCCAGCAGCTCGGGGATCACCTTCCGGAGCTTGATGCTGGAAACCTCATTGCCGTAAACAGCAGGAATTGGGACATCCACAATCGGTACATCGAGGATGTTCAGGTGAATCAGGAGGTCGTTCTCAAAGCTGTAGCGTGCGGCCACCTTATTCATTGGCAGGCGACGAAGAACTTCCGTCCGGATCGCCGTGTAACCATTCTGGGGGTCGAAGATGTGCCAGTAACCCGAGGCCAGCTTTGTCATGAACGACAAAACGATGTTGCCAAAGATGCGGTAGCCAGGCATGCCGGCAAAAGACTCACCTGAAAAGAAGCGGTTGGCCTTGGCAAAACCGTAACCATCCACCACCGGATCGAGCAGCTGCGGCAGGTACTCCGGATCCATCTGGGCATCGCCGGCCATCACAACGTTGATGTCGGAGCCCAACTCCATTGCCGCTTTATGCGCCGTCAGAACGGCGCCACCCACGCCTTGGTTGACCTCATGCCGAATCAAGGTGACCCTGCCGTCATCCGCCCGAAGGGCAGCCCCGGAGGTGTCGTCGGGGCTGCAGTCATCAACAATGACAATGTCATCGACGAAATCAGGCATCGTTTCGATCACCTGTGCGATGTGGTTCTCTTCTTTATAGGCCGGTACTACCGCGGCAATTCGAACGCCTCGATACATCGATTATCCTTCGCTGCTGTTAGGTGTGAATTTCTGTGCTGGCGCGTCAGTGCCCGACGCGCCATCTGTCTGTCCGCTGGCGCTCTTCGGTTGCTTCTTTTGCGGGAAGATCCAGTGCTTGTAAATGAAGTAGTTCCATCCCATGGTCACAATCGTCGCAACCACTTTACCGGCAACATATCCGGCACCCAGGAACTGGAAGAGCTCCACGATTCCCATGACCGCCACAGTGTTGAAGGCCAGGAGTCCTGAGTACCGCAGCACTCCACCGAGAGCCGTTCCGCCTCCCCCGAAGGCAAAGTGGCGCTGCAGGAAGTAGTTGAAGAAGAAACTACCCCAGAATCCTGCGCCCGTGGCCAACCAAAGCGGCCAACCAAAGACTTGGAAGCAGAGCGCCAGCAGACCGAGGTCCACAATGAAACTCAGACCGCCCACCACGAGGAATCTGAACAAACTGGACGAGAGGAACTTTTTGATGAATGCCTTCATTGGTTAGCAGATCCTTCCAAGCGGGGCGATGCCATCGGGTTTCCGGTTCTCGAGGATTCCCGGGACTCCGTCAAGCTGCACTCGGTCCTTGGCAGCGGCGTCGAAGGCTTGTTTGCCACCTGGCAGCTGGGACCAATCGATCCGGTACAAGGCTGCGTTTCCATCACGCACAACAAGCTTCAAGTAAGGGATGGAATCAGGATGGGTCAACCCCGACTTGGGCTCATCCCAGGCCCGGATCCGACCGTCAGCTATGTACACCCATTCGATACCAAGCTCCGATGCGGCCGCCCGTGCGTCGGGATCAGTCGCCAACTCAGGGAGCTTTTGAAGGACAAGCAGCTGGCGGTTGGTAGGAAGTATTTCGAAGTGCCGGATCATCGGCATTCGGTTCCCGAGTGCGTACATCCATACGGAACCATCACAGGAGTCATTCAGCACGGTGGCGTCCTGGGGAACATACTGGTCAATTTTGCTCAGCAGATCCACTTCGGATGAGCTGAGGGTGGGGCCATCAATCTTTGTATTGATGTTGATGCGCTGGGCATTTTGCTTGAAATATGGGATCGCGCCGACCCCGCATACCAACAAAACCGCGACGGCGGCCGCTGCCGTGACGACGTGGTTCGGCCTGCGCCCATTCGTGCCGCCGGACTCGTGGGATTCTGCCCGACGATTGCGGAACCGCCGGACGACCCATTCGATTGCCTCTCCGGACTGGGCAACGCCCAAGCCCGCAAGCGGCACGAGGAGCATGACAAGGACGCCGAAAATGCGCCATTGATCGTCGTAGAAAGGTGCTGTCAGGTTCAGGAAACGGGGGCTCTCGCTGCCCATGGTGTAAACAGACAGAAACGCAAAAGCCAGGACCGGGCCAAAGTACCACCACATGCGGATCCTGAAGGCAACAGCGAGGCAGCCAAGGGCAACAAGGGTTGTCAGGATCGGCATGGCCATGGAGCCATGGTTCAGGAGAACAATGTTCTGGATGGCACCGTTGCGATCAGTATCCGGTGCCCACATCATCTTGGAGACGCGCTCAGATTCCTTGAGCATCTGGGTAATGATCGGCAGGCCGATGATCGCCGCGAGAACCCCTGACACCGCCAGGTAAACAGTAATGCCCAGGATCCTGCCCTTGCGCCGAATCAGCGCGGAGAGCAGCCAGAAGAAAAGAACCGGCAGTACTACGAATGCCAGGGAGGGGTGCACGGCAATAAGGCCCACTGCTCCGAAGGCAATGCCCAGAACCCAGAACTTTTGCCGCTCCAAGGCACCTTTGACTGCCAGGAAGACGAATGGACCCACCAACAGCATGCCAGCGAAAAATGGAATCAGCGGGCCACGCCACAGTAAGTCATAGGGGTAGACCGTGAACCATCCCGAAACCGCAGCCGCGGCAGCGACGGCAATCGGGCGGCGGGTGAGGATCATAGTCAAGGCCATGGCGCTCAGGGGCAACTGAACGGCCATCATCACCAGGACGAAAACATTCAGGAAGACCGGGATGCTGACACCACTCATCGGCCAGAACAGCGATAGCACTGCGTGGAACGCAATGGGGTAGCTCCTGATGGGCGCATCAGAAATAGTGGTGTCATAGTAGGCGAAGTTGCCCGCTATGGCGGGATCCCATTCATGATTCACCGAGATAAGCCGGATCATGTTTGCATGCCAAGGAATGTCCCAGTCCTGATTTATCCCCAGGAGGCCCTCAGTACCGACAAACCATGACACGGCGGCGACGGCTCCGCCTGCAAGAAGGCCTACGAGCAGGATCCACCAGGAGCCGGCAAATCGATGCTTACCGAAAATGCTTGGCTGTGTTCGGAGGGGAGTCTGGAACTTGTCAGGGAATCTACGCCTCAACAGGAGGCGTAGAGCCAGCAGGACAGCAGCCAACACCAGCAAAACGGCGGATACAGGAAGCAGCTGCCAGCTCAACCCCAAGGAATTGCCCATCACACCGATGACCGTCAGGGCACCCATGCTCAACAATGGTGCCACGACGGGCAGGAGGGTTCGCCGCACTCCCAGTGCTTCTCCGAGAAGCCAGCCTGGACCCCACCACAACACAACGATCAGGAGTACACACAACAGCAGCGGGCCGATACCCATTCCTACGATCGCCTTTCTTAGATGCTTCCACTAGCCATCCCTTGACAGACGACTCTTGCTATTGGATGCCGGACTTAGTTGCGTTCCCGCAGCCAGGCGACAGCCTGGTCAGCCGGACCTTCGAATTGGACAGTGCCGGAGGATAAGACGACTCCCCTGTCGCAGATCCGCGAAATCATGTCCAGGTCATGGCTGACAACCACGAGGGTCCTGCCTTCGTCGGACAGCTGCTTAATCTTGGCCAGGCACTTCCGCTGGAAGGGTTCATCGCCAACAGCCAGGATCTCGTCCACAAGGAAGATATCCGGCTGCGTATGAACTGCCACCGCAAAAGCAAGGCGCAGGAACATTCCGGAAGAATAGAACTTCACTTCCGTGTCGATGAACTGCTCGATTTCCGAGAAAGCGACGATCTCGTCGAATTTCTCGTTGATCTCCTGCTCTGTCATTCCAAGGATCGCGGCGTTAAGGAAGACGTTCTCACGGCCGGACAAATCCGGGTGAAACCCGGCCCCAACCTCAATCAGGCCGGCAACGCGGCCTTTGGTCCGCACAGTGCCCTGATCGGGAAGGATGACACCGGAAATCAACTTAAGCAACGTGGACTTACCGGAGCCATTGAAACCCAGAAGGGCCACGGTCTCCCCATCCTGTATCTCGAAGCTGACATCGTGCAGGGCATCGAACTTCTTGGTGAGGTCACCCTTGCGTCCCTTGACGAGCCACACAAGCGTCTCCTTAAGGGAGTGCGAGTGACGCAAATTGAAGGTCTTTTTCAAGCCCTTGACTATGACGGCGGCGCCCACTCAGACCTCCTGCGCAAAATGGCCTTCGAGCCGGCGGAACACCAGCTGGCCGATGATAAGGAAAACTGCGGCCATCCCCAGTCCAGCCAACCCCGTCAACATCAGGTGAGGGGGCAGTTCGACAGGCTTGGTGACCGTCGGGTACCAGAACGCCCAGTGGAACAATTCCACCGCCACGGTCACGGGGTTGAGCTGGTAGATCGTCAAGACCCAGTCCGGGGCCAGACGACGGATCATTGTCCAGTCATAGAGGACGGGTGAAGTCCAGGTGACGATCATCATCAACATGTCCACGATGTTCTCTGCATCGCGGAAAAACACGTTGATGGCACCTGCCAGGAGACCCAGGCCGGTGGCGGTTACGGCCACAATGACGAAGCCCAGCGCTGCACCCACCAGCTGCATCACATCTGGTCGCCACCCGTTGAAAAGGGCAGCAGCCAGAAGGACGACCAGTTGGGGAAGGAAGTGCACGGCAGCGACCCAGACCGACGCCACGGGAAAAAGTTCCCGAGGCAGGTAGATCTTCTTCACTAACGCGGCATTCCACACGATGGAGCGCGTAGCATTCGAAAACGCTTCCGTGAAGAAATTGACCACGATGACGCCGGAGAACATGTACAGGGCGTAGTTGGGAATCTGGTCCCCCACGCGAAGGACGATGCCCAGGGCAAAGAACAGGACCAAGTACTGGACCAACGGCTTCACATATGACCAAGCCAAGCCCAGCACAGAACCCCGGTAGCGGACCCTGAGTTCCTTGCGGACGATCAGTTTGAGGAGGTACCGGCGCCGGAACACATCCAGCAGACCGGCACCTACCCCTGGAACAGCATAAATATCAGTGGAGTTGGCCATCGCTACTTTTTGGGCTCCGAGGCATCGAACGTCTCTCGCCAGGACTCCATCGATGTGATCTGAGGCAGCGCCGCACGGTACTGGGCCCGGAGCGTCTCCCAATTCGAGAAAAGCTGCGCGTGCAGCTGGGTCGTTTCAACCAGAAGCCGGCGTGCCAACTTGGGATCGCGCTGGTACCACGACGCTCCTGTGCCATCGGCATTGGAGACAACGGCACTGTCCAGATGCGCCAAGCTCCACCATTTGCCGTCCTGATGTGCAACATGGGCCTCAGGGTTGGTCTTGGCAGAATCGCGAACCGGAGCAAGGGTCTGCTTCAGGACGGTCTTAACCGCCCAGGGCAGCAGGCCAAGAGCACCCGGCTGCTTGTAGCTCTGGGGCTTCTTCGGCGGACGTTTGCGGAAGGACTCAGGGAAGGCACCGGGATCGGTCTTGATCTGGGAGTCAACAAATTCCTCGCGCATGGCACGGAGCTTGGGCATTGTGGTGGGCAGCTGCTCGTGGAGCTTGCCTGGCCCCTCCAAGACGTCCCGGAGAGCCATCACACGAGCTTGCTCTGGGTAGTACTGCATCGATACCAAGTGCTTAATGTCCGTGTTCAGGCTTTCACGGAAAATCCGGCCACCCTTGGGGAACGGCGAATGCAGAAGAGTCGCGATGAGCCTGTTGCGTTCGTGATAGTAAGCCTGCCAGTCCACAGAGTCATCTTTATCAGCCCATGAGACATGCCACACCGCTGCACCCGGCAGGGTAACGGTCGGGAAACCTGCCGCGCGGGCACGCAAGGAGTACTCGGCGTCGTCCCACTTGATGAACACGGGAAGGGAGAGTCCGATGTTTTCCACGACGGTCTTGGGGATGAGGCACATCCACCAACCGTTGTAGTCGGCATCCCAGCGGCGGTGCAGCAGTGGCGTTGAACGAAGGCCTTCTGCGGAGAAGTCGTGATTTCCCAGGCCCTCCACGGGTCCCCAGAGGAAACGGTAAAAATTCACTACTTCGGCGTAGGCGTGCAAAACGGACTTGTTATACATGTCGAACATGTGTCCGCCGACGATGGTGGGCTTACGGCATAGGTCGGCAAATGCGACCGCCCTCAGCACACCTTCGGTTTCAAGTTCAATGTCGTCGTCGAGAAGCATGACGTAGTCGCTCTTGTCAGAGACGAGCATCTCGTACATGTTGCGGGCGAACCCACCCGAACCACCAAGGTTGCCCTGGTTGATGATGCGCAGCTGCTCGCCCATGGATGCGGCGACGGCGTCGAACCCGTCTTCGTCGGCCACCTTCTTGTTGCCTTGGTCCACGATGATCAGTTCCGCGAGGATTTCACGGAGACCGGAGTCGGCATCGATTGACTTGATGGTTTCAAGGCAGTAGTCGGCACGGTTGAACGTTGTAACACCCAGCGTGACTTTCCCCTGGGGCCTGCCTTCATCAGGAACAGCCCAGTGGGCGCTCTTAAGCGTCATTCCATCGCCGCCGGCAATGAGGTCGAACCAGTACCAACCGCCATCGCCAAAGGGAGCGAGCGTAAGTTCGAACTCGTTCGACGCAGTTCCCTCAACGAGGATCGAGTCCACGCGCTGCGATGCGCCGCGCGCATTCGACCGGTAAACGATGACCGTTCCTTCGCCCTCGGTCTCGATGTGGAGAACCGTCTTTGTGGCGATGGTCCATTTGCGCCAGTAACTGGCCGGGAAGGCATTGAAGTAGGAACCAAAGGAAAGACGCTCGCCCCGGCGCACCTGCACCGACCCGCGGTCCAGGATGTCCTCCGGGTGGAGTTTGCGGGCCATGCCCACTGCCTGAACAACTGCTGTGCCGTTGTCGTCCTGCTTGCGGACCTTATTGGTGTCCGGATCGACATAGAGCGGCAGGGTATCGAGGTCGCGGTTGGCCGGGAAAACCACACGCTGGACTATTCGAAGGTTCTGCTCAGTCGACGCCGGGCTGTCTGCGGCTGTTGTGGCCGTCATGGCAGTCTCCTGGCTTTCGTTTGTTGTGGCGGTCATGCGTCCACTCCACCACTTTCCAGCTTGGCGCCGCCCGTGAAGTGCGGCTTGATCTTGTTGTCGAACATGGACAGGGCCGAACCGATGGCCATGTGCATGTCCAAGTACTTGTACGTTCCAAGACGCCCGCCAAACAGTACAGACTTCTCGCCACGCGCAAGATCACGGTATGCGAGCAGTTTGCTGCGGTCTTCTGATGTGTTGACGGGGTAGTAAGGCTCGTCCCCCTTCTCCGCAAAACGCGAGAATTCGCGCATGATGACCGTCGCGTCCTTCGTGTAGTCGCGCTCAGGGTGGAAGTGGCGGAACTCGTGGATGCGAGTGAAAGCAGTCTCCGGGTCCGGGTAGTTCATCACCGAGCACCCCTGGAAATCCTCAATCGGCAGCACTTCTTCTTCGAGGTCGATCGTGCGCCAGGAGAGATCACCCTCGGCGTAGTCGAAGTAGCGGTCTACGGGGCCTGTGTAGATCACCGGAACCTGGCCAAGGACCGAGGACCGGCCGAATTCGCCATCGTCAAAGAAATCCGTGTTGAGGATAACTTCGATGTTGGGGTTGTCCGCCATGCGCTCGATCCACGCCGTGTAGCCGTCGACCGGAAGCCCTTCATGGGAGTCATTGAAGTAGCGGTTGTCGTAGTTATAGCGCACGGGGAGCCTGGAGATGATCTCCGCGGGAAGGTCCTTCGGATCCGTCTGCCACTGCTTGCCGGTGTAGTGCTTGATGAACGCCTCGTACAGGGGCCGCCCGATCAGCTGTATTCCCTTGTCATTCAGGTTCTGGGGATCAGTGCCGGCAAGCTCGCCCGCTTGCTCCGCAATGAGCTGACGAGCTTCGGTGGGGCTCATTGCTGCACGGAAGAACTGGTTGATGGTACCGAGGTTGATCGGCATGGGATACACCTCGCCCTTGTGGCTGGTGTAAACCTTGTGCTGGTAGCTCGTGAACTTGGTGAACCTGTTCACGTACTCCCAGACACGTTCATTCGAAGTATGGAAGAGATGCGCTCCGTAGCGGTGCACCTCGATTCCCGTCTTCTCTTCATTCTCGCTGTAGGCGTTTCCTCCAATATGGTGGCGGCGATCAAGAACCGCGACCTTTAGCCCCAACTCGGTAGCGGCGCGTTCTGCAATGGTCAGGCCAAAGAAACCCGAGCCGACGACGACGAGATCAGCGTTCACAAACTCTCCTGTGTATTGGCGTGCGGGCACAGAAGTGCCCACGTCTACTGGTCAAGGCTACCCGACATGGCGTGCGTTCCCCGTATCCGGGCCCTTGGACAAGCAGGGGCGGCTGGGGTCAACAAACACCAGAGGGAGGCTGGCTCGTGGCCAGCCTCCCCCAAAGGCGATGCTTGATTTGGCGTCTCAGAGGCTGATGACAGAGCCCGATTTGGCGGAGTCCAGCACTGCCTCAGCGACCCGCAGGGTCTCAAGGCCTTCCGCCATCGTCACGATGTTCATCGACTTTCCGAGGATTGCGTCACGGAACGCCTCATGCTCCATCTTCAACGGCTCCCGCTTGGCAAGGGCGAAGCGGGTCGAGGATCCCTCAGATACGCCCCGGAAGGCCGCAACGGAATCCCAGTCCGTCTGGAACGTTCCGTTTTCCACGAAGGTCAGGTCTGCAGAAATGGTGTCGGCGATGAATGCCCCACGTTCGCCCAGAACGACCGTTGTACGTTCCTTCATGGGTGACAACCAATTCACGATGTGGTTGGTCACGACACCGCTCTTGAGGTGGCCAATGGCTGTAACCATGTCTTCATGTTCGCGGCCACTGCGGGAGGTCGTGTGCGCTACGACGTTCACGAAGTTGCTCTGCGCCAGCCATGCGGTGAGGTCGATATCGTGCGTCGCAAGATCCTTGACCACCCCGACGTCGGCGATGCGCGCCGGGAAGGGTCCCTGCCGTCTTGTGCTGATCTGGTAAACGTCACCAAGGTCACCATTCCCGAGTCGCTCGCGAAGGCTTTGCAGGGAAGGGTTAAAGCGCTCGATGTGACCGACCGCGCCGATGAGGCCATTGGCTTCGAAGGCCTTGGCAATGCGTCCGCCCGACTCGGAATCGTTCGCGATCGGCTTCTCGACGAGGCAGTGGATACCAGCCTCAGCAAGCCGCAACGCCACTTCCTCATGCAGGATGGTCGGCACGGCAGCCACTGCCATGTCGATTCCCTGCTCAATCAGTTCCTCAACTGTGTTGTAGACAGTCAGGCCATCAGCAACATTGTGTGGATCGCCGAACGAATCCGCGACAGCCACCAGGTCAACGCCGTCAAGCTCGCGGATGACGCGGGCATGATGGCGGCCCATCATACCCAGTCCGATGAGGCCTGCGCGGAGGTTTGCCACTAGCTTCCTGCCTTTGCGATGGCGTTGACGGCCGTCACGATACGGTCCAGATCATCCTGGCTCAACGATGGGTGCACCGGGAGGGACAGCACGCTGGCTGCAGATTCCTCAGTTACAGGCAGCTCATCCGATGTCTGGAAGGGCGCAAGGCGGTGGTTCGGGATGGGGTAGTACACGCCACAGCCGACGTTGTACTCCTCACGCAATGCCTTAGCGAAACCATCGCGGTCATCGGTAATGCGGATGGTGTACTGGTGGTAGACGTGCTCATACCCCTCGGCTACCTTCGGGGTGATGACGCCTTCGATGTTTGCGTCAAAGAAGGCTGCGTTTTCCTGCCGGGTCTTGGTCCAGCCTTCGACCTTTGTCAGCTGGACGCGGCCGATGGCTGCATGGATGTTGGTCATGCGGGCGTTAAAGCCAACCAACTCATTCTCGTACTGGCGCTCCATGCCCTGGTTGCGCAAGAGACGGAGGCGACGTTCGACGTCGGCCAGGCCTGTGCTGACCATCCCACCCTCGCCGGAGGTCATGTTCTTCGTGGGGTAAAGGCTGAACATGGCGAAGTCGCCGAAGGTTCCGACCTTGCGGCCGTTGACAGCGGCACCATGAGCCTGGGCCGCATCCTCGAACACCTTGACCCCGTGCTTCGCAGCGAGCGCGCCAATGGCATCGACGTCGAAGGGGTGCCCATAAAGGTGGACCGGCATGATCGCCGCCGTGCGGTCGGTAATCTTCGACTCAACAGAGGCAGGATCCAGCGTGTAGTAATCCGGGTCAACATCGGCAAAGACTGGCGTGGCTCCGGTCAGTGCGACCGAGTTGGCCGTTGCTGCGAAGGTGAAGGAAGGAACAATGACTTCGTCGCCGGCGCCTATGCCGGCGGCCAGAAGGCCAAGGTGCAGCCCTGAGGTGCCAGAGTTGACGGCGACAGCTGCGCGGCCGTCCAGAAGTACTTGGGAAAATTCCTGCTCGAAGGACGCAACCTCCGAGCCTTGGGCAAGCTGGCCGGAGGCCAGAACTGCCTCTACGGCCTTGCGTTCGTCGTCGCCAATGATGGGTTTGGCGGGGGGAATGAATTCGGGGCTCATGCCTCTACCTCTCGAAGTGTCTCGTTCTGTTCAACATATATGGCGCCGGTTTCCGGGCATACCCAGTTCCCGCCAATGTTCTGCAGCGGGAAGCCCGCCTTACCGACCCAGCCCCGCCGCTTGGCCGGAACCCCGACCATCAGCGCGAAATCAGGGACATCTTTGGCAACAACCGCTCCGGCGGCTACGGTGGCCCAGCGTCCGATGGTCACGGGAGCGACGCACACGGCGCGGGCACCAATGGACGCTCCTTCACGAATAGTGACGCCCACAGGCTCCCAGTCGTGCGCACTCTTCAGACTTCCGTCCGGACCTACAGCACGGGGATAGGTATCGTTCGTCAGCACTACTGCCGGACCGATAAACACGCCGGCCTCCAGTTCTGCGGGCTCGTAGACAAGTGCATAGTTCTGGACTTTGCAGTTGTCCCCCATCTTGACGCCGGTGCCGATGTAGGCACCGCGTCCGACGATGCAATTGACGCCCAATTCGGCTTTCTCGCGGACCTGGGCCAGATGCCAGATCTTGGATCCATCACCAATTACCGCCTCGTCTGAAACATCGGCGCTCTCTGCAACCACTATCACCGGTGAAGGTCCCTTCTCATTGAGCACACGCGACAACGAGTTTCATCTTAGCCGAGACGCCATGTCCTCGCGTCAAGCCAGCGTCTTCAGCTGGTATCGCCAACAGTTGTCCACATAGCCCGGGAAAGGGGCAGCAACCTGCCCGGAAATTCCATAGCCTCAGTTCTGGACGGCTGCGGGAATCCAGGAAGGAATGGGGAAATGATCTTTGAGTGCACACTGGTACGCGGCCCGAAAGCCGGTTCACCGGAGCTCCCGGAAGAGCTGACAATCACTGCCTTCGGCGGAATGCCGGGCTCAGAACTCCAGCGGCAATTGCAGGAGGCCCGGGGGGTCGGGCCCCTGTCAGTTGCAGGGGAAGACCTATCCGCCCTGACTGTCGGACACCCGCCACTCGTGGCCGGGGCAGTCCTGGTGGACGGACACTGTTCCGCGGAAAAGTCAGACTCTCCGGCAACGCCGCTCCTGCTCCTGGCACACACCGGACCGGGGGCCGGCTCAGTCTTTGCACTCCAGCGCGGTTACCACCACCTTGGCCGTGGCGCTGTCGACATTCGCATCCCTGATCCGGGGATGTCCCGTGAGCATGCCGTGTTGGAGGTGTCCAGCACCGCATTGAGCGTCACAGACACGGGGAGCCGGAACTCGGTACTTGTTGATGGGGAGCGAGTCCGGGAAAAGACGGTGACATCGTCGTCGAGAATTCGCTGCGGCAACACCACCTTCACTATCGTTACGTCAAACAGCTCCACTGCCGGGATTCATGCCGATGCCGGCCGTTCTGTTCAAGTGCCACTTGAAGTCCAGCGTCAGACGAGCTCTTTGAACCGGTGGTCAGTTGCGGTTGCGGCGGGACTCCCGTTGGTAGCAGGCGTTGGTCTTGCACTCGCAACGGGAATGTGGATGTTCCTTGGGTTTACGGCCGTTTCCGCGCTGAGCCTCCTTGTTCCGATGATCAGCGGAAGGAAGGGACGCCGGGAGTTCAGGCTTGCCGTCGCAACGGCGGCACTGCAGGACGCCGAACGCCGCCGCCGATGTTCGCCGTCTGCGGCAGAGATCATCGTTGCCACCTTGGCCCCGGCGGCAGGCTTGGTCCTGAAGTCTCCGGCACCTCTGACATTGCCCGTCCCTGGGGCAGGATCGCCTGATGCATCACGACAAGGTACGGACGCCGGCTCCGGAACGTGGGTCCGGCTAGGTACGGCGCCTACGCTGGCCAATGTGCGGCTCGTCCCTGCAGATCCCCATTTCCGTCCACCAGCAATCGGCGCCATGCCAGTGACGCTGGGCTTGCACCCCGCGATTGTTGCGTTGCATGGCCAGGCCGAGCACGTGGACGCCCTGATCCGTTTCATCGTCATGCAACTGGCAAGTTTCCCAGGGTCATCGTCCACACCGATCATTTTTCTTGGACCGATAGGCCGGCTGCCTCTCAGCGCCCGGTTCCTGCCGTACCTGACGCTTGCCACGAATGATGCGGCCGCAACGGCAGCTCTTCGAAGGTTGAAGGGAACCAACAATGGCAGGCTCATCGTTCTCGATGACTCGCCGGGGGATGACCGCGATACCAAACTCCTGGATGCCGCCTTGGAGGCTTCGTGGCAGGTGTTGCGGCATTCCGGCTCCCATGCCGAACCCACTGGTGTGGCCATCGAGATGGGACAGTCTGGTACATCCGCCGTTTTGCAGGTCCCCGGTGGCCGGCAGGAGTTCATCCCGGATATGGTTCCGCTGAAGGCTTTCGAACAGTTTTGCCGCACAGTGGCGTCCAATCCGCATCGGGAAGGTCCTGCCGACGACGGCATACCAGGATCCTGCTCTTTGAATGACCTGCTTCCAGGCGGACCTCGAGGCATACTCCGGCGATGGGTTGGCGAGAACGGGCCAAACGAGCTCCAGGCAATTCTGGGGCAGGGCCAGGACGGCCCCTTGACGTTTGACTTCCATGTCGACGGACCCCATCTCCTGGTAGCCGGAACGACCGGCGCCGGGAAGTCAGAACTCCTGCGGACGATCGTGGCGTCCATGGCGCTGAATCATTCGCCGGACCAGGTGACCTTCCTGTTTGTCGATTTCAAGGGCGGCTCCGGACTACGCCCTTTACTTGGGCTTCCGCACTGCGTGGGCCTTCTTACTGACCTTGGAAGTCATCATCTTGACCGGGTGCTTACTTCCCTGCGAGGCGAGATCCGACGTCGCGAGGAGTTGTTCGCGGACGCTGGGACTTCAGACTTGGCTGCATATCAACGTTCACCTGCTGCTACAGTGGCGGCGATCCCCCACCTGGTTCTTGTTGTGGATGAGTTCCGAATGTTGGTCGACGAAGCCCCCGGAGCGCTTCGTGAGCTGATGCGCGTTGCCGCCATTGGACGGTCCCTGGGCATTCATCTGGTCATGGCTACACAAAGGCCACAGGGTGCGTTGACCGCCGACATCCGCGCCAACGTCACGTCAAGCATCGCCCTGCGTGTTCAGTCGGATGCGGAGTCGATGGACATCATCAATTCCAAAGCCGCAGCATCCATCGGAGTCGATGTCCCTGGGCGGGCGTATCTTGTGAGGGCCACCGGTAACCCCGAGGAATTCCAGACGGCGTCCCTTGCTGTGCCAGCCACGGTCAGCCGGTGGGCCCCGGGGGCAGCAATCGTTCAGTCGGCCATAGGGGCCTTGCACCCTCCGCAGCAAATACAGCCAATGGTCGGGAAGTCCACGGCACAGGCGGAAGCAAGGGCGGAAGCGGTGGTCTCGGCAACCCGAACCGTCTGGCGCTCCTTGGGGCGGACCGACCCCAGGCAACCTGTAGCCCCACTGTTGCCGGCATCCATTGCATGGAATGAAGAGCTATCCGCTTTCGGTGTGGCAGGCAAGGATGTTGAAGACGTACCGGGCGCTTCGATGGCCGCCGTGGGTCCATTGGGAATCGTGGACAGACCGGAACAGCAGTCAGTTGAGGCCCTGCAATGGTCACCCACCGACCATGGTCACTTCGCCATGATCGGCAGCAGTTCCAGTGGAATGCACGAAAGTTTCAAGGCTGCGTCGGCGATGCTGGCGGCGCACGGGACCCCACAGCATCTGTACATCCTGGATTCGACTGGAATGCTCGGAAAGCCCCGCCAAGGCGGCAGCTATGGCGCCACCTTGGGCCTGCATCAGTTGGCATTGGCGGTACGGGTCCTTGAGCGGCTCACGGAAGAAATGGCACGTCGACGCGCCGAGGGCCAGGACGTGTCCACAAGTCCCCGTTTGGTCCTGGTGGTTACTGGCTGGTGCTCCTGGGCCGCAGCCCTCCGATCAGGGCGTTTCGCGTGGGCAGAGGACCTTTTGAGGGACATCATCCGGGACGGGACGCCCCTTGGCGTCACAGTCCTGATCTCCGGCGAACGCGAACTCGTCAGCTCACGCTTTTTCTCCGCAATCCCAAACCGGGCATTTTTCCCAACAGGCGCCACGGAGGAATCGCGCTATCACTGGCCCCGCCTTCCGGAAGTCGAGTCTGTCCCCGGGCGCGCTGTTGCCATGGGTGGATTTGTTCAGGGCGCAGCCACGGTGGTTCATTTCCGCACTGCACCAAGCGGGACGGACTGGCCGTTCGTTGATCTTCAACCTTCGTCGGAACCACCCTTCCGGGTCCGGCCCCTCCCCGAATCCCTCAGCACGTCTGATTTCGATGTCGCGATGGCAGCTATCCCAAGACCATCGCGGCCATCCTCGGGATCGGCGCAGTCCGGCAACTACCGCGTTGCAGCTGAAGACCTGGATAGCGGGATATCCCCGGACTCCGTTCCCTTGTGGATCGGCCTTGGGGGTGACGAATCGGTTCCCATGTCATTTCCCCTTGGGCCGTGTGGAGTCAGCATCGTCATTGGGGGCCATGGCTCCGGCAAGACTTCAGTGTTGGCATCCCTGACGTCCCTTAATCCCCAGGTTCCGTGGGTCTTCCCGGGAGTTGGAACTGCTGCCGGCGCTTTCTGGGCAACCGTGGCCCGCTCAGCCACCGCGGGATCGCTGGATCCTGCAAGCATCCTCTGCGTCGATGACGCCGATCTCCTGGATCCGGAGGGGCGGGCAGCTCTCGCCGTCCTGGTTGGCCGGACACGAGGCGTGATCATGGCTGCCACGTCGGGTCCCGCATTGCTTCAGCGCTTGCCACTGGCTGGAGAGGTCCAGGCCAATGGCATGGGCCTCATTCTGGCTCCGAGGACTCCCCTGGACGGCGACATCCTCGGCGTGAGGTTGGAAACAGAAACCTCACCGCGTGCTGGTCGGGGTGTAATTGTCCGGGGAAACCGTGTGGTCCAGGTGCAGGTGGCGTTCACTAGCGACTCCTCGACGCACATCAGCGCCATCGGAGGTCATGGCAGCATTCGCTAGAGCGCGCCCTGCGTCCCTCCCGCTCGTGACGCATATGCGATAACGCTCTTATGGAAGAGAAACACGATCGCGGCCAGGGCAGGCAAAATCATAGCCAACCCTGGCAGAACCAAGCCGCCGGTCATGGTTGGGAAACCAATGGTAAGGACGAACAACTGAGCCACCAGGGCTGCCGCGCGGGTCCATCGGTACCCGCGGAACAGGAAATGGCCCACTGCGAACAGCCAGGCCGAGAAGGCCAATAAGAGGCCCAGGGTGAAGACCGCTCCCCAAAACGTCAGGACAGGAGCTCCGGTCAATAGTTCGAACGCGTACCAAGCCGCAGCACCCAGGAGGGCCAGTGCTTCCAGCACGACAACGATCGAAATAATCAGGATTCCAGGGGGCTTCTTGCCACCGGATTCCAGCCCTCGAGTTATGGGGCCCTCAGGCAAAGGTCTCACTGGACCGTTGTTTCCATCTGATCCAGAGTTTGGTTGGGCCGGGTTAACAGGAGGTCTTGACACACTGGCACACTACCGGACATAGTCATCTAGCAGTGAGGGCACTGGCGGCTGATGTGATGCATCGCTCACGGATTCAGGGCATTTCAACGACTAATACCCCTTGTTTACAAGGCGTTAACATGAAACGCTTGACTCAGACGACCAAGGGGGCCCATGCGGGCCCCTTTCCTTTGGAGCCTCTCGTGAATGTTTTCACAAAAGGCTCAAACTAGTTCTCACGAATGGAGTGACTGATCAGCATGGATTGGCGTAATCGCGCAGCCTGCCTCGACAAGGACCCGGAGCTCTTTTTCCCAGTCGGCAACACGGGACCAGCACTTCTGCAGATTGAGGAAGCAAAGAGCGTTTGCCGCCGGTGCCCCGTCGTGGACACTTGCCTTCAGTGGGCTCTTGAGCCGCGGACCAYRTGGTCCGCGGCCTTCTGCGTTAATGGAGTCTTCTGCCTTAATAAGGCCTTCTGCTTTTAGACAGCCGCCTGTTAAACCCCTCCACCTCCGGAAGCGCTATGCGCGCGCGAGATTCAGGACAATTTCGACGGCGGTACCGCCACCGTCCCGTGGGCTCCATTGAATGGATCCCCCAAGCTCACTTGTAACCAGGGTACGCACGATCTGCAGACCCAGGCCTTCCGTATATTGGCCGTCCGGCAACCCAACGCCGTCATCGGCAATTGTCACTGTCAAGAACTCGTCATTTCCGTCTCCCGCTGCACGGTCAGCCAGCAACCAAACAGTTCCCGTCCGTCCCTCCAAACCGTGCTCCACAGCGTTCGTGACCAGTTCGTTGATGACCAGGGCCAGAGGCGTGGCGAAATCGCTGGGCAGTTCGCCGAACATCCCGGACCTTTCGGTGCGTACTTGCTGGGAAGGTGAAGCGACTTCGGCAGAAAGCCTGAACTGGCGCCCAATGAGTTCATCGAAGTCGACGCTTTGAGTCAGGCCTTGGGACAGTGTCTCGTGAACAAGCGCGATGGTAGCCACGCGCCGCATGGCCTGTTCCAGTCCCTGTTTTGCTTCGTCGCTGACCATCCGTCGGGACTGCATACGCAGCAGGGCAGCAACGGTCTGGAGATTGTTCTTGACCCGGTGGTGGATCTCGCGGATCGTCGCGTCCTTAGTGACCAGCTCCATTTCGCGGCGCCTCAATTCGGACACATCGCGGCACAAAACAAGGGCACCAAAGCGATGTTGCTCGTCGCGCAAAGGAATGGCACGCAGGGAAAGGCTGACCCCCCTGGACTCAATCTCGCTGCGCCATGGCATTCGGCCCGTGACAACCAACGGCAGTGTCTCGTCCACCATGCGCCGATCCTTCAGCAATCCGGCCGTCACTTCAGCGAGGGAACGTCCTTCCAGGGACTCGACCTCGCCCAGGCGCCGGAAAGCAGACACCCCGTTGGGGCTTGCGTACTGCACAATGCCTTCGGCGTCGAGCCGGATGAGTCCGTCCCCTACACGCGGGGCACCTCTGCGGGATCCGGTTGGCGATGCGAAATCAGGCCACAACCCGAGAGTTCCCATGCGAAGGAGGTCGTAGGCGCATTGCCGATACGTGAGTTCCAGCCTGGATGGCATACGGGAACTGGACAGGTCCATATGGGAGGTGACAACGGCGAGGGTCCTGCCGTTGCGCACCATCGGCACGGCTTCGACACGCAGCGCCATCTCGCTGCTCCAACTCGTTTCACTGGAGCGCTCAATGGAGCGGCTGTTCCAGGCCTTTTCCACGAGTGGACGAAGATCCGAGCGGATGCCCTCACCCACGAAGTCCGCGTGAAACACCGTATGCGATGTCGACGGACGTACGTGGGCGAGGGCGATGTACCCAAACTCCGGATGCGGAAACCACAAGGCGAGGTCCGCAAACGCCAGGTCGGCGACCATTTGCCAATCGCCTACCAGGAGGTGCAGCCATTCAGCATCTCCAGGCCCGAAATCAGCGTGTTCCCTGATGGGGTCTGTAAAGATTGCCACTGCACCTCCATTTGCGACGCTGGGACCAACCCTTAGCGTCGAACGATTGACCTCAAGAGCCTTAATGCTACCGATAGTGAAGCCATGTCATCGGCTTCGAGGGAATTGACCTCATCAAACATGGTCTTCGCCCGTCCGAGTTGTTCGGCGTTCAGGCCTTCCCACGTCCTCAGGCGATCCTCTGCGGGGGTGCCGGGCGTGCTCGACTCAAGAACCGACGTCGTCATATCTGCGACGGTTGAGTAGAGGTCGTCCCGGAGCGCCGCACGGGCAAGTGCCTGCCAGCGGTCGTCTCGGGGCAGTGCGCTGATCCGTTCCAGCAGCGAGTCCACGTGGAAGCGGTTGAATACCGTGTAGTAGACATGCGCCACTTCCTCGACGCTGTTGGTCCCGGTCTGGGCAATCCTTGCGATGTCCAGCAAAGCATAGCTCTCGAACAGCTCCGCCCACCTGTGCGCCAGGTGATCCGGCAACTCCCAGCCACGCGCCTTTTCCAGCCAGCCGCTGATCCGAACTTTGTCATCGCCACGCAGGTAGTCCAGCAATTTGGCCCGAAGAGGCGCCATCATGGGCTTGAACGACTTCACGACGTCGGCAATCGGGCGGGACGCCATGCCCTGCCCGAGCACCCACCGGACTGCGCGGTCCAGGAGTCGGCGGACATCCAGGTGGACTTCGCTCCAGTGCTCGGTGGGGAACGATGCCGGAAGGGCATTCAATTCCTCAACCATCGGATCGAGATCGTAGATTTCACGCAACGCCACGAATGCCTTGGCTACCGCTACCTCGTTGGCCGACGTTTCTTCGATCGCCCGGAAGGCGAACGTGATGCCACCGAGGTTGATGATGTCGTTGGCCACCACCGTAGCGATGATTTCGCGCCGCAGCGGGTGGGTGTCCAGTTCGGCGTCGAACCTCTCCCGCAACTGTTTCGGGAAGTAGGCCCGGATCGTCTCCTTGAACCAGGGGTCGTCGGCCAGGTTGCTGTCCCGGAGGGCACCCGCCAACTCGATCTTCGCGTAAGCAGCCAGGACAGACAGCTCGGGAGACGTCAGACCCTGTCCCTGTTCCAGGCGCTGGCGCAATGTTTCGGTAGTGGGCAGTGCCTCCAGGTCACGCTTGAGGTCGGCTGATTTTTCCAGCCAGTCCATCAGGCGCTCGTAGCTGGGGCTCCAGTCCGCAACCCGGGTGCGGTCGTTAAGGAGCAGGATGTTTTGGTCGATGTTGTCCTGCAGGACCAGGCGGCCGACTTCCTCGGTCATATCAGCCAGGAATGCTGCGCGTTCTGTGGCCTCAAGCTTCCCGGCCGCCACCATACGGTCAACGAAGATCTTGATATTGACCTCGTGGTCGGAGCAGTCAACGCCCGCTGAGTTATCAATCGCATCCGTATTGAGGATGACACCCTGCAATGCGGCTTCAATACGTCCACGCTGGGTCAACCCCAGGTTGCCGCCTTCACCGACTACCTTGACGCGCAGGTCCTTGCCGTCCACGCGGATGGCGTCATTGGCTTTGTCCCCTACAGCAGCATGTGTCTCCGTGCTGGCCTTGACGTAGGTGCCGATGCCACCGTTGTACAGAAGGTCCGCCGGGGCAAGCAGGATTGCCCGAAGCAATTCGGGAGGGCTCAGCTGGGTTGTTCCGTCCGGCAACCCCAGGGCCTTTCGTACTTGGTCCGACACGGGGATTGTCTTGGCTTGACGTGGGTAGACGCCACCCCCTTCGCTGATGAGGGTCCGATCATAGTCATCCCACGAAGACCGCGGGAGCTCAAAGAGCCTCTGCCTCTCCGCGTACGATGCGGCCGTGTCCGGGTTGGGATCCAGGAAGATATGACGATGGTCAAATGCCGCCACGAGCCGGATGTGGCGCGAAAGCAACATGCCGTTGCCGAAAACGTCACCTGACATGTCGCCCACGCCGACGACGCTGAACTCTTCGGTCTGGGTGTCGAGGTCGAGTTCACTGAAGTGCCTCTTCACTGACTCCCAGGCGCCGCGGGCGGTGATACCCATGGCCTTGTGGTCATAGCCTACGGATCCGCCTGATGCGAAGGCGTCGCCAAGCCAGAATCCATATTCGGCAGCCAATCCGTTGGCTGTGTCTGAGAACGTCGCGGTTCCCTTGTCGGCTGCCACCACCAGATAGGAATCATCGCCGTCATGGCGAACAACGTCCGACGGCGGCACAAGCCGTTCGCCCTCCGCTGTGGTAACGAGGTTGTCAGTGATGTCCAACAAGCCGCGAATGAAGGTCTTATAGCTTTCAACCCCCTCGGCCATCCAGGCGGCGCGGTCAACTGCGGGGTTGGGCAGCTTCTTCGCGAAGAAGCCACCCTTGGCGCCGGTGGGTACGATCACCGCGTTCTTCACGGTCTGCGCCTTCACCAGGCCCAGGATTTCAGTACGGAAGTCCTCCCTGCGATCGGACCAGCGAAGACCACCACGCGCCACCTTGCCAAAGCGGAGGTGGACGCCCTCCACCCGCGGAGAGTAAACCCAGATTTCGAACATGGGGCGCGGGAACGGCAGACCATCGATGGTGGTGGGATCCAGC
Organism: Paenarthrobacter sp. 10L412; assembly: GCF_056395565.1. NCBI lineage: Bacteria > Bacillati > Actinomycetota > Actinomycetes > Micrococcales > Micrococcaceae > Paenarthrobacter > Paenarthrobacter sp. 10L412. Next base: position 198,609 of record NZ_JBFTJT010000007.1, on the reverse strand, counting down.
TTGAAGCTCAGGTATCCCTTGTTTTGGAAGAAGTTGGTGCGCAACGTGGACTCAATGAGGTTGACGAAGGTCCGAAGCACGCGGTCCGCGTCCAAGGTGGCGACTTGCTCGATAGCTTCTGCCAGGGCAGCTCTTGCGGCACCTTGCTGCTGGGGACGCTTGCTTTCCTCGACGCTGGGATCAAAGCGGGCGGCAAACAGGACGGTCAGACCCCGTGCAACATCCGGATTGGCCAAGAGGGTATCGGCGATGAACCCAAAGGAGTTGGTATTGCCCATCTGGCGCATGTACTTGGCGTAGGCCCGGAGGACCACCACTTGGCGCCAGTGCATGCCTTCGCGGAGCACAAGGCGGTCAAAGTTGTCAGACTCGACGGCCCCTGTGACTGCAGCACCAAATGAGTCAGCCAGGAGATCTCCGGTGGCGAGCGGGTCTATGCCAGCCGGGTACTTCAGCCCAAGGTCATACAGGAAAAAGTCGCGGTGGTCAGCGGTTTCGATTTCGAAGGGCCGTTCGTCCAGGACTTCGAGGCCAAGGTTGTGGAAGTAGGGAAGGATCTGGCTCAGGCTCTTGGGCTCCATTAAGTAGAGCTTGACCCGAGCATCCTCCTCCAATGCGTCACCGGCACCTTCGGGAAGGTACACGTGCACGCCGGGGCGGAGTTCCTTGCTCGCTTCCCCTGCCCGTTCGGCCTGGGCGCCATACTTTTCAAACCGTTCGATGTCCTCCAGCGCGTCTTCAACCTCGTAGTCGACGCGGTAACCGGGAGGGAACGCTTCAGCCCACAAGGCGGACAGTACGTCAGCGCTCTCCGCGGGACGGTTCTCCCGAAGTACCTCGGCGATGCCTTCGCTCCAGGACCTGGAGGCACGCATCAGCCGGTGTTCGAGTTCTTCTACGTTGACATCGGCAAGTTCCGCGGTGCGAGGCAGCCTGATCCTGAAGAAGACGCGCGCAAGGGCCGACTCCGTGATCCTGGCTTCGTAGTCAATGCTCTCAGCTTGGAAGGTCTCGCGTAGTTCCTGCTCAATACGGAGCCGGACACTCGTGGTGTACCGGTCACGCGGCAGGTATACGACTGCGGACATGAAACGTCCGTAAATGTCGGGGCGCAGGAAAAGCTTGGTCCGGCGCCGTTCCTGGAGTCGCTGGATCCCGGTGGCCGTGGCCGCAAGGTCCGGGATTTCGATCTGGAACAGTTCGTCGCGGGGGTATGTTTCCAGGATGCCCAGGAGGTCCTTGCCCGAGTGTGAATCCATGGGGAAGCCTGCGTTACGCAACACCGCATCGACCTTGTCCCGGACAATGGGAATGTTGCGGACCGATCCGGTGTAGGCGCTTGTGGCGAAAAGCCCGATAAAGCGCCGCTCACCATTGACGTTCCCCGCTGCGTCGAAGCTCTTGACTCCGATGTAGTCCAGGTACGCCGGACGGTGGACGGTTGAGCGGGAGTTGGCCTTTGTGATCACCAGTGCCCGCTTTTCACGGGCGCGCTTGCGGCCGGCGTCGGTGAGGTGCTGGATCTGCCGGGTGTTGTCGCCGGCGCGGAGCAAGCCAAGTCCGCTGTCCTCACGAAGCTCCAGGACGTCCTCGCCGTTTTCGTTCACGAGGTCGTATTCGCGGTACCCAAGGAAGGTGAAGTTGCCGTCATCCAGCCAGCGCAAAAGGTCCTGCGCCTGCCTGAGTTCGGCAATCTGCTCAGGGTGCGAGACGCTTCCAAGCGCTTCTGCAAGTTCCAGTGCCTTGCTGCGCATTTTCGACCAGTCTTCAACGGCCGCGCGAACATCCCCGAGGACACGTTGAAGGCCGGCAACCAATTCTGCGCGGGCTTCCTCGCTTACGCGGTCAATTTCGACGGCGATCCAAGACTCCATGTGCGACGAGTTGTCGTTGTCGCCGAGCAGGTGGGCGACGCTGGGCAGTGCCGCGGTGTCGCCACTGGAGATGCCGATATTTGACGGGACCCTGGAAACGTTGCTGAGTTCGCCCGAGACACGGTCGCGGGTAACCACGAACAGCGGGTGCATCACCAGCCGGATGGCGCAGTTTTGGCGAACGAGTTCGGCGTTAACGGAATCAACGAGGAACGGCATGTCATCAGTAACGATGTAGACAACGTTTCGGTCAGCCTCGACGCCGATTTCCACAATGGCATTTCCAGGTCGCCGGGACTGAGCAACTTTCCTATGTGTGCTTGCCCGCGAAATCAGCAGCTCAGGCGCATACGCCCGGGAGTCCTCCTCTGCGAGATGCTCATAGTAGTCACCGAAGAACCCCTCACGGACAACTGCTGCATCGGACCGATCCTCCACGCTGGATCCTGACGACATCTACAAACGCCTCCATCACATGTTGATTGCTGCGACTCTGCAGCCCACATGGCGAGCCTAGCGCTTAAGCAGACCGAAGGCTCTGGAAGATCGGCCAAGGGATTTCTGATTTTGCTGGATAGGTGCACATACCAACCCCGCAATGGCTTTACGCAAGGGAGAGTCGGGTGATGATTCCAACAAGACAGACCCCGATAACAGCGCGGCATCGCACGCTTCCGCGTCTGCAGGTAAGTAGGCATCAACGCCATGGCCAGGCCCGAAGCGCTCCCAGGCCTCGGATAACTGCTGCCTGGGCGAACGGCCCGCCGACGCCCGTTTTACCTTATTGAGGAGCACGCGTGGCGCTGCCTGTGGAACCGCAGCTTCGAGCTCGGCCAGGCCACGGACCAACCGTGGGACGCCGATCGCGTCCGCAGCCCCCACGGCAAAAACCTCGTCTGCCAGCTCCAAGCTGCGCAGGGTAGCGCCATTGCGGCGTGGCGCCATAGTGTCAAAGCTCAGCTCCTCGTCTGCTTCCAGGCAGAAACCGGTATCCACGACAACTACCTCGGCCACCTGTTTGGCCCTTTCAAGGACAAGCGAGAGCGCAGAGGCCCTCAGTTCAGTCCAGCGGTCCGCCCTTGTGGTTCCAGTGAGCACTCGAAATCCACCACTCTTGGTGAAGACAGGCGTAGCAGCCCGGTCCAGTGCCTCCGAATCCAGCAATCCTTGGTCAGCGAGCCTGCAGGCCTGGGCGAGGCCGGCCGACTCCTCCAACAGCCCCAGCATGGCCGACACGCTCGCACCGTAGCTGTCAGCATCCACAAGAATCACGGACTTGCCTTCGGCCGCCAACTCGGCAGCCATGTTGACCGCAACCAGAGTTCTTCCCGGCGCTCCTGTTGGTCCCCACACTGCTATCACCCTCCCTGAGCCGGCCGCTTCGGGTTCTCGCGTTTCCGGCGCCACCTGGAATCCCGCAGATGAGCCTGCGAAGCCGGCGTCTGGAAACTTGCGGGCGCCGACGGGCCCACCGTGGCGACCCACTGCATCGGAAATCCTCACGGCAAGGGCAGCGGGGTCAATATCGGTGGACGCTGTTACTACACCAATGGCGGTGAGCCTCGAGACTTCCACCGGGTCCATAGTCAGGGCAAGAATGGACACACCTACAGCAGCCAGCCGATCCACCAATGTAGCGGTTAGTTCTTCGCAGCCTTCGGCAACGACTGCCGCCAGGGCAAGGCCGCTTTGGCAGGCAGCCATCAACTCCGCAAGCTCTGAACACCGGCGGACCACCGTGACGGGGCCATGCAAGCGCTCCAGCCCGCCAACCACCGCTTCCTGTGCCTGGCCAACAGTTATGACCGGGATGCTCATTGACTAATGCCCGCGGGGTTCCAAACAACAGATACCTTGGCGGCGTTGGCCTTGGCACCCAGCAGCTTGGGCATCTGCTTGTCCGTGACCAGCACCAGCACGACCGTTGTCTTTGAGGCACCGAGAGCACCGGAACCCGCTGTTACCTCTGCGATTTCGGCGCCGGGCAGCAATAGCTGTGGTTCTTCAAAAGCGTTTTGCGAGCCAGGCATGGCGACCCAGACGTCCACCTTCGCCCCGGGAACTGCCTGCGCTGGAAGTGACTCATCCATTGATATGGCCACAGGCTTGCGGTTCAGGACGTCAGCCTGCCCGAGGCTCTTCCGTGGAACGAGTTGGTCCTTTTCAATTCTCTGTAGCGCCACCTTGCCCTGGGCAATTCCGCCTTCCACGGTTACGTAGCCGGACTCGACGTCGTCCAAGCGAACCTGGACGACGGCCAGGTCCTCGGGCCCCACGGTTTGGCCAACCGCAATACCCTCCCGTGCGGCATAAACCTGCGTGGTCCGATCAGCGGTACTGACAACTGAGATGACTCCGGCGACGGATACCAGCATGAGCAGCACTCCCACCAGTAGCCGTGGATCCTTCCAAGACGGCTTCTTCAACCTGTTGCCAGCGACGCCTGTACTCGGATCCATTTTTCCTGCTCCCCCATTGAAGTTTCATGGCATGGTTACCCGCGCCGCCTCTTCATTGTTGCCGTGACCCGGCGCAAGCCAAAGTCAAGAACTCCAAATCATGGGAAATTGTGGATAACTGTGCCAAACGGTGCCAACAGGTGCCAAAATAGTCGCATGCCCCGATTCCTGACTCTGGCGGACGTCGCCGAACAACTGCAAATAAATTCGCCGCAGGCCTATTCCCTGGTACGCAGCGGTGAGTTGAAAGCCATTCAGGTCGGAGGACGCGGGCAATGGCGCATCGAGGAAAAGATGTTGGAGCAATACATCGAGGAGCGGTATGCCGAGGCCAGCCGCATGATTGAAGAGGCCAAGTCCAAGTCGAGTTAGCGTTGACGGCTACAGGCCTATGAACGGCTAGAGTCCTTGGTTCCCGCTTGAGCACAGGGCCGCAAGTGATGTAAAGGGAATAGTCCTCACCGCAGCGACTGCACTGCCCCGCCGCACCTCGCCCCGCGTATCGGCAAAATCGAAATGGTCCCGTCCCACCCTGTCGATGACGCCATGGAGCCTGTGGTCTCCGCCCCGACCGGTAGACAGGACCACTGTCACCGGCGCCCTGTCTCGGGAGAGCCCCCGGAGTGCGCTGGCAAGCCTTAGCGAACTTTGAACCTGGGAAACAGGTTTCCTGGCCAATCTTCCCAGTCCGTCGTAATGACTTACCGAGGCGCATGGAATGAGCCATTGCCGTCCGTTGTCGATCAACACAAACCAGTCCCCACCAATGTGGCCCAGGGTCCCCTGGAGAGAAATACCGCTGTTCAGCACCAAAGTGATCTCAGCTCCGGCGACGCCCCGAAGCCTGTCCGCGAGGTCCAGGCCGGCAAGCTCGACCCGCACACGTTCGGATATTTCCGATTCACGGACCAAGGCGCGCTCAGCAGAAAACTGCGCTTCCAGATCTTCAAAAAGAGAGTCCCATCTCATATCGTCACAATAGGGCCCGTAGCGCGTGGCGCCAACTGCAATTGGATTTTCCCGTCATGATTGGACAAAGCCCTTCGACTGTGCTCAGAATTGGCAAACAGTATCAAATGACATCAAACAGCATTAAAGAGCCGAAAGGGTAAGAATGAGCAGCGATCCCTCAAGGATCCGCCACGATGCCGCCTTGGCCGCCGTGCTCCTCGCGCTGGGACTTTTGCTGGTCATCGTTGGGCAGAGTCTAGTGGGGCAGTGGCAGGTGGATGCGGCCCACGGGCAGAGAAGTACGTTCGACCACCTCCTCGCCCTTGCATCCAGTGCCTCGGGAATTGCCATTGTGTCTTGGTGGATCCTCTCACTTTGCCTCGCAGCTTGGGCTGCGGTTCTGCATGGCGCGGGAAGGAGCGGCAGCGCCAACGCCATCGCCAAGTTCAGTCCAGGTTTCATGCTAAGGCTGGCGTTTGCCCTGCTAAGCCTGAATTTCCTTGGAATTCAGGCCGCACAGGCCGCCGCAACGCCCGAACCTCAATGGCAAGCCAGTGCCAGTGGCGCCTCAGGCACGGCAGCGTGGCATCCATCAGCTGGCGCACAAGGACTCCTGCCCACTGTGGGAATGGCTCCAGCACTAAGCACCGAAGAAAGCCACGAGGCAAGCCGGCGAGGGCCTGCCTGGCAGCCACGCCCTCCCATGGTGGAGCCCGGCTTCCTGTCGCGCCCAGGCTCTCGGGAGATAACGTTTGAACACCCCGCTGAGGCGAGCGTTGTCGTCAAGCCGGGTGACACGCTGTGGTCCATTGCCGCAGACAACCTTGGACCCTTCGCGACAGACGTTGACATCGCTCTCCATTGGCCGAGCTGGTATTCAGCCAACCGAAGGATCATTGGCAACGACCCTGCGACCCTGCGCCCGGGGCAAGTACTGCAGCCCCCAACGCCGGGCTAAGGTCCTCGCCGCCCGTAAGGAATCCGACTGTAATGGACGACACCCACTCAGGGGCACTCGTTCAAGACGTAAGACCAGTCCCATTGTCATCCCAGACGTAGCAACCTGAGCCAAGCGATGCCCGCGCAACGGCTCACAGAGTGAACTCATGAGGATTGACCATGACTGTTGTAACTGCACGCCGCCACGCAGACCGCCAAAGAACCAAACGTCCCGCAACGAATGCCGGAGCCGATGCTTCTACCCTTGACGTAAGGTTAGTGGCGCGAAGCATCGCCCAAGCTGCAGTCGAGGTACTTGCCGGGACAAGGTCCGTTGTCCAGCTGTCCAGATCCCTCGATGCGCAATGCTTTCTTTCGCTCCAGCATCGGGCCGCCCTTACCCGCGAACACGCTGCACGTACCCGCGGCTCGCTACAGGTTCACAGAAGCCCAATGGTCCGCTCCGTCCGGGCTTGCGCGATTTCAGACTCCATCTACGAGGTCAGCATCGTCGTCTCTGAGGAGCATCGCTCGCGCGCTATTGCCATGAGGTTGGAACACTCCGACGGGACGTGGCAGGTCACCGCACTGGAGATTGGCTAGGCACCTGGTTGGCTAGGCACGCGTGATTAGGCACCCGTGAGCCAAGCAGGTTGCCTCGACCAGGAGTCGGCGGATCTACGAAAAAAGACCCCGGACTTGTGTCCGGGGTCTTTTCTCAAGAGGACTAGATCAGCGTCGCTTCTTCTTGGCAGTTTTGCGCTGCTCCTGGGTGGCTGCCTTGGCAGGATTACCGGATCGGCCCGAGGAGCGACCTTCGATGCGGGTCTGGCTCGCACCGTCCTCGCCTGGGGCTGTGTACTGCAATTGCGCAGGCTTTTCGGGTGTCTCCAGACCGGAAGCGCGGATCTGGGGATCGTGGTGCTCGGTGTGTGCACCTGCCGCAGTATCGTCGGCAACAACGACATCTTCGGCGGGGGTCACCTCAACTTCAAGGTTGTAGAGGAAGCCAATGCTTTCCTCGCGAATGGCTTCCATCATGCTTTGGAACATCACGAAGCCTTCGCGCTGGTACTCCACCAGCGGATCGCGTTGGGCCATGGCCCGCAGGCCGATGCCCTCTTTGAGGTAGTCCATCTCGTACAAGTGTTCTTGCCATTTACGCCCAAGCACCGACAGAACCACCCGGCGCTCCAGCTCGCGCATACTTTCAGAGCCAATGGCCTCTTCACGGGCCTGGTACACAAGCCGCGCGTCAGAGAGGATCTCTTCCTTAAGGAATTCGGCAGTGACCCTGGACTTACCGCCGGCTTCATCGATGATTTCCTGGGCAGTTACGGTGGCAGGGTAAAGCGTCTTCAGGTTGGACCAGAGCTGGTTGAAGTCCCAGTCATCGCCGTTGCCTTCTGCCGTGGCGGCTTCAATAAGGGCGTTGATGGTGTCTTCCAGGAAGAACTGAACTTTTTCGTGGAGGTCATCGCCTTCCAGGATCCGACGACGGTCCCCGTAGATCGCTTCACGCTGGCGGTTCAAGACGTCGTCGTACTTGAGGACGTTCTTGCGCTGCTCCGCGTTGCGGGCTTCCACCTGCCCTTGAGCCGAGGCAATGGCACGGGAAACAAGCTTTGATTCCAGCGCGACGTCGTCGGGCACAGAACTGTTCATGAGCCGCTCGGCAGCACCGGAATTGAACAGCCTCATGAGGTCATCGGTCAGTGAAAGGTAGAAACGGGACTCCCCGGGATCGCCCTGACGTCCGGAGCGGCCCCGCAACTGATTATCAATCCGGCGGGACTCGTGGCGCTCGGTGCCCAGCACGTAGAGGCCGCCAAGGTCCAGTACTTCCTCGTGCTCGTCCTTAACCGCTTGCTTGGCCGCTGCGAGTGCCTCGGGCCATGCTGCTTCGTACTCTTCCGAGTTCTCCTCCGGGTCGAGGCCCCTCTTGGCGAGGTCTGCGATAGCAGTGAATTCGGCGTTGCCACCAAGCATGATGTCGGTACCACGGCCTGCCATATTGGTTGCCACTGTGACGGCACCCTTACGTCCGGCCTGAGCCACGATCGAGGCTTCCCGTGCGTGGTTCTTGGCGTTCAGGACCTCGTGGCGGATTCCTTCTTTTGCCAGCAGCTTGGAGAGATATTCGCTCTTCTCAACGCTGGTGGTGCCAACCAGTACGGGCTGGCCCTTTTCGTGGCGTTCCGCGATGTCTTTGACGACGGCGTCAAACTTGACGATCTCGTTCTTGTAGACGAGGTCCGATTGGTCGATGCGCTGCATGTCCCGGTTGGTGGGGATGGGCACAACTCCGAGTTTGTACGTGCTCATGAACTCGGCTGCCTCGGTCTCGGCCGTACCCGTCATGCCGGACAGCTTGGAATACATGCGGAAGTAGTTCTGCAGCGTTACCGTTGCCAGGGTCTGGTTTTCGGCCTTGATCTCGACGTTTTCCTTGGCCTCGATGGCCTGGTGCATGCCTTCGTTATATCGTCGCCCGGCGAGGATACGGCCTGTGTGCTCGTCAACAATCAGGACCTCGCCGTCGAGGATGACGTAGTCCTTATCGCGCTTGAAGAGTTCCTTCGCCTTGATGGCGTTGTTCAGGAAACCAATGAGTGGGGTGTTGGCCGATTCGTACAGGTTCTGGATACCGAGGTAGTCTTCCACCTTTTCAATTCCGGCTTCCAGGACACCAACAGTCCGCTTCTTCTCGTCGACTTCGTAGTCAACATCCGGCTGAAGCCGGAGTACGACCTTCGCGAATTCGCTGTACCAGCGGTTTGTGTCGCCTTGGGCCGGACCCGAGATGATGAGGGGGGTTCGCGCTTCATCGATCAGAATCGAGTCAACTTCATCCACAATGGCGAAGTTGTGGCCCCGCTGAACGAGTTCACTGGCGTCCCAGGCCATGTTGTCGCGCAAATAGTCGAAGCCAAATTCGTTGTTTGTCCCGTAGGTGATGTCTGCGGCGTACTGCTGCCGACGCACCGACGGATCCTGGTTGGAGAGGATGCAGCCGTTTGTGAGGCCAAGGAAGCGGTAGACGCGTCCCATGAGCTCGGACTGGTATTCGGCAAGGTAATCATTCACTGTGACAACGTGGACGCCCTTGCCCGTAAGGGCATTGAGGTATGCCGGCGCAGTTGCCACGAGGGTCTTGCCTTCACCGGTTTTCATCTCGGCGATGTTGCCCAGATGGAGGGCGGCGCCACCCATGAGCTGGACGTCAAAGTGCCGCATGCCCAGCGTTCGGGATGAAGCCTCGCGGACTGCTGCAAATGCCTCCGGCAGGAGAGCGTCCAGGGTCTCGCCGTCCTGGTGCCGGGAGCGCAGACGGTCCGTTTCCTCCCGAAGTTCAGCGTCAGAGAACGTCTTGAAAGAGTCTTCCAGGGCATTGATGGAATCGGCATAGTTCCGCAGTTGCCTGAGTGTTTTCTTGTCACCCGTGCGGAGAAGTTTTTCGATTAGTGATGCCACGTGAAATTGCTCCCAGTCTCATGCTGCCGAATTCTGGCTGTTTCAGTCTACGGGAGAGAGTATCGCCACGTTATCCGGTTCCCCTGTGAGCGGACTGCTTTGCCCATCTGGTTCACGAGGCCCGATGGGTCCCCAGGCCACTGCCTCGGAGAGTGGACCCGAGAGATCCCCCACCGGCCACACAACAACTTCCTGAAGGCCGAGCCACTGGGCCATGAGCCACAATTCGGCGGAAAGCTCGACGGCGGTATCGGGTGGCGCTCCTGGCTCACCAAAGGCGGACCGAACCAAGAGTTGGCCTGCGGCCCTGTCTGCCTTCAAATCGACCCGAGCCACGATGCCTTCCCTGAGCAGGAAGGGCAAAACATAGTAGCCGAAACGGCGCTTGGCAGCCGGGGTGTAGATCTCTATCCGATAGTGGAATCCGAACAACTCTTCCAAGCGGCGCCGCTCGAAGACCAGCGAGTCAAAAGGGCTCAGCAGCGCTCGGCCTTCGGCCCTGCGTGGCAATCTGGCCTCAATGTGCCGGTAGGTTTCCCGGTCCCAGCCGCGAACGGAGACGCGCTCCAGCCGGCCTGCCTGGAGAAGGCGCTGCACCGATGCCTCCCCAGCCTTCAGCGGGGTCCGAAAATAGTCGGAAAAACACCGGACCGTTCCGATCCCGTGGGCCATGGCGGCTGTATCCATGAGCCGGTCAAGGGCAGCATCGGAATCCGACCCGCCGTCTACCGAGCCCGGCAGAACCCTGGAAGTAAGTGTGTAGAGACGTTCGAATTGGGGTGTCCGCGAAGCCGCCGAAACGCGGCCTTCTTCAAACAGATGCTCCAGAACGCGCTTCACGGTGTTCCAGTTCCAGCCCCAATTTCCGCTTTCGGCGTCCTGGGTGTGCCCAAGATGTGCAGTCAAGGCAGACGCCGTCATCGGCGGTCCGGCCTCCAGGGCTGCGAGGATTCGTTCCTCCATGGCGATCCGCACCGCGGGCTCCAAGTGATGCGCTCCCACCCACGCCCGCTTTTGCCAGAGAAGCAGGTCGGGAAAATGCTCCGGACGGATATAGCTGGCCTCGTGAGCCCAGTACTCCATCATTTTGCGTGGTTTTCGGCCTGCCATGGAGTGAAGGATTGCCGGATCATAGTTTCCCAGACGGGAAAAGAATGGCAGATAGTGGCTCCGGGCCAGCACATTCACGGAGTCGATCTGGACAAGCTGGATCTGGGCAAAAGTCCGGCCCACCGCCCGTAGGGTCACGGGGCCGGCGGGCCGGACTTTCGCCAATCCTTGGGCTGCCAATGCGATCCGCCGTGCCTGTGACAGGCTCAGCGAAGCGGTCATTGAAGTCCTTTCACGTGCGATCAAGCCTTACTTGGCGGTGGCCGCCTGGTCATCCGAGCGGTACGCGTGGATCTTCTCCTCCACGGCTTCCTCGCCGGGCTCGCAGGTGGAGTCCAGGGTTATGACACCATAAGTCCAGCCACTGCGCCGGTACACAACCGAGGGCGCATTGGTTTCCTTATCCAGGAACAGGTAGAAGTTGTGTCCCACCAGTTCCATGTTGTCCACTGCATCATCGAGCGTGAGGGATGCTGCAGGGAAAACCTTACGACGGATCAAAACGGGTGAATCTCCCGCTGGAATGTCGTTCTCGATCTCGTAGGGCGACCGCTCATCGGCCTGCGGTGCAGGCTCCTGGTGGCTGTTGGCCTCTACGTAAATTGGCTCGCTGGCACTCGCGGGCTCAAGGGAGGCCGTTGCTTCCCGAACGGCCTTGGGCGTGTGTCGCCCATGGTGCACCTTCTTCCGGTCCTTTGCGCGACGCAACCGCTCAAGCAGCTTGTTGTACGCAAGATCGAAGGCAGCAAATTTGTCAGCGGCTGTGGCCTCGGCACGGATAACAGGGCCTCGGCCCAGGACTGTCACTTCAACGGTGAGCTGTCCCGGCGTTTGCCGGGGGTTGGTCTCCTTGGAAACCTTGGCGTCGACTCGCTGGACTTTGTCCCCCAGCGATTCAATCTTTGAGATTTTCTCGCCGGCATATTCGCGAAAGCGGTCAGAAACTGTCAGATTTCGTCCGCTGATCATGAACTCCATGGTGCCCTCCAAATAACTCAGGTGACACGACAACGACGCTGTAGGGGGCTGGTCTGACGGACAGTCGAGCCCCTTTCCGAGCCGCTATCGACAGGTACATCTGTTCTTGGTACCCACAACCGACGTTAGTTCATCGGCACGAGTTATTCACCCTTTGGCCACTTATTTTTTGTTTGCGTCTTAACCCCACCATGGGGCTCGTCTCCGGTGGTGTGCGAGGCGTAGGCTGGTGGCCTCGTGGCCGCGAGAACAACGGCGCCGCAGACTATCCCTCCGGCCGCAGAAACAGCCCGGGCAGCCTCCGCAAGGGTGGCTCCAGTGGTGAGAACATCGTCCACAATCAGGCATCTTTGCCCGCGGATCTTTTCCCTGTAACGGGGGCGAACCCTCATGGAACCCCGGACACGCCTGGCACGCTCACCCCTGCCGAGTCCTTTTTGGCCGGTGGAACCATCTCTCCTCTCCGTGCCAAGGATGGCCCTGACGCCATATCCGATCAGGTCTTTGCACGTTGCGGACAGCCACTGGTTTTCCAGGAGACTCCCGGTCTTCTCAAGAGCGTTAAAACCCGGGTACCGGGACAACATGCCTCGTCTCTTCATGCAGCGGAGCAGAACGTGTACGGGGCTGAAACCCCGGCTTCGGAAGGCCTTGCCGCTGCTGGGAACAGGAACAACGCAAAACTCTGGCTGGTCACCAATGGCCAGCCGAACCGCGTTTCCGAGGCAAGGCGCCAACACCTCAGCCAGTCGCCACTGGCCGAAGCTCTTGAACGACAACAGGGACTGCGAAAGTTCATCCCTATAGGGACCCGCGGCCACCACGCCCAGCTTTACAGTGCCATCAACATCGACGAGCGCAGGCGATTCTTGTTCGGCCCTGAAGGGCTTCCTGCAAAGCTGACGCACACGCTTGGCACAATGCCTGCACAAGACGGTGTCTTCCACACCGCAGCAGACACACTCAACGGGAACCAGGAGTGCAACCAACTCCATCAATGCCGCTTGCATGTGGGCAATCAGGCGCCCAAGCAGGCTCCTGTCCTTGCCGCGTCGTCGGGGTCCTGAGAGGTCCGGGGCGCCAACATCGGGGTCAAGCCGACGCCCGATGCGTTGGGCAGATCGAGGACCCTTGACGGCAGACGGGAGGTTGTTCACGGAAACAATCATGCTGGTAGCCTTAGGCACTTTTTGTTCCGGCAACAGCCCCACGGCCCGCTATGTGAACAACCATCGCTTGGTTGGGGCAGCGCCTCCAGGGTGCTCCGGGTCAGCCAGGGAAGGCCGGCTCCGTTGGGCCCTTGAGCTGAAGCTCCCAACCATTTCCGACACGTTGGAAAATTCCCGCTGTGGACTGGCCGTAGATCTGTTCTGACCCGTTACCTGCGCTCAGGCTCATGAGGCCGTCCCACGGCGCCAGCTGCTGTGGCTCCCCCGAGGTAAGCGAGAGCAACTCCGGAACCACGGTAGCCGTAGCCGAACTGGCCATGACGGCAACGGTGGATCCGTTGACCCACACTCCCTGGTCAGGCGAGGTGGACGTGAAAAGAGTGATCGGAGCCGTAAGATCCTTCGGCGCGCCGTCTGCAGTCCGGACGATGCCCGTCACCTGAACCACTGATTTACCGTTCGCCTCGGATATCACCAGCGCGCGGGTACCTTCGCGCGAAATCCGGAAATCCTTGACAATCCGTCCGGACAGCCACGTGGGAGAAATTGTCGCCGTGGGTACAGCCATGCCGGGGGCAACGCCCGTGGGCTTGAAAGCCACAACCTCAGTATTTCCGGTGGCACCTGGTCCCGCCGTCCAAACCCAATCATGAGGACTGAACGAAGGCCCGGTCAACGTGCTTCGGGTGGTCAGCTGGCGGGCCGGTTGCCCCGGCTCGATGGAGTACAAGGTGGTTTTGTCACCGTTGAGGAAGGCAACGGTTTGGGATACAGGCGACTCGGCGGGTGAATGGGGGCCGAGCCCTGCAACCGACTGAATGTCAGGCAATGGTGAAACGCGATTGTTCTCATAGCGGACCAAGTCACCGTTATTGACGGCAATCTGGCGGGCAGGCACATTCTTGTCCACAACCGGCGGCAGAACAGTCCCGTTGTCCTCGACCCGGACCAGGTCCTGGTCGGCGCGAAGCTGGACGTTAATGACGTCCGGTTGCCCCCTGAAGGTTAGTGCCAGCTGGTTCTGCATGCGTTGGCGGTCTTCTGCCGATGCATCGAACAGTTCCTTGGCCGACAAATCCACTTGGGCTGCTCCTGAAACGACAGGGACAGATTCCCGGGCCAACTTCATCCCGGAGGGAAAGGCGCTCACCACTGCCCCACGCAAGTAGGGCGCAGGCCCAGCAAGCAGGGCGCTGGTCATGGATTTGACAGTCTTCTTCTTGATGAACCATCGGTAGTCCGGCACCGCATACGTGAACGTCGGGTCATAGAAGTAGATGGGGAAGGCGCCGTAGATGACTTTGAACGTCTCTTCCGGAATCGCAGTGCCATCCGGAACCTTGGAGATCCGCCACTCCCCCTCCACTTTCTCCAGCGAGACGGGGATGGTCTCCTTGGTCCCCGGTGGGAACTGCGTGGCTATTCCGTCCGCATCCACCGTGTAGGCAAGGTCGACCTCGTAGAGGTATTCATTTTCCACGGCTGTCTTGACCACGTGGGCCCCGCGGAAAACGATGGCCCGCTTATCCGGCTTCCACGTTACGGCCTGGGCTTGGGTCAAATATTGCCGCGCTACGGGATAGTCGTCCTCATAACCGCTGCCAGCCATGTAGAAATCCTCAATGACGGCTTCAGGTGTGGAGCCTGCGCGTGGTGCTGCGGGGAAGAACACAGGGGCGTTGGGGTTTCCCGCTCCCTCATCCTGGCTTTTTCCCACTGGTCCGGACCGGGGAATCTGGGCGCACGAAGCCAGCAAGACCATGAGCGCCGCCAGCACGGCAACAAAAGCCCGCCTGCGTGCGGTGCAAAGGGTCCTCATGATGCATCGCCCTTTCCGTCGTCACCCGAAGGAGGCGTTCCGACGTCGGATTTGCCGTCTGTGGTGCCAAAACCCGCACCCAGGACAAGCATCTGGCGTTCGCTGCCGGCTCCGGGCAAGTCGATGTCCGCAGGTTCCAACTGAAGGGGCGATTTGAGGATGGTTCCGCCCTGCTTGAGCGGCAATGTCAACCGGAAGTTTGAGCCCGCCCCTTTGCGACCCCATGCCTGAAGCCAGCCGTTGTGGAGCTTGGTGTCTTCGGCGGCGATGGACAAGCCCAGACCGCTGCCACCGGTAGTTCGGGCGCGTGCCGGGTCGGCCCGCCAGAAGCGGTCGAAAACCCGGGCAGCTTCCGCTTGGCTCATTCCAATACCGTGGTCCCGCACGGCCACGGCCACGGCGTCATGGTTTGCTGCCACAGAAATGTGGATCGGCTTTCCTTCGCCGTGCTCGAGGGCGTTGAGGAGCAGGTTTCGCAGGATCCGGTCGATCCTGCGGGAGTCCATTTCGACAATGATGCTCTTCTGACGGGCGTTCAGGCGGACCTCAGAGCCGTATTCGGCAGCTACGGGTGCTGCGCCCTCCATGACGTGCGAGACCACTTGGAATATGTCCTGGGGTTCGGCGTCCAAGACGGCAGCACCAGCATCGAAGCGTGAAATTTCCAGCAGATCCGACAACAAGGACTGGAACCGCTCCACCTGGTGATAGAGGAGTTCGGCCGAGCGTTTGTTCATAGGATCGAAGTCTTCACGGGCGTCGTAAAGGACCTCCGCCGCCATGCGAACGGTGGTCAAGGGGGTGCGAAGTTCGTGCGAGACATCCGAGACGAATCTTTGCTGCATTTGGGACAACGTGGCCAACTGGGTGATCTGCTCCTGCAGGCTGGCCGCCATATGGTTGAACGAAGCACCAAGCCTGGCTACTTCATCCTCACCTTTGACCACCATGCGCTCTTGGAGTTGGCCCGCAGCCAGCTTTTCCGACACCACGGCAGCATGGCTCACAGGGCTGACGACATTGCGCGTGACGTACCATGCGATGGCACCAATCATGAGCACGAGCGCCGCACCACCGGCCCACAGCACGTTCTGGATTTCGTCCAGGGTCTTCTGTGCCGTGTTCAGGTCATAAATCAAATACAACTCATAGGCAGTGCCGTTAAAGGTCACTTTGTTTCCGACGGCAATACCGGGGCGGTCCTCGTTTCCAACCGGGAACTGCATGGAGGCCCAGAACTGTTGCTTCCCGCCTTCCTGGACAGCCTTTCGCAATTCCGGCGGGATGACGCGGACGGTGAGCTGGTCCGAGGCGCGCGACTCTACCCAGCGGTTACGGGGTTTGGTCTGTTCCGGCACGGCTTCGAAGACGTACCGCCGCTGGATCACCGAGCCCCGGCCCTCTACGGCGGTTAACGTGTCATAGACCAACGTGATGACGCTTGATTGATCAGTAACCTGTGCGCCGTCGAAGGTGTCCTGAACCTGTTTTACGTTGTAGCGGGATTCCGACTCCGCCTGGGCCAGCCTTTCCTGGAACAGGTTATTGGCGATCTGGTTGGAAAGGTATGCTCCGACGATCGCAAAAGACGTTACGGCAAGCAGGAGCGTCGTCAGCACGGTCCTGAACTCCAATGACCGCCGCCACCGCCTCAGCAAAGAACGCCAGAGGAAGCGAAGACCCGGCCGTATCTGCCGGACACCGATCGCGACGAGGCGGGAAACCCTGAGAACCAGAATCAGGCCACGTCGCGTCCATATCCGGGCGCGCCACATCAGCCAGGGAAGGTTCCTTCGTACTGGATCGCTGGGGGCGGCGGGTGAACTCCCGGACCCCGAGGGCTCCGCGTTCTGCTGCTGGTCAGTGCTCTGCCCCTGGACCGTGGTCTGCTCCTGGGCGGGCTGCTCCGGAGTGCCGGACGCCTGGTCCTTGTCCGGGGTGCCGGTGTTGCCGGCAGGAGACTCAGGAACCTGCTTTATACCCGACACCACGCACCGTCAATACAACTTCGGGCGCTTCCGGATCGCGTTCAATCTTGGAGCGCAAACGCTGAACATGGACATTGACCAACCGGGTGTCCGCGGCATGGCGGTACCCCCACACCTGTTCAAGCAAAAGTTCGCGCGTAAAGACCTGCCACGGCTTGCGGGCCAATGCCACCAGGAGGTCGAACTCCAACGGTGTAAGTGAGATACGCTCTCCACCGCGGGTGACCAGGTGGCCGGCGACGTCGATGGTTACATCAGCAATCCGCAGGGTCTCCGGAGCCTTTTGCTCGCCCGGCCGAAGGCGCGCACGGACACGCGCCACGAGTTCAGCGGGTTTGAAAGGCTTGGGCACGTAGTCGTCAGCACCGGATTCAAGCCCTCGGACAACATCCGAGGTGTCCGATTTCGCCGTGAGCATGACAATGGGAACGTCCGATTCCCCACGAATCTGCCGGCAGACTTCGATGCCGTCCGAACCCGGAAGCATGAGATCCAAGAGCACCAAATCGGGTTTGGACGAACGGAACACTTCAAGAGCCTGGCCGCCGTCTGCGCAGAATACGGGCTCGAAGCCATCATTGCGCAGGACAATACCAATCATCTCTGCGAGCGCTTCGTCGTCGTCAACTACCAGAATCCGTGCCTTCATAGTTATATATTCCCTTATCGCCAAGCCTTTGTCCTGTTGGGCGGGCGCACGGCATGGCGTCCCCCAAGGCACTTCCACCGTACTCCACGCCCGCACTTGGCTCGATGTGGATCTGCTGTCCGGGCAGTATGGGCTCAGGCTATGAGGGAGGACACCGGGACTATAGGCTTGGGGCGAAGGTCCATGTGGGGGACGTCGGATGTCGGCGGGCCGGATCTCTTGGGGAGGAAATCGTGTCACAGCCAGAGCACGGCCAGCAGCCATATCCGGGCGGTCAGCCTGCGTGGGGCAACCAGCCCCAGTGGGGAGGTCCGCCCGCGTGGTCAGCCCCACAGGGCGGCGGCAACAACTGGCCGGGCTACCCTCCGCCAGGACCAGGATCAGGACCAGCGGGTGGATGGCCTGCGGCTGCGCCCGGCGGACCACCCTATGGCCAGCCCATGTATGTTGCCCCACCCAAGCCCGGTGTCATTCCCTTACGACCCCTGCAATTCGGCGAGCTGCTCGATGGCTCCTTCCAGACCATACGCCGGAATGCCGCCTCCATGTTTGGTTCAGCCCTGATCGTCCAGGCTGTCGCCGCTGCCCTCCTGGGCGTTGTGACCGTCGCCATGTACGAGCTTATGGATTCGTTGGAAGCGACGGATTTCAGCGCGGACGCGGCTGGATTCTTCGGCCCGTTCCTTGCCGTCATGGCGGGTTCGGTGGGAGTCTCCGTGTTGATCGGCTTTCTCGGCGCCGTTCTCCAGGGCGTCATGGTCATTCCGGTTTCCCGTTCTGTCCTCAACCGACGGACGGGCTTCGGGCAGATGTGGAAGCTGGCTGTCGGGCGGATCCTGCCTCTCCTGGGAGTAGCAGCCGTGCTCACTTTCGGTGGACTGCTGGCCGCAGCTGCCGTCGTCGGGATTGCCGTGCTGTTGTTCACGGCCTTGGGACCGGCTGCCTTGTTGATTGTCTTTCCCTTGGGCTTCGGGGCCATCGTCGTCTTTGTCTGGATTGGACTGAAGCTCATGTTCGCCCCCGCCGCCATCGTCGTGGAGCGGATCGGCGTCTATGACGGGCTCCTGCGATCCTGGCAGTTGACCAAGAGCAATTGGTGGCGCATCTTCGGCATAACGCTGCTGGTGAGCGTCATGGTGGGAATCATCGCCCAGATAGTGCAGATTCCTGCCTCTCTCGCCGCGACCGCGATTGGATCTGTAATCGCTCCCCACCCGGACGCCGAGACAGTGGCCTCCACCCTGATCCTCACGACCGTGATCTCGATGATCATTGGAGCTTTGGTGGGGTCTGTGACATTCGCTTTCCAAACATCCGTGTCCGCGCTCATCTATATGGATCTTCGGATGCGTCGGGATGGGCTGGACGTGGAGTTGATGCGGCTGATGGAAAGCGGTGCAGATCCCGAGGGAATCCCGGGTGGTCCTCCCCCGCAGGTCCAAGGAAACACATGGCCACCTGGCGGCGGACAATGGCCAGGCAATCCTCCCGGGCGCCGGCCGCAGGCATGAGGGAAGCATTAATCCATGTCATTCCCGCTTTGGCCGGCACTGAACCGCCGGTGACTCCGGACCGTGACGAAGCACGTCGCTGGGCCGAGGAGGAACTATCCAAGGCGCAGTATGCCCAGGCCCGGCCCAGTTGGCTGGACCAGCTTTGGCGCGATTTCCTGGACTGGCTCAGCTCCCTGGAAGGGGACGGATCTTCCCCGGGGAGCAACATCGCTGTTCCCCTCATCATTTCCTTGGCTGTCGTGCTCATCGTGGTGGCTATCCTCGTAGTCCGTCCCAGGCTGAATGCAACGCGAAAAACCTCCATTGCCGGCATTTACGGCAAGGACGCCGTTGTGGACGCTGCCACATACCGGAAGCGCGCTTTGGCCGCGGCCGACGACGGCGACTGGCCGTCCGCCGTCGTCGATCAGTTCCGGGCCTTGGTACGTTCCGCGGAGGAACGGGATGTCATTGAAGCGCGGGCCGGACGGACGGCCGATGAAGCCGCAGGGCAGTTAGGCCAGGCCTTCGCCCCCGCTCAACTCCGGCTGGTCGATGCCGCCCGCCTGTTTGATGCGGTCCGCTACGGAGAACAGGCCGCAACAGCCTCGGATTATGACGAATTGCGCAAGCTGGATACGGACCTCCTCGCCCTAACACCTGACTTCAGTGGCCAGGACCAGCAGGGATTCGCGGTGCCGCGATGACCCTCCAGGAACAGGTGCCAGAAGCTTTACAGGGAGGAACTCCTCCTCAACGGCGGACCAGCGCATTATGGAGTTGGTTCCGAAAGCACCTGGTTTGGATTGCACTGGGGGCAGTGTTTGCCGCATTCGTGACGTTCCTGGTAGTGGAACGGTTCTCGGCACCCAACGACTCCCGCGCCTTGTCTACCCGTAATCCCGCTCCTGACGGGGCCATGGCCCTGGCCGAAATACTGGGGCGTCACGGTGTGGGCATAACTCCCACCGATACCCTCGAAGACACCCTGGCAGCACTTTCCGACGACGACACCACCGTGCTGCTCTATGACCCCCGCGGTTTCCTGAACAGATCGCAGTTGCAAGATGTGAGGGCCGCGGCCGGGCGGGTAGTGGTGGTGGCACCGCGGCTACGCACGTTGAACGGCCTCGATCCGGGCATCCGTCCCGGCGGAGTGGTTCCCGAAGCAACAAAAATCCTTGAACCCGGCTGCGGCCAGGAAGATGCAGAGCAGGCGGGAGGCGTTGCGGCACAAGGACCGGTGTACCTGGGGCCGGTAGTTTGCTACGCCACCCGCAGCGATGGACCTGGACTTTATGTGGCCTCGGAGGATGGTCGCGTCATTGTGCTGGGGAGCACCGGGTTGCTGGAAAACCAACACCTCGCTGCCCAAGGCAACGCCGCATTGGCGATCCGGACCCTGGGAAGCGCCCCCGACTTGGTCTGGTACACACCAGGCCTCACGGATGTAGCGTCCGATAGATCCGCCCCGACGCTCAACGAGCTTGCACCCCCCTGGCTGGCGTTTGCGGGCCCATGGCTGGCTGTCATAGCTATCCTTGCCATCCTCTGGCGCGGACGACGCTTGGGACCGTTGGTCTTTGAACCACTTCCCGTGGTGGTTCAGGCCGCAGAAACAGCCGAAGGCCGTGCACGTCTCTATCAGGATTCACGGGCCGTGGAACGTGCCGCCGACAATCTGCGGGCAGGAGCCCTCGCCCGGTTGGCCAAGCATTTCAACCTGGGGACGGACGCCACCGGGGAGGCCATTATCGACGCCGTGGCCCGGCGCCTTGGACGGCAAGCACCGGCAATCCGATGGGCGTTGATTGATTCCAAGCCGCAGACAGAAGGACAACTGGTGCAGTGGGCACAACAGATTGAACGAATCGAACAGGAGGCGACGGCCCGATGAGCAACCAGCCGAACAACTATACGGACAGCAACAACCAATACTCCGGTGGCGCGGCCCACCAGGTAAATCATGCACACGCAGGCGAACCACAGGCGAATGGACCGCAGGTGAATGAACCACAGCAGGGCGGCCACCGCAGCGGTATGGAGGATCCTGCCCGGCAGTCCCTGCTGAACGTCCGGAACGAGGTTGGGAAGGCTGTGGTCGGGCAGGATCCGACAGTGACAGGCATGCTTATCGCCCTTCTCTGCGGCGGCCATGTCCTGCTGGAAGGTGTGCCCGGCGTCGCCAAGACCCTGTTGGTTCGGGCGTTGTCCACTGCCCTGAGCCTGGAAACCAAGCGCGTACAGTTCACCCCGGATCTCATGCCCGGTGACGTCACAGGCTCCTTGGTGTACGACTCGCATTCATCGGAATTCACTTTCCGGGAAGGGCCTGTTTTCACCAACATCCTGCTGGCCGATGAAATAAACCGAACGCCACCCAAGACGCAGGCCTCGCTCCTGGAAGCAATGGAGGAACGCCAGGTTTCCGTGGATGGCGTATCGAGGCCACTCCCTGCACCCTTCATCGTGGCAGCCACCCAGAATCCCGTGGAATACGAAGGAACTTACCCCCTGCCCGAGGCCCAATTGGACAGGTTCCTCCTCAAGCTGACCATGCCCTTGCCAGGCAGGGCCGAGGAAATCGAAGTGATCCGCCGGCACGCCGGTGGCTTCGACCCCCGAAACCTTGCCGCAGCGGGCGTGCGGCCGGTGGCTGGCGCCGTCGAGCTTTCCAATGCCCGCGCGGCTGTGGCGCAAGTGGCCGTCGCACCGGAAATTCTGGCCTACATTGTGGATGTAGTCCGGGCAACAAGGTCAGCCCCGTCCTTCCAGCTGGGCGTCTCCCCTCGAGGCGCTACTGCCCTCCTGAACACGTCGAAGGCATGGGCCTGGTTGTCCGGGCGGCCCTTCGTGACGCCGGACGACGTCAAAGCGTTGTCCTTGCCCTGCCTCAGGCACCGGGTAGGCCTGCGTCCTGAGGCCCAGATGGATGGCATCCACGTTGACGACGTCCTGGGCAGCATCCTCGCGTCCGTTCCGGTGCCTCGTTGATTCTGCCGGTGATGCAGATGATGCCGATGACGCCAACGGCAAAGGTGCCCTGATGGCCATCACGGGTCGTTTTGTGTTGCTGGCAGTTGCCGGGCTGGTTCCGTTGCTGCTGTTTCCGGTGTGGAGCACGGTGCTGTTCGTTGCTATCGGGCTGCTCCTGTTCCTGACCCTTGACCTTGTCCTGGCGGCTTCCCCGGCCAAGCTGGGCTTGGCACGGCAGCAACCGGGCAATGTCACTTTGGAGAGTCACGTTGATTCCGTCCTCACGGTGACCAACCTGGGCCGCCGGAAGCTGCGGGCGATGGTCCGGGATGGTTGGCAACCTTCCGCTGGAGCGCTAAACCCAGCCCAGCCGCTCGACGTTCCACCTGGCGAACGTCGCCGCATGACGGTGTCCTTGGTGCCACGGCGCCGCGGCGACCTTGAGAGCCCACACGTGACGATCCGTTCCTATGGGCCCTTGCGGCTGGCCGCACGGCAGCGAACGAGGGCACTTCCCGGGCGGCTTCGAGTGCTGCCACCCTTCCATTCCAAACGGCATCTGCCATCGAAACTACGCAAGCTGCGCGAACTTGATGGCAGGGCAGCTGTGCAGATCCGGGGCACCGGAACGGAGTTCGATTCCCTGCGGGACTACGTTCGCGGCGATGACGTCCGATCCATTGACTGGCGTGCAACCGCCCGTCGCACATCTGTGGTGGTGCGGACCTGGCGTCCGGAACGGGACAGGCGCGTTGTGATCGTTCTGGACACATCCCGAACCGCAGCGGCCCGGATTGACGACGAGCCGAGGCTCGATACTTGGATTGAGGCTGCGCTGCTGCTCGCGGTTCTGGCGGAACGGGGCGGGGATCGGGTTGACTTCCTCGCCTACGACCGGATGCTCCGCGCGAGGGTCGAATCTGCTTCGAAAGGCAATCTCCTGGCCCAACTCGTTCAAGCCATGGCGACGTTGGAGGCCGAGCTCATCGAACTGGACTGGCAGCAGATCCCAGGCCAGGTGCGGGCTGTCTCGGCACACCGCTCGCTTGTGGTGCTTTTGACAGCCCTCGACGGCGGCGCCCCCGAGGAAGGCCTTCTCCCTATGGTGGCCCAGCTGGTCCGCCAGCACGTTGTGGTGGTGGCATCTGTCCGGGACCCCTTACTCGCAGCCATGAAAGCTGAACGTTCCACCGCCAGCCAGGTTTTCCGTGCCGCCGCCGCGGAACGCGCCCTGCTGGAACGCGCTGCCGTCACAGAACAGTTGCGGCAACTCGGGGCTGAAGTGGTGGACGCCGAACCCTCTGAGGTCCCTCCCCTGCTTGCTGACACCTACATCCGGCTTAAAGCGGCCGGACGGCTCTAGGAAGGACTCCAATGAACGAACCTATCTACCGGCTCGCCCTCGGCAATGATTTCACCAAGCTGGCCCCCGAACTCCAGGAGTACTTCTCCCTGGCGGCAGGCTCCGGGTCATATGGAATCGGCGAAGGGGTCTTTGACGTCGTAGGGTGCCAGCAAAAATGGTTGCGTCCTTTGCTGGCCCTGACGGGAAGCGAAGAGGCCTTCTTCCCTGAATACGGCGAAGGCATTCCGTTCCGCATTGAGAACCACGCCCATGTGGATCCCTTTGGCCGGCAAGCCCTCACGGCACGGCGTGAAATCTACTTCCCGTCCGGGACGCGATTGTTCCATGACACCACGAGCGCTATCACCACGCCGCAAACGAGCTCCGACACGTCCTCGCAGACTCGGTTGGTGGACCATGTTGGCCGCTACCGCCGCCTTGTCACGGACCTTGACGTAAGTGTCGCGCCCAACGGCCGGCTGCGGGGCGTGTCCAAAGCCAGCCGGCTCTTCCTGGGTCCACTGCGCATTCCATTGCCGGCGACCCTGGACGCAAAGGCCTTCGCGGAGCAATGGTGGGACGAGAACGAGGGCAAGCATCGGATCCAGGTCAAGGTCATCCAACCCCAGATCGGCGTAGTGCTTGTCTATGCAGGCCGCTTCGATTACCGGTTGGCGCCCTACCTGCCCGGGGCCGCCCAAGGCACATCGCTCCCCCGCTATGCAGAACCGGATCGCTGGGAAAAGAGGATCTAGCCCTTGCCGATCAGCCCTGTGACAGTTGGTCCAGGCCATCGGCGACTTGGGTGAGCCGGGCGAGCACTTCCTTAGCTGTGGAGGGCTTCAGATGGGCGAGTCCAGTTGCGGGCGTCACCCGCAGTGCCGACAACGCCGACGCCGGGAGGCCCAGTTGGCTCCAAGGCCGCCAAATGGTGTCAACGACGTCTGCGGTCCGCGGGAGCATGCCATCAGTGTCCGCTGTGGGCATGGCGCCAGCCCACACGCGCTTGCCATCTTCCACTGCCCCGGCAAGCTGCTCCCACTGGCGGGTTGTCAACGCCTTCAACGGCACGGCAATGCCATCGGCGCCCGCTTCGAGTATGCGATCGATCGGCGCCTCTATCTCCGGTACGGCCACCACGATTTCGACCGCGCCTGCTGCCCTGAGCGCATCGATCACCAATCGCCAGGCGCCCGCAACTTCCTCGCCGGGGATGGACCGCAGAGTGCGGTAACCACTCGCCGTCGGGATTGTTCCGCCCATCACTGCGGCAATGTCCGGCTCGTCCAACTGGACCACAACGCCCGCTCCGGGGACCGCTCCCGAGATCCGCTGAAGGTGTCCTGCTACTCCTGCTGCCAGTGACTCTGCGATGTCGCGGCGCGCCCCAAAATCGAGGAGGGCTCTCTCGCCGTTGTGGAGGTGCAAACCGGCTGCGAGGCTCAGGGGACCCATCAACTGGACCTTGATCCCGCTGGCTGAAACTTCTTCTGTTCCAGCGACGTCAGCCAGGATGTTGACGTCAGTGGCAAGCGCGGATCGTCCTCGTTGCGCGTCCTTCCCCGGCCGGTCCACCAATCTCCAACCGTGGGGCTGGACGTCCACGGCCAAATCCACAAGGAGGGAAGCTGTCCTGCCTACGGCGTCGGATCCCACGCCACGGTCCGGCAGTTCGGGCAGGAACGGAAGGTGGGGGTCCCCCAATTCGCCGCGGATGATCCGCAGGGATTCTGCAGGGTCAATCCCGGGCCATGGGCCAAGAGCCGTAGCACTGACCCTTTGCACTTCTCCTGACATACTTTCAGGCCTGCTGGCTGGAGATCTGGTGATCCTCTGCGATGGCCTCGTGATGGCGGATCACTTCACTGATGATGAAATTCAGGAACTTCTCTGCAAATGCGGGGTCGAGATGCGCGTCCTCGGCCAGGCGGCGAAGCCGGGCGATCTGGGCTGCTTCCCGTCCAGGGTCGCCCGCGGGAAGCTTGTGCGTGGCCTTGAGGACCCCTACTTTCTGGGTGGCCTTGAAGCGTTCCGCGAGCAGGAAAACGAGTGTGGCATCAATGTTGTCGATGCTGGACCGGATGGAGAGCAGCTCATCCATGACGCCGCGATCCACCTGGCCCGCGAGGGAACTCGCTGACGGGTTGAAGGAATCGTCGTCTTCGGGGAGGGCATTGTTCTGCTCGGTCATGGTCCCCAGTCTATGGGGTGCGGCGGTAGCGTTGCCGGTGTTACCTGACGGCGTCCCGCCAGCGGTGTTCCCGTCGCGGGAATCGGTGCAGAATGGCAGCATCACTGCACTCGACCAAGGGAGCTTCCATGAAAATCGCTGTTCTGGGAACAGGAATGGTGGGGCACGCCCTCGCTGGCAAGCTGGTGTCCTCGGGCCACGAGGTCATCATGGGTTCCCGTGAATCCGGCAATCCCAAGGGCGAGGAGTGGGCCCAGCAAGCTGGTCCACGCGCCAGTGCGGGCTCTTTCGCGGAAGCGTGCGCACAGTCCGAGCTGATCGTGAATGCCACACCCGGTACTGTGACCCTGGCCGTCCTCGCTGAAGCCGGCGACGCCACCCTGAACGGCAAGATCCTCTTGGACGTGGCTAATGTCCTTGATGGATCCAGCGGCTTCCCGCCATCTCTCACAGTCTGCAACACCGACAGCATCGCCGAGACCATTCAACGGACCTACCCCGAGGTGCGGGTAGTGAAATCCCTTAACACAGTCAGCGCCCCCGTCATGGTGGATCCAGGGCGGCTTCCGGGCCCACATGACATGTTCATGGCGGGAAACGACGCGGATGCCAAATCCACAGTGTCAGGCCTGCTGCAGGAGTTTGGTTGGGCACCCGAGCACATCAGGGACCTTGGTGCACTCGACGCTGCCCGCGGCATGGAAATGTGGCTGCCCTTGTGGCTAAGGATCTTCATGCAGCAGCCGAAGGGAAAGATGTTCAACATCGCCATCGTCTCGGAATAGCTCAGGAACCACCCTCCGCAATGGAGACACCGAAGGCCCGCTCCCCAGCGTGGAGAACGGACCTTCGGTGCATATTCTGGACCTTGTCAGTGCCGGACCTTGTCAGTGCAGTGTTGGGCCTAGCCGCCCAACAGCGCGCGGTGGGCTTCCCGGCGTCGTGCTTGTTCGTCAGGGTCCGGAACCGGCAAGGAGGCGATCAGCCGCTTGGTGTAGTCGTGCTGGGGCGAGCCCATCACATGGTTGCCGATGCCCTGCTCCACCAACTGTCCCTTGTACAGCACGCCCACCCAGTGCGACAACATGTCCACCACTGCGAGGTCGTGGCTGATGAAGAGCGCAGCGAAACCGAACTGCTCCTGGATGTCCTTGAACAAGTCCAGAACCTTGGCCTGTACTGAGACGTCCAGCGCCGAGGTTGGTTCGTCGGCAATCAGCAGGCGCGGATTGAGCGCCAACGACCTCGCAAGAGAGGCCCGCTGCCGTTGTCCACCGGACAGCTCGTGCGGGTAGCGTTGCGCGTACGACGCCGGCAACTGGACTGACTCGAGCAGTTCGCCTACCTTTTTCCGCGCCTCAGCCGCGCTGGGCTTCGTGTGGATAATCAGCGGCTCAGCCACGCATTCGCCGATGGTGAGATGAGGGTTGAAGGAGGCGGCAGGGTCCTGGAAAACAAAGCCGATCTCCTTCCGAAGCGGACGGAAAGTGCGCTCCTTGAAGTCCAGCATCTCGTAACCGAGGACCTTCAGGCTCCCGCCCGTTGTCCGGTTCAGGCCTGCGATTGCGCGGCCAATGGTGGATTTTCCGGAACCAGACTCGCCCACCAAGCCAAAAACCTCGTTCTCCGAGACTGTGAAGCTGACGTTGTCTACGGCTTTGAAGCCATGGCGTCCAAACCGGCCCGGGTACTCAATGGTGAGGTTCTTCGCTTCGACGAGGACCTTGCCGTCTTGATGCAGTCGAGCGCGAGCGCCTTCAGAGGCTGAGTTCCGGCCCAGGTGCGGGACCGCAGCGAGGAGCTTTTTCGTGTAGTCCTGCTGTGGTTCCGCGAACAACACCCTTGAGGGCGCTTCCTCCACCACATCTCCCTGGTACATGACCACTACGCGGTCGGCGAGGTCGGCCACTACGCCCATGTTGTGGGTGATCAACACGATGGACGTGCCGTAGTTGTCCCGCAAATCCCGGAGTAGCTGCAGGATTTCCGCCTGCACTGTGACGTCCAGGGCAGTCGTTGGCTCATCGGCCACAATCAGGCCGGGGTTCAAAGCCAACGCAGCGGCAATCACCACGCGCTGTTTTTGCCCGCCGGAAAACTGGTGTGGGTAGTAGTTGACCCGGGTTTCAGGATCCGGAATGCCCACCTTGCGCAACGCCTCCGTGGCGCGTTCCTTGGCCTCCTTGGCAGACACGCGGTGACCGTCCTTGGCGTGCGCACGAATCCCTTCGGCAATCTGCCAGCCAACCGTGAACACGGGATTCAAGGCGGTGGAGGGTTCCTGGAAGACCATGGCTACGTCGCGGCCACGGATCTTTCGTAGTGCGGATTTGCTGACGCTGATCACGTTGTTGCCATTGATCACCACCGCGCCGGAGCTGATGGCAGTTTCCGGAAGCAGGCCAAGGATGGTCTTGGCCGTCACGGTCTTGCCGGAGCCGGACTCCCCCACGATCGCCACTACCTCCCCGGCTTTGACGTCCAGGCTGACATCCTTCACCGCGTAGACATCCCCGCCATCCGTGGCGAACGTGACTTTGAGCCGGTCAATGGTGAGGACCGGTTCACTCGCGGCCCCGGCATCGGAAATGTTTCCGAGGTTGGTGGTCATGGCTTACCTGCTTCTGAAGCTGTAGGAGTTGCAGGGGATTTCGTTGCGCCTGCGCGCTTGCGTCCACGGATCCGGGGATCGTTGAGGTCGTTGATGCTTTCGCCAACCAGGGTCAGGCCCAGGACCGTCAGCACGATTGCGATGCCGGGGAAGACACCGGTCCACCAGATACCCGAGGAGGTATCGGCCAGCGCCTTGTTCAGGTCGAAGCCCCACTCTGCAGCGGACGTCGGCTCGATACCGAAACCAAGGAAGCCAAGGCCGGCAAGCGTCAGGATCGCCTCGGAGGCATTGAGGGTAAACATCAGGGGCAGGGTGCGCGTTGCGTTTTTGAAGATGTGCCGTCCGATGATACGCAGGCTGGATGCACCCAATACCTTGGCCGACTCGACGAAAGGCTCAGCCTTGAGCCGGATGGTTTCGGCGCGGATGACCCGGAAATATTGGGGCACGAACACGACGGTGATCGAGAATGCACAGGAGAAAATACCGCCCCAGAAACTGGACTGGCCACGGCTGATCACGATCGAGATGACGATTGCCAAAAGCAGGGTGGGGAACGCATAGATGGCGTCCGCCACTACTACAAGGATTCTGTCCAACCAGCCGCCGAAGTAACCGCTGAGCAGGCCCAGGGCGACGCCGAGGAAAAGTGACATTGCCACGGACACGATAATGACGGTCACGGCCGTCTGGGATCCCCACAGGACGCGGGACAGGACGTCATAGCCGCCCACAGTGGTGCCAAGCAGGTGTTTGGCACCCGGTGCCTGTTGGGTGGGGAAGGAACCGGACGCATCGCTGAGTTGGGAGTAGCCGTAGGGGGCCAGAAGCGGGGCGAAAATGCTTGTCAGGAGGAACAATCCGCTGAGGACAACGCCCACCACCAGCATGCCGCGTTGGAGGCCAACGCTTTTCCTGAGGTGGGACACCACCGGAAGCCGGGAGAAGAGGGGCTGCTTGGGAGCAGTCAGTGAAGGAGTGCTCATGGTCAGTACCTCACTCGGGGATCGATGAGCGCGGCAATGATGTCCACGATGAAGTTGGTCACGGCGACGATGATGGCCAGAAGCACGACAATGCCTTGGACAGCTACAAAGTCACGGGCATTGAGGTATTGCACCAGCTGGTACCCCAGGCCCTTCCACTCGAAGGTTGTCTCGGTCAGGATGGCGCCGCCGAGCATGAGCGCAATTTGCAGGCCCATGACAGTGATGATGGGGATCAGCGCAGGCTTGTAAGCGTGTTTGGTAACCAGCCGGAACTCACTAACGCCCCGGGACCGGCCAGCCTCAATGTAGTCCTTTCCCAGCGTGCCAATGACGTTTGTGCGTACCAGCCGCAGGAAGACCCCGGCGGTCAGCAAACCAAGGGCCACGGCCGGCAGGACAGCGTGGGATGCAACGTCTCCCAGAGCAGCGAAGTTGCCGCTGCGAAGCGCGTCCAGCCAATAGATGCCTGATGGAGCTCCCAGGCTGCTCATGGTCAATTCCGTGCGCGTGGAGGCACGTCCTGCTACGGGGAACCATCCGAGCCACACGGAAAACGTCAGCTTGAGAAGCAGGCCTGAGAAAAACACGGGTGTGGCATAGCAGAGAATCGCGAAGAACCGCAGAACGGCGTCGGAGCTCTTGTCGCGGTGTTGGGCCGCGATGAGGCCGAACGGGATGCCGACTGCGAGCGCCACGATCAGTGCGTTGATCGAAAGCTCAAGTGTTGCGGCCCCAAATGTAGTGAGTACCTCGACGACGGGACGGCGATCGGTGATCGTCGTGCCAAAGTTGCCGGTGATGAGTTGGCCAAGGTATTCGAAGTACTGGATCAGAACGGGCCGGTCATAGCCGGCATCGTGGATTCGCTGTGCCAGGACATCTGGTGGGAGACGTCCGCCTTGGGCAGCAGTGATGGGATCTCCGATGACCCTCATCAGGAAGAAGACCAACGTCACCAGAATGAAGACGGTGGGGATGATCAGGAAGAACCGGATCACGATGTACTTTCCAAGGCCTCCCCCGGCCTTGGACTTGCTCCTGGGAGCTACTATCCCGGGCTCCGCCTCGGGTACCTCTATAACTGTTGTCATTGTTACCTGTATTTCCTGCCCGTGGATTGCGCGGGATTGGCTCATGCATGCCGGCCACCAGCGTGGTCAGCAAAGGAGGCGGGACACCGGATCAGTGTCCCGCCCCTTTCCATCACATGGTGTGGTTACTTCGAAATCGTTCCGAGGCGGAACTTGAAGGATGCGTCCAGCGTCTTCTCGACGCCGTTCACGCCACTTCCGGCCACCGCGACTTGAGCGCCCTGAAGCAGGGGCAGGGTTGAGATGTCCTTGGCCAGTGCGTTCTGGACATCCTTGATGTCTGCCTCACGCTTGGTCTTGTCAGCCTCAGTCAGCTGCTTGGCGATCAAGTCGTTCACAGTCGGGTTGTTGTAGTGGTTCTTCAGGAAGCCGCCGTCCGGGAAGAACGGGGTCAGGTAATTATCGGCGTCGCTGAAGTCGGGGAACCACCCAAACTGGAACACAGGGTACTCGTCAGCGCGGCTCGCCTTGCTGTAGGTAACCCATTCCGTGGACTGCAGGTTGACCTTGAAGAGGCCGGACTTCTCCAGCTGTTCCTTGATCATGGCGTACTCGTCACCTGAGGAGCCGCCGTAGTGGTCCGGGTTGTACTGCAGGTTCAACGCAACGGGTTCGGTAATTCCGGCGTCCGTCAGGACTTTCTTTGCCTTGTCCAGGCTCGGCTTTCCGCTGTCTCCATAGGCATCCTTGAATGACTCGTTGGCGCCAAGGAATCCGCTGGGCACGTTGGAGTACAGCGGGAGGTAGGTACCCTTGTAGACCTGGTCAGCGATGGCTTGCCGGTCCACGAGGTTTGCTACGGCTTGCCGGACGGCGAGCGCCTTGGCAGGATCGGCGCTGGCTGCCTTGGTGCCGAACGGCATGGTGTCAAAGTTGAAGGTGATGTAGCGGATCTCGCCGCCCGGTCCCGTCAACACCTTGACTTTGGAGTCCTTCCTCAGGTCATCAACGTCCGTGGCACTGAGGCTGCGGAAGGCGACGTCGATGTTGCCCTGCTGGATGTCCAGCTTGAGGTTGGTGGGGCTGGCGTAGTACTTGATGGTCGCTTCGTCGTTTGCCGGCTTGCCAAGGACACCCTTGTAGTCGCCGAAGGCCTTGAAGCTGACAAGTTCGTTCTTCTTGTAGCTATCGATCGTGTACTGGCCGTAGAAGGCTTTAGCCTTGATGATCTCGTCGTCAGGAAGGACCTTGTCCGCCGGGAAAACTTCGTCGTCGACAATGGGCGCGGCAGGACTGCTGAGGATCTGGCTGAATGTCTGGTCGTTTGCCTTCTTCAGCTTGAACACCACCGTGGTGGCGTCAGGAGTGCTGACACTCTCGATGTTGGTCAGCAGAGATGCGGGGCCGGCGGGATCGTTGATGGCAACCTGGCGGTCAAAAGAAAACTTGACGTCCTTGGAATCCAGCGTGTGTCCATTGGCCCATTTCAGGCCAGACTTGAGTTTGACGGTGTATTCGGTAGGTGCCGTGAACGAGGACGACTCCGCAAGGTCCGGGACCGGTTCTGCACCGCCTGGCTTGGAGTTCAACAGGAACGAGTAGATCTGGTTCATCACCATGAATGAACCATTGTCATAGGATCCTGCCGGGTCCAATGCGGTGACTTTGTCTGTGGTGCCGTAGGCGATCGGGCCGGCGGCAGCCGGGGCGGACGAGGAACCGCCGCCGGAGGGGCCCGTGCATGCAGTCAAAGCGAGGGCGGAAACGCCCGCCAGCGCGATAACGCCATGCAGGGCCTTCTTCTTCAGTGCCATCTGTGAACCTTCTGTTCGATGGATTAGGCGCACCGCCGTGGGATATTTGTGACGGAGCGCACTCTTGATTCCACGATTCAATCAGACTTCAGCACCCCCGGGCCCTTGATTTTATGATTCGAGACACAATATTTACCTACGAGTAGGTTTTCCAGGGGACGCCAAAGCATTGCCCCTGAAGGATCGCCGGAATATCTTTATTCCGAGTTGATAAGCGCTGATCACGGACAGGCGGAACGCAGCCGTGGACAGCATCCAGGCGGCGGTTCAGGGGGCCGCCGTGGTAA
Organism: Paenarthrobacter sp. 10L412; assembly: GCF_056395565.1. Lineage (NCBI taxonomy): Bacteria > Bacillati > Actinomycetota > Actinomycetes > Micrococcales > Micrococcaceae > Paenarthrobacter > Paenarthrobacter sp. 10L412. The sequence continues at coordinate 166,459 of NZ_JBFTJT010000007.1, read as the reverse complement.
TGGGTGCAAGTACCAGTCCTAAGGACAGGAACATGAGCAAGGCAGCCCTCTGCGTGGGGATCAACAAGTTCAAGTATTTACCCGAATCGAGCTGGCTTCACGGTTGTGTTAATGACGCTGAAGACCTGGCCGCCCTCCTTGAGGCGCAGTACGGTTTCGCCTCCTCCAGCATCAAGGTCCTGAGGGATGCCAAGGCCACCAAAAAGTCCGTGATGGCAGAACTCAACAGATTGGTCGATAGCGCGGTGGAGGGAAAGTCCAACCACATCGTCTTCACCTTCTCCAGCCATGGCACGCAGATACCCGATACCAGCGGAGATGAGGTGGATCGGCTGGACGAGGCCTTCGCCTGCTACGACATCAACAACGCCGGCGACTCATGGGACCCGGAGACAGTGATCAGTGACGACGAGTTGGCTACGCTCTTCGGGCGGCTGCCGGAGGGCGTCCTCATGGACGTCGTCCTGGACACTTGCCACAGCGGCACTGGGCTGAAGTCCCTGGACCTCTTACCGGGCCGACGCCCGCGTTTCCTGCCTGCCCCAACGCCCCGGGCTGTGATCGCAAACGAGTTCAGCGACGCCCGCACCCTTCGCGACCTTGTGAAATCACCCATGCTGTCCAAGCCTGCGCTGATGGCAGCCTGCCGATCAGACCAGACGGCCGCGGACGCGCTGATTGAGGGCCGCTACAACGGAGCCTTCACGTATCACTTCGTGAAGTCCCTGCAGGGCAATGGCACAGCAGGGCGGGCGGAAGTCCTGAAGCTGGTGAGCAAGGGGCTCAAAGGCGGCGGTTTTGATCAAGTCGCCCAATTGGAAGGCACGACGGCGGCACGCAAGGCTGCCTGGGGCAGCTAACCTTCCGTTGGGGTCACCTCAGGGGCATCAGCTATTCCCGCGTGCCTGTTCCGCGTCCTTATTCCCCCGTGCCGTGGAACTTGTCCCTGACACCGGAAGACGCGGCTTCCTCGGCGTCGTGCTGTTGATCGGAGCCAAACAGCATTCCTTGGCGCTCCCGGTCCATGACTGGTTTGAGGGCGGCATATACCAGGCGGCCACCGGCGTCGAATCTGAGGACTCCTCCTCCACGGACGTCCACGAAATCCCGCCGCGTCTTCAGGCCGAGGCGGACGTAGGCCTCCTTGCGGCTCATCCGCACCGTTTGAATGAATGATGCCCCGATTTCGGAGATGACGAAGCCGTCCGGTGACACACGTTCGGACGTACGTACCCGGGTGGAGCTCAGCGGAGTACGCCGCTCCAGGCGGGCCGCGTCCAGGAGCCGCGGGTTTTCCCACACGAAGCGTTGGACTTCCTGGGGGTCTGACCCCAGGGCTGACAGCCGGATGGGATAGCGAAGCCCCTGGTAGTTATCCACCCCACTGATGTTGTTCAGTGACACCCTACGGATTCCAATGGCCGAGAATTCCGTTTGCAGGGCATCCCGATAGCCGTAGGTGTCTTCCGGGACCATGTCCAGGTCTGCGGCAATGATGCCACGTAAGAGATCCCGCCAAGTCACGTCCACGGGTGGCATGTAGGAAAGGCCTCGGATCACCATGCGCAGGACCCTCATGGCCACGATTGAACCTGATTCGGCTTTCTGTTGCAGGCTTTGGTTGTCCCCAAAACGCGCATTTCTCTGCGACCACAACCGCTGGACGGCCCGGAGTACGGCCCCCACCACCACAGCCCCGCGCGCGTGCGGCTCCAGCATGGTTTGCCAGCCCTCAGGAATAGCGCCAACAAATGGCTCCCTCAACGGACCCCGGGCGAAAAGGTCCCTCGCAAAGTCAAAGAGGGACCTTATGAGGATCGCGTCGTCCACAACCTGGCCTGCCTCGAAGCCGTCGCCGGCAGCTTTAAGCTGACGGAAGACCACCTCACGGGATGAAAACACCGACAATATGGCCACCAGGTCTGCCAGTGCCTCGTGCATGGCAAGTTGCTCCATGGTGGCCAGCTGGTCTGCCCATGCAGGCCGGAAGCCGTCAAGGATCGCATGGGTGACTTCGTGGGCAACGATGTCCCTGTACAGCGCTGTGGGTACTTTGTAGCCCATGCGGTCCACCGAACCGAAGCGGATGGTGTTGGTACCGCGCTCATATCCGGTATCGATGGCTGTGACACGATCCCTTGCCTTCAGGACCACCCGCCCCTCCGGATTCCAGGGCATCCGCCGGCCGAGCGTGGATTCGAAGATATCCAGGGTGCTCATGGCCACGCCGTAGACGTGCTGGGCAAGGAAACGGGTATCGTCCAGGAGTTCGCGAAGGTCCGTGGGCGGAGGTTCTGAAATCAATTGCCAGGGGTCGCCTTGGCGCGTCAGGGTAACTGGCGACACATTGGTTCCACGCCACTTCCGGATGTGGATCGCGTAGCGGTGTCCAGTGGGGCCACGCCGCAGCCGCTCCACGGGTATCCGTACTTGGGCTGTCGGCGGTGGCGCTCCGCCGCTGCCTATCGGCCCCTCTGCAAGGACCATCACGGAGACCATCTGCCCGGCTTTGATGTCTCCCGGGCTCTTCTTTGGAAATGCCACAGTCATCGCCATCCCGAGTGCGGACCCCAACACACCGCAGCGGTTGCGCTGCTTAGGCCAGTATGGGGGCCCTCAAACCCGGAGGCAATAATCCGGCAACGGCTAGAGAACTGCCCTCTGCAGGGAACGCGCGGCGTCGATGGTTGCCTGTCCCAGCACCCGGGTGCCCTGATACAGCACGACGGTCTGGCCAGGCGCCACTCCGCGCAGCGGTTCGGTCAGGGTGACCACGAGTTCGGCGCGTTCAACACCCTCTTCATCCACGACCGGCTCAATATGTGCACGGGCAGGAACGGGGTCACCATGTGCCCGCACCTGGGCGTGGCACTCGAATTCCGCACCTGTCCCAACCTCGGAGATGGGCAAACCAGCCCAGGACACCTTGATTCCGCGGATTTCATCGATGGCAAGGAGCGCTTCCGGCCCCACAACAACCTTGTTTTCCTTTGGCCGGATTTCCAGGACGAACCGGGGCTTGCCATCGGAGGCCGGTGTGCCCAGCTTCAGTCCTCGGCGCTGGCCGACGGTGAAGGCATTTGCACCCGGGTGCTCGCCTACCTTCGTGCCAGTTTCGTCCACGATGTCGCCGGTTGTCATTTCGATTTTCTCGGCCAGCCAGCCACGGGTATCTCCATCGGAGATGAAGCAAATATCGTGGCTATCCGGCTTGTTTGCCACCGACAAGCCCCGCCTTTCGGCCTCGGCCCTTACCTCGGCCTTGGAGGGAGTGTCCGCCAGCGGGAACATGGAGTGCTTAAGCTGCTCGTGGGTCAGGACGCCCAGGACATAGCTTTGGTCCTTGGCCCAGTCCGCCGCACGATGCAGTTCGCGGTTGCCGTCGGCGTCTTCGATTACTTTGGCGTAGTGCCCGGTGCAGACAGCGTCAAAGCCCAGGGCAATGGCCTTTTCCAGCAAGGCAGCAAACTTAATGCGCTCATTGCAACGCATGCACGGGTTCGGCGTGCGCCCGGCAGCATATTCGTCGATGAAGTCCTGGACGACATCTTCCTTGAAGCGTTCGGAGAAGTCCCACACGTAGTACGGAATCCCCAGGACATCACAGGCGCGCCATGCATCGCGGGAGTCTTCAATGGTGCAGCAGCCCCGGCTTCCAGTGCGAAGGGTGCCGGGCATGCGCGACAACGCAAGGTGGACTCCGACGACGTCGTGTCCGGCCTCGACGGCGCGGGCGGCGGCCACGGCGGAGTCGACTCCGCCGCTCATTGCTGCAAGTACTCGCATGCTGGCTTTCCGTGTTTTAGGGGTTTTTGGATATTGATTCCGGCTGAGGCGAGCCGGCACGCCCAACTATTCTATCTCCCGCACCAATGCCCCCGCGAAATCCCTTGACTGGGCATAGGACGAAATCTAAAGTCAAAGTATGCTGTTTTAGAAAATGCCAAGACAGAGGTGGGCTGAAATGACACATGAGCGAATGGTCATCGCCGGCGGCGGCCTGGCCGGCGCGACCACAGCAAAAACCCTTCGATCAGAGGGGTTTGCTGGACCCATCGCCCTCCTGGCATCCGAGGAGCGGATCCCGTACCTTCGGCCACCTCTGTCCAAGGAGTTCCTTCTGGGCAAGGCCGACGAGGATAGCGTCCCGGTGGTGCCGGCCGGCTGGTACGAAGAAAACGACGTCGAACTCCTCCTGGGCAACCCCGCAGTGGGCATCGATGTGGGAAACCGAACCGTAACCCTCAAGGACGGCCGGACCCTTGACTACGCCAAACTGCTGATAGCCACCGGGGCGCAGCCTCGGCACATCCCGCTTCCCGGCATTGACCTGGAAGGCGTGCTGACTTTCAGGACCTTTGAGGACAGCCTGCGCCTGCAGTCCCTGCTCAGGGACGGAGGCAAGCATGTGGTCATGGTCGGTTCCGGGTGGATCGGCATGGAACTGGCTGCGGCTGCCCGCAGCTACGGCAATGATGTGGTCCTGCTCGGCTTGGAAGAAATCCCCCTCAGTGCCGCCATCGGCCCTGAACTAGGCAACTACTTCCGGGCACTCCACGAAGAGAACGGCGTCAGCTTCAGGCTGCCGGCGAGCGCTGCTGCCATCGAGGGGAACGATGGCCATGCCTCCGCAGTTCGAACCAACACGGGAGAAGTCCTTCCCGCGGATATCGTCATCATTGCAGTGGGTGTAGTGCCTGACACATCATTGGCAGAAACAGCAGGGCTGACCCTGGACAACGGAGTCCTGGTGGATGCCGCGCTTCGCAGCAGCGTCCCGGACATCCTGGCAGCAGGTGACGTTGCCAACGCCCTGCATCCATTCACCGGTGAGCATCATCGCAGCGAGCACTGGGCGAATGCGCTCAACGGCGGCAAAGTGGCCGCCAAGACGATGCTGGACCAAGATGCCGCCCTGGATGTTGTCCCCTATTTCTATACGGACCAGTTCACCCTCAGCATGGAGTATTCGGGTTTCCCTTCGCTGACCTCCGGCGTTGAGCCCGTAATTCGTGGGTCCCTCGATGACGGCAGTTTCATCGCGTTTTGGATGCGCGATGGCGAGAAGGAGCACGGCGAGGTGGTTGGCGGCATGAGCGTGAACATTCGCCGCGTGCAGAAGCCGATCAAGGCCCTGATTTCGGGGCGGGTCCCCGTGGACGTAACCCGACTGACAAATCCCGACGTTCCCCTTGAGGAGCTCTTGCCCCGCGACTGATTTTTACCCTGGACTTGTTGCCCGGAGCGATTCCCGGGTTAAAACTCCCCTGCTTAAAACTGCTTAAAACTCCGCAGCGCCGCGCCGCGCTACCGTTGCCGCTGTCTGGATGCTGGATTCATGACCGGCCATGCCTGCTTGACGAGCCCGTGAACAAGCTTCGGGCAGCGCCTTAAGCAGGGCATCGACGTCGGCATCTGTTGAGCTGTGCCCCAGTGTGAAGCGTTGAGCACCACGGGCAGTATCTTCATCCAGCCCCATGGCCAGGAGGACGTGGGAGGGACGGGGCACTCCTGCTGTACATGCCGAACCGGTGGATGACTCAACACCTGCGAGATCGAGAAGGAACAGCAGTGAGTCTCCTTCGCAACCAGGAAAAGTAAAGTGGGCATTGCCGGGCAGTCGGCGTTCCCCAGGTGCCCCCCGGAGCACTGCATCCGGAACGGCCTCCCGAACCCCGGCAATAAGACGGTCCCGCAGCCTGCTGATTCGCTCGGCCTCCGCGGCCAGATTGGCCGTGACGGCCGCCGCAGCTGCGGCGAAGGCCGCAATGGCCGGCGTGTCCAGCGTTCCCGAGCGCACATCGCGCTCCTGCCCGCCGCCGTGTTGAACCGGAGTCAACTTAATCGCCCGCCCGAGGAACAACGCTCCGACTCCGACGGGGCCGCCGAGCTTGTGCCCCGACACTGACATCGCAGCGAGCCCGGAAGCGCGGAAATCGACCGGTACGGAACCGAAAGCCTGGACGGCATCTGAATGTACGGGAATCCCGTATCGGCTGGCCAGCTCCACGATCTCAGCAACGGGCTGGATGGTGCCCACCTCGTTGTTTGCCCACATCACCGTGACAAGCGCAACGGACTCGGGGTCGCGCTCCAGTTCGCGCTGCACGGCATCGAGCTGCACCGCCCCTTCTGCATCGACAGGCAGCCACACGGCCTCGGCTCCCTCATGACGCTCAAGCCACTCCACCGTGTCCATGACCGCGTGGTGTTCGACGGCGGAACACAGGATCCGGGTCCGGCGAGGGTTTTCGTCATGGCGGGCCCAGAAAAGGCCCTTGACGGCCAGGTTGTCGGCCTCAGTCCCACCCGAGGTGAAAATTACCTCGGACGGGTGGGCTCCAGCGGCCGCCGCCAACGTTTCGCGCGCATCTTCCACCGCGCGCCTTGCCCGACGTCCGGCTCCATGGAGGGAGGACGGGTTGCCGGTTCGCGCCAGCTCGCGCGTCATGACGGCAAGGGCTTGGGCCGACATGGGAGTGGTGGCGGCGTGGTCGAGGTATACAGGCACGTTGTAATTCTACCGGCGGCGTAATTCCATCGACGGCGTCAGCGCTGGGTTTTGGGGTCAGGCCTGGGGTCAGGTTTTGGGGCCCGGTTCCAGGCTGCCAATCCGGGCACAGCAATGACCAGGGCCAGGTTCCGGAAGGACGTTGTCAGCACTAAGACCTGATGCGGTGGCTGCGCCCTTGAGGAACGCGCCATTCATGGCGCAGACCACCTCCTCATGATCCTGCGAAAGCCGATGGAAAGGGCAGTTAAGCAGCCGGTACCCTCCCGCCCCATCAGCCGTTGGCTCATAGCCAAGGTCCGCCAGGGCACCCAGGAAATCGCCGGGCCGGCCCGCTTCCTGGCCCTTGCGGCCTGCAACATCCATCAAAGCGTCCCGCACGGGCAACTCCCCTTTCAGGGAACGCGTGATAGCTGTAGCCATCAGATCCCCGGCGAGATCGTACTGGCGCTCAGGGACAGAGGCAACAACTTCATCCATGGCCGGGCGGTAGAGCTTGGCAGGCCGGCCGGAACCGGGCCCGGCTTTGTCGGAGGACTTTCTGAACTCCACTTGCAGGACGCCATCCTTCACCAACCGATCCAAATGGAAGGAGGCCGTGCTTCGGGGAATAGCCAAGGCACGGGCTGCTTCGTCCCGGCCTACGGCGTCTGCAGCACCGCGCACGTAGGCGAACAACACCCGGCGGTTGTCGTCGTCCAAGGAGGCGATCGCCGAAATCCTTTGGAGCCAAGAGTGGCGTGCAGTGGTCATACCGCCAGAATATCTCTAAAAACAAGATTCGTTGCTTAATCTTCCGCGGAGATCTAAAATCAAGATATCCATTTTTAGAAAGGAATGCGTCATGGAAGCCGCAACCACCCACGTGAGCCCCAAGTCCAGCCACAGCGACCTCCGGGACCCTTCCCGGCAGGCCTTTGTCCTCCTGAGGACGGTCTTCACGATTGCCCCGATCATTTTCGGGCTCGACAAATTCAGCAACCTCCTGGTGGACTGGACTGTCTACTTGGCGCCCGCAGCCACCGCCGTGGTACCTGTTTCAGCCCAGACCTTCATGTACGGCGTGGGAGTCATCGAAATTATCGCCGGCATCGTCGTCGCCCTGCGGCCGCGCTGGGGATCCCTCATTGTCGCCGTCTGGCTGCTCGGCATCATCGTCAACCTGCTGGTGCTTGGCTCGTTCTTCGACGTCGCACTGAGGGACTTCGGCCTGCTGGTTGGAGCACTCGCGTTGAACCGCCTGGCCACCGCGTTCAGGAAATAACACCGCGTTCAAGAAACAACACCGCGTTCAAGAAATAAAACTCAGGCTGGTGGGACCACAGCCAACTGGGACTGGACCTCAGCCCTGGCCTTGGCCAAGGTCCCACTATCAGGACAAGCAACCGATACATACACAGAGGAAGCCGGGCTGCTGAAAAGCCTGGCGAGGACCAAGGCAGCGGTGCCACCGGAAGCTGGAGCTGATTCCAAGGCCAATAATTCCACGCGGTGCTCCGGCTTGCCGGAATCCTGGCCCCAGCGCAATGAGGCCGGTGTTAGCTTGTCCACAGCGATGCCCGGATCCAAGTAGCGGAACAGTTCCTTCGTGGACGCGGCGTCATCGCCCGGCACCACCAATGGTCCCTGGTTAACGCTCACCCGGACAACCACCATGCACCCATCTGTCTTCGCGTACCGGGTTTCACCTTGCAAGCCGGAGTGCACAACGGACCATCCCGACGCCTCATCCAGGCGGCTGGACACTGCTACCGGATCTCCAGGCGCCAATGTTCCTCCAGCACTCAAGGGCAGATCCTTGGCGGCGAGAGCCTCAACATCGTGTCCGGGCGTGATGGTTGGGGTGGACAGCGTGGACTCGGAAGGTGAAGGCTTCGGTGCTGCCGGATCAGGCACGTTCACACTGCATCCGGCAAGCAACGCACCCAAGGCACCCAAAGCAGCCAAACCAGGCATGGCGCCCACCATCGCCGGGACCTGCCGTCGTCCAACACCCCGTGTCATCGGCGATCCTCTCTCTTACTGGCGAGTCTTTTGCTGCGAGCCGCTTCTGCCGCCATCGAGTCTAACCGCCCGCAACAGCAGTTCAACTAAGCAAGGACGCAGAGACCCCCGGGCACAACCTCAATCTCCACAGGCAATCTGCCCACGCGCTCGCCGTCGGCGTAGGCCACTACACCTTCTGCCTCCAGCCGCACCTTCCGTACCCGGCGGATCTCCACGGCCGGATGGCCAAGGTGTTTGCCGGCGAACACCTTGGGAAACACTGCCAGGAAATTCAGCCGCGATAACGGCTTGACCATAAACAAATCCAGCCACCCGTCGTCGGGCAAAGCATCGGGCGTAATTATCATCCCGCCGCCGATCGATTGGCCGTTCGCCACCGAAATCAGCAACGCCGGCTGGCGCCACTGCTCGCCGTCGGCCGTCACTGTGTATTCGATACGCCGGAAGGAACCGAGTTCCCGGAGCATCGCCAGGTTGTAACGGCTTTTTCCCTTGGGCCAACGCCACGAGTTCGCCCTCTCATTAACGGCAGCGTCAAATCCAGCAGACAGGACCCCCGCAAAATAGGTGCTTCGCCCGCTGGCGGTGACGCGTCCGGCGTCGATCTTCCGCCCGCCCGATGCCATTGACGCCAGCAAGCGATCGCAGGCCGCCTTCGTGTCCGTGAGTGGCAAGCCCAGGAGCCTGGCAACATCGTTGCCAGTGCCTGCGGGAACAATTCCCAGCGGAACATCCTTTCCGGCGAGCGCATTGACACCCAAATGGACCATGCCGTCCCCGCCCACCACAACCAGCGCACGGACGCCTGAAGTCAGGGCCTCATCAACCAGAGTCCGGAGATCGTCATAGCTTCCCGCTTCCAGCACGACGACGTCACAACCCCCGGCGCGAAGGCAGGCTGCGGCCTCGTCCCCGGCAAGGCCGTGACGGCCGAACGACGCTGTTGGATTGATGGCAAGGGCGATCTTCTCCGCCGCGTGCGTGGGATTCTTGGGCGCCGGAGGATTCACCTGCTGAATTATGCCAGCCGGGAACCACCGCGCCCGCTGCCGACGTTCTCATAGTGGCTGGATAAACTGGCCATACCGCCCCGCCAATGGAGCGGACCACCATCCTAGAGAAGGGCCTGTGCTTGGCCGAGGGCAGCAGTTCCCACTATCAGGTTCTCCGCGTGTCCGTCACTGCGACGGACAAGGAGATCAAGGTGGCATATCGGAAGGCCGCCCGGAAGGCCCACCCTGATCACGGCGGCGAGGCTGAAATGTTCCGCCGTGTAACGCTCGCGTATGAGACCCTGATTGATCCGAAGCGTCGGGCCGAGTATGACCGGAGGTATGCCAGCGGCACTTCCGTCCGCTCCCAAGCGCGTCCGGGCGACTACACAGGCGCGCCAGCGCCGGGTCCGGCGACCAGCGCAGGGGTCAGGCGTCCGCAGGCCCCGCGCAACACGGCCGGCGATCCGCCCGTTTACGTTCCCGCCTTTGACGACCCCCTTGAGGTTCCCCTCATTTCGATGGCAGAAGCTGCCCAAAAGGTCCATGGCTTGCCGCGAAAGCGCGGCATTTTTGGAGCCGAAGCCCGCATCCAGCGCGAGATGCGCACTGTTCAACTCATCAGCAGGCAGGTTCTTCCTGCCATCCCCGCCGCACGGCTTATCAACGGGCTCCGCTCCCCCTCTGACAACAACCACATCGACCACGCGGTGCTTTCCGGCTACCGACTGGCATTGGTTGGTTCCATGCTGTTGCCCAAGGGCGCCTACGCATGGGACGGCAATTCGTTGCGCCACGGCGGCCGGTCGGTGGCTCCACCGCAGCTCGCCCACATCGTCCGCCACATGCAGGACATCTTCCCCGAGTTGAACGTCACCGGCTGGGTGGTCCTGCACAGTCCTGACGGCAACCTGCACGAACCAGTCATTGACCAGTACGGCAAAGGGCAGTCCAGCCATAACGCGGTTGAGGTAGTCAATGGCGCAGGATTGGTCCGCGGTTTGAAGCAGTTCCTTGGTTCAGGACCAGCACCCAACACCGTGGTGGTGCCAGTTCTTGCCCGCTTGCTCCGCGGCATGCACTGACATCTTGCCTTCGCCGGCACTGGTTGAGGGCACTGGTTGAGCCAGTATGAAGCCAGAGCGATGGGACTGGCTGGGACAGGACTGACTAGGATGGGACGGTGTTCCGCATCCTCTTCCACACTCCAGAAATCCCGGGCAATACGGGCAACGCCATTCGTTTGGCCGCCATCACCGGCGCCGAACTCCATCTGGTGGAGCCTCTGGGCTTTGACTTTTCCGATGCCAAGCTGCGCCGGGCGGGCCTGGACTACCACGACCTCGCCGTCGTCACTGTCCATAAGGACATCAACGCGGCCTGGGCAGCCCTGCAGCCTGAGCGTGTGTTTGCGTTTACGTCCGACGGCGAAACGTCCTACACGGATATCAACTACCGTGAGGGTGACGTGCTGATGTTCGGCCCTGAATCTGTCGGCCTCCCGGATTGGCTGAAGAAGGATCCGCACGTCACTGCCCGGGTGCGGCTCCCGATGCGGCCTTCCCTGCGTTCACTGAATCTGGCGAACGCCGCGTCCATTGCCGTTTTCGAGGCGTGGCGCCAGAACGGATTTGCCGGCGCCAAGGTGTAGCCCATCCGCGGCGCCCGCAGCTGCGAATAACCTGTGCAGGATCAATTCCTGCTTTGGACATTCGATGAGGGAGCCGATGTGAGCGCGCTGGAGGCCCTGGTGGTGGCGGCAACCCGCTGCACGGCCGTGCGCACAACGCCACGCCCTTGTGCTGCGGGTTTCAAACCGCACGACTTATGCTGGACAGTGATGGACATCCCCAACAATCCCGGTCCCCCGGTCGTCGAGACTTCGGGCATGGCGACAGACCTGAACCAGCAGCTCACCCGCCTGCTTGAATTGATTGCTGCGGGCGATCAGGTGGCCTTCGCCGAGTTTTATCGGCTGACCTCCAGACGCGTCTTTGGCATGGCCAGGCGCATCCTGATCGACTCCGAGCTGAGCGAGGACGCCACCCAGGAAGTCTTCATCCAGGTCTGGCAGGGCGCCGCCAGGTTCGATCGCGCGTCCGGCAGCCCGATGGCTTGGCTGATGACCATCGCTCACCGCCGTGCCATCGACCGCGTCCGTGCCGTGCAGGCAGCTACGGACCGCGAAGCCCGATACGGCGCAGCGAGCCAGGACCGTGATCGCGACGTCGTATCCGAGGAAGCCGACACGAACTTTGAGGCCGAGGCCGTCAGCCGGTGCCTTGGCACGTTGACGGATACCCAGCGCGAATCTGTCCGCCTTGCCTATTACGGTGGGCTCACTTACAGGGAGGTTGCGGAGCACCTTGGTGCCGCGGTCCCTACCATCAAGTCCCGCATCCGCGATGGACTACTGCGCTTGAAGACCTGCTTGGGGGTGGGCTGAAATGAGCGAAAACAACGGTGGAGGATTTGTCCGCAGAATGTTCGCCAATGACATCGCAACCGACTTAGCCGAGGGCCGTGTCCTCGAACTCGCGGAAATCTATGCCTTGGACGCGGTCACTGAATCCGAACGTGCCCTGATTGACGATTACGTCAAGGACGCTCCGGAAGGTCCAGCGTTCCAGGAGCGGGTCCGCCAGGCCCGCGAGGCCCTGGTGGTAGGTTTCGCTCCTGAAGAAGAGCCTCCCGCTGCCGTCTTCGCCAACATCATGGACCGGATCAACCGGGAATCTGACATGGACTCCCCCGCAAGGCCTGGCATTAATGCAAAGCCTGAGCCAGTCGTGGACGAACTGGCACTCGCCCGTACCAAGCGCGGAGAACGCCGCGGCCTCGGGCGCGGACGCGCGTGGCTGGTGGGCGCAGCGGCTGCTGCCGTCATCGCCTTGGGTGGCGTGGGAGTAGGCGCGTACGTAGCCGGCCAGAATGATCCCGTGAACCAGGTCCTGCAGGCCCAGGACGTCCAGAAGAAGACGGCCCAGGTTCCCGGAGGCGGCACGGCAACCATTTCAGCTTCCTCCGCCAAGGACTCCTTTGTGGTGTTGATGGACGGCGTTGCCCCGGCCCCCGACGGTAAGGTCTACCAGTTGTGGACGTTGCCTAAGGATGGGTCAGCCCCCGTGCCGCAGGGCACTATGGACGCCGAGACGTTGTCCAAGCCGGCGGTGGTGAAGGGATTGTCCTCAGCTTCCTCAGTAGCCATTACGGTGGAGCCCGCCGGCGGATCAAGCTCACCCACGCAGCCGCCTGTGTTGGTGGTTCCGCTGAGCGCCTGATGTCAGCCAAGCCTGGCGTTAATGCTGTCAATGCTTAAAGCCGACGGCGGCCGCGCACCTTCCGTGAGAAAGGTGGGGCGGCCGCCGTCGTTCTTGCCTGCAGTTGACGGCAGCTACAACACGAGCGACAACAGCATCACGAAGCCGAAGCCAACCAGGGAGATCAAGGTCTCCATCACGGACCAGGTCTTGAAGGTCTGACCGACTGTTAGGCCGAAGAGCTCCTTGACCAGCCAGAAACCGGCATCATTCACGTGCGAGAGGAACAATGAGCCTGCACCGATCGCCAAGGCGAGCAGTGCCGCATGGGTCGGGGTCAAACTGCTGGCCAGAGGCGCGACAATGCCCGCAGCAGTCACGGTCGCTACAGTGGCGGAGCCCGTGGCGAGGCGGAGTGCCACCGCCACAATAAAGCCCAGCACGAGGACGGACATGTTGGCCCCTTCGGCCCACTTCTTGACGGCGTCGCCCACGCCGGCGCCAATCAGTGTCTGCTTGAAACCACCGCCAGCCCCAACAATCAGAAGGATCGCTGCGATCGGGCCCAGGCTGTCGCCCAGCTTGGCAGTGATCTTGCTGCCGGTGAATCCCACTGCATACCCGAAGCTCACAATGGCAGCGAGTACCGCCAAAGTCATGGCGACCAGGGGCTGGCCCACGAAATCGAAGAAGATCCTGATCATCGGAGCGGTCGCCGCGTCCGGCCAGATGATGTCACCCAAAGCCTTCAGCAGCATGAGGACTACCGGGAAAATGATGGTCAGCAGTGTCACCAGGAACGAGGGCTGGCGCTTGACGTCGCTGAGGTCTGCGCGGTGCTGGGTGTCGATGCCACCCGCCACGGCGGGAGCGTCCACGGGAACCCAACGCGCAGCCAGCCGGGAGAAAAGCGGTCCACAAATGATGACCGTGGGAATGGCTACGAGGATGCCCAGGCCCAGTGTTGTTCCCAATTCTGCTTTCACAGCGCTGATGGCAATCAGGGGTCCCGGGTGCGGGGGCACCAGGCCATGGAGCACAGAAAGGCCCGCCAAAGCCGGTATCGCGATGCGCATGAGCTTCATCCCGGATCTCTGCGTCACAAGGACGATCACAGGAAGCAGGAGCACAAGACCGATTTCGAAGAACATCGGCAGGCCAATGATCACTGCCACAAGCGTGATCATCCAGACGATCTTGTTGCCGGTGGCCTTGGCCAACAAGGTGTCCACTACCCGGTTGGCTCCACCGGAGTCCGCGAGCAACTTGCCTAGCATTGCGCCCAAGGCAATCAGGAGGCCGACTTCCTTGAGGACGCCGCCAACTCCGTCCTCGAAGTTGGTAATGACCTTGCCCAGTTCCACGCCTGAGGCGAGGCCGACAAACGCCGAGCCCAGCACCAGCGCCAGGAATGGGTGGAGTTTCAGCTTGGCGATCAGAACCACGATCAGCGCAATACCCAACGCTGCCACCACAAGGAGTTGGGTGTCGTGCGCGGACCACTCCTGTACCTGTGTGGACGTTTCCAGTGCGATCATGACGCTGCCGCTTCGGTACCGGCACCCAGGGGACGCAAGCCGAGCCGATCGATGACTTCGTCCGCCTCTTCAGCAGGCGAGGCCGAAACACACAGCGAGATGTAGTTCTCGTCTTCCGTGGGTTCCTCAAGTGCTTCAAACTGGGACTCCAGGAGCGACGGCGGCATGAAGTGGCCGTGCCGCGACGCCAGCCGGTCCGAGATCTTATCTTTGCTCCCTTGCAGGAAAACGAAGACAACCCCTTCGCCCCGGAGCACGTCGCGGTACTTCTTCTTCAATGCCGAGCACGTGATGATGGCCGGTGTACCGGCATCTGTGTGTTCCCGGATCCACTGGGCAATGATGCCAAGCCAAGGCCACCGGTCCTCATCGCTGAGGGCCTGCCCCGAGTGCATCTTGGCCACATTCGCTTCCGGATGGAGATCGTCGCCTTCGGCGAGATCCCATCCAAGCTTTCCGGCCAGAACGCCGGCTACAGTCGACTTGCCCGAACCGGAGACTCCCATAATCACCAGTACGGGTTGCTGTGCAGTCTTCGCCATCAAAGTCTGCCTTCCTCGAATAAATATGATTTAACCGAGATCCAGCATATGACACAGGTTACATAACGGCAATGTCAGAAGCCGGCGATAGTACTGGATCCGTTGACGGACACCACGTGGAAACTCTCAGCGCTGGCCCCGGCAGGAAGCCCTGCACGCGCACCGTTGGCCATCAACATGCCACGGACCACGCGCTCCATCCCCTCGATGTCCGGGTGCTGGCTCGCGTGGATCCGGATCGCATCGAGCTTGGCATCAACATGCTTGGTGACATCCACGAAATGGTTCTCACGGTCCTCTGGACTGGAGATAAACCAGAGCCAGGGCAGCTTGTAGGCTGCCAATCCGGCCTCGGCCAACTCAGGATAGGCAAAGGGATTCTCCACGGCAGGATAAACCGCCCGGGTGACGGCTTCCCCTGCTGCGAGGTGGTCGGGGTGGCTCTTCTGAAGGCGGTCCCAGTTCCGTTCCGGGTGCATGGTTAACACGATGTCCGGGCGGATTTCCCGGATGAGCTTCACAACCTGCTTGATGACGTTGTGTGTCGGCTCGAGGTAGCCATCGTGTTCGTGCAGGTAACGGATGTCTTTGACTCCCACCAACTCTGCCGCGCGTTGCTGTTCCGTGGCACGGAGTTCGATAATGCGTTCCCGGTCTACGGGATCAAACCCGCCGGCGTCGCCGTCAGTCATGATGCAGTAGGTGACCTGTACGCCAGCAGCAGTCCACGCAGCTATGGTTCCTGCAGCTCCGAAGTCGATGTCGTCAGGATGGGCAGTAAAACAAAGCACCCGCTCAACACGCTCCGTGGAGGCGTTGAACGGGCTCTTTGCTGACGAAACGCCAGAAGTCAAAGGGATCAGCCTTTCCGCTTTTTGATCTCAGCTGTTGCCTGCGGCACAACCTTGAACAGATCGCCGATGATGCCGAAGTCCGCGATCTCAAAGACAGGAGACTCTGCATCCTTGTTGATGGCCACAATGACCTTGGACGTCTGCATTCCAGCCTTTTGCTGGATTGCTCCTGAGATGCCTGCCGAAATATAGAGCTGAGGAGAGACAGTCACACCAGTTTGGCCCACTTGGGCGTCGTGGCCAATCCACCCTGCATCGGTTGCTGCCCGCGAAGCACCAACCGCAGCACCAAGGGCATCGGCGAGTTCTTCCAACGGGCCAAAGTCGCCATCGACGCCCCGCCCGCCGGCCACAACGATCCGGGCCTCGCTGAGATCGGGCCGGCCACTGGCGGGCTTCT
This sequence comes from Paenarthrobacter sp. 10L412, assembly GCF_056395565.1. Classification (NCBI taxonomy): domain Bacteria; kingdom Bacillati; phylum Actinomycetota; class Actinomycetes; order Micrococcales; family Micrococcaceae; genus Paenarthrobacter; species Paenarthrobacter sp. 10L412. The sequence goes on along the minus strand of NZ_JBFTJT010000007.1, from coordinate 150,355 downwards.
CCGTGCGCGAGGAGATCCGGGCCGCATTCGCTGCAGCATCTGCAGGAACCTCAACCTTGGCTGTCGCGGGAGCTGTGGCTGCGCCTGCCGGCTCTGGTTCCACGATGTTCGCTTTTACGGAAAAGACCGACACCGGAGTGGTGGCCTTCGCCGTGGTGTTGTACGAACCCGCGAGGACCGACTTGTGGGCGGTGCCGTCCGCATCCAGACCAACGACATCCGTGATGACTCCGGCGTTGAGCTTAATGCCGAGTCGTCCCGCGATCTCTTTGCCCTCGGGCGAGTTTTCGATCAGGACAGCGTTGGCGCCTGAAGCCGCCACTGCAGCCGCGAGGTACGCGGCCTTCGGCGCAACCAGGTAGTCGTCCAGGTCCGCCACAGAGGGCTGGTAGATCGTCGCCACGCCATAGGCACCCAAGGTGGCCGCGACGTCGTCGGTCAATTCACCGTTGATCGCGACGGCGGTCTCCCCCAGCTTCCGCGCAAGGGTCAGGAGTTCCAAGCTGCTCTTCTTGAGCGCAGCCCCGGGGTTGTCAATGAAAACAAGTGCATTTGCCATGGTTGGAGTCCTTTAGAGCAGCTTCTGTGCGGCCAGGAAGTCGACGAGCTTGATGCCGGCGTCGCCCTCGTCGGTGATGATCGTACCTGCGGTCCTGGGCGGGCGGGCAGCTGCAGACTCCACAACCGTCCACGAGCCTGCCTGGCCTACCTCGGAAGGATCGACACCGATATCGGCAAGCAACAACGAGGCAATCTTCTTCTTCTTGGCTGCCAGGATTCCCTTGAAGTTGGGGTACCTCGGTTCATTGATCTGGTCTGTGACCGAGACGAGCGCTGGGAGCTGCGCTTCAACTGTTTCCGAGTGGGAGCCGGCGTCGCGACGTGCCACCACGGTTCCGCCGTTAACCTCGAGGCTGGAAGCAAACGTAAGCTGCGGGAGCGACAACCGCTCGGCCAGTTGAGCCGGGATGAGCGAGGTCTCGCCGTCCGTGGAAGCCATGCCGGTCAGGACCAGGTCCACCGGGCGTCCATCTGCGGAGAGATGGCGGATGGTGGCCGCAAGCGCCAACGATGTCGCAGCGGCGTCCGAACCGGCCAACGCGTCATCGCTGAGGTGGACCCCGGAGTAGGCGCCAATCTGCAACGACTTCTTGACTGCGTTTACGGCACCGGAGGGCCCCATGCTGAGGGCAATGACCTCGTTGCCGGCTTTGGCTCCGCCACGCTCTTCAGCCAGCTGCAGTGCTGCCTCAAGCGCGTACTCGTCAAGTTCGGACAAGATGCTCTCATCGCGGTCAGTTGTGTTGCCGGGTCCGGTGATGTGCCGGTCGAACTGCGCGTCCGGGACGTGCTTGACCAGAACGACAATCTTCAATGTCTCTTCCACTGTCTTCGAAGCAGCCTTCCATGCTTGTGGACGGCCAACCGCAGGAGCGTGGCCGTGAATTGCCCAGCGCGTGGGCTTCCCCTAGCTAAGCATATTGCCCGCAGAAACCCGCAGAAAAACGATTGTGCGTTAACGCCTGTTTCATCCGCCACGGCAACTGCGGGCACAGACCGACGGCGGGCCACACCGCTGAGGTGCCGCCCGCCGTCGTCCGCTGTGCCAGCAGGTTCCTGCTATCGCAGTGGTTCCTGCTGTTGGGGTTGTTACTGCTGTGCGGCGTCCAAAGTAACTTCTACTTCCTGCGACTGGCCGTTGCGCTGGATAGTTACCTTGACCTTGGCACCGGCGGACTGTTCGCGGACCGCCGCGGTCAACTGGTTGGGGTCCGTCACCTGGTAGTCACCAAACTTGGTGACGACGTCGCCAACCTTGATGCCGGCCTTCGCCGCGGCCGAACCCGTTGTCACCGAAGCCACTTCGGCTCCAACGGAGAATCCGGAGTCGCTGCCCGTGGACGACTTCGATCGTACAGAGACACCAAACTGGCCATGGCTTGCCTTACCCCTATCGATGATTTCCTGTGCAACGCGCTTGGCATGGTTGATCGGGATGCTGAAGCCCACACCGATGTTTCCAGTGGAGGAATCCGCGGTGCCACTGCCTGCGGAAGCAATAGCAACATTGACGCCGATGATCTCGCCCTTGCTGTTTACCAGCGCGCCACCGGAATTGCCCGGATTGATGGCCGCGTCAGTCTGGATCACGTTGATCGAAATCGAGCCCTCGTTGGCGCTCGGCTGGCTCTGGCCGCCACCTGGAGGTGCAAACTGGAACCCTTGGTCACCGCCTTGGGAATTGTCTGTGCCTTCCTTCGGGGCGGCCGAGGAGGCAACGCTGATGGTGCGGTTCAGCGTGGAGACGATACCGTCAGTCACCGTGCCCGTCAGGCCAAGCGGCGAACCAATTGCGACGGCGGTGTCGCCCACGTTGATTTTCGAGGAATCCCCGAGTGTGGCCGGCACCAGACCGGAAGTATTGTCCACCTTGATAACTGCAAGGTCCGAGAGCGGATCAGTTCCAACGACCTTGCCCTTGAGGACCTTTCCGTCACTGGTACGGACCTCGATGGCAGCATTGGATGTTGCACCATCCAGCGTGACGACGTGGGTGTTGGTCAGGATGTGGCCTTGGTCATCGATAATGATGCCGGACCCTGTTCCGCCCTCGTTTCCACTCGTTGCCTTGATGGTGACCACGCTCGGCGACGCCTTGGCTGCTGCTGCCGTGATGACGTTGACGTCGTCCTTGTTGTTCACGATCACCGTGCTGGACTGGCCGCCACTTGAGGCCGCCGGTGCCGGGTTGTCCAAAAGCGCGGAGCTGCCTGCCACCACACCGCCACCTACGAGGCCGGCGGCAAGGATGCTGGCAATGAGCGTTCCGATACCGAATGCCGGCTTGCGCTTGGTGCCACCGGAGGACTGCTGGCCCGGAGCGCTGTGGAGGTTCGGGTTCCCAGGATTGGTCCCTCCGCCATAAAACGGCTGGTGCTGCGGGTAGTTGGGACGGTGCCCCGGGTCCTGGTGCTGGGGACCGCCGTAGTACTGCGGCTGTCCGGCGATTCCATGGGAACCCGGGTTGCCTTCAGGGCGCGTGGTGGGCTGGGGCTGGGAGTTGGAATGCACCTCTTGGTTTGCGTTGGTGTGAGGTGCCGATTGGGCGGGCGGCTGAAAGGCCGGCAGCGGAGTCGTTGCATGCGTACCGGTTCCCTGCCCGGAGTTCCAACCAGGCTGCTGAGCGTGCTGCTGTGGCTGCTGGTGGCTGGCAGCGGCGTCAGGCCTTGCAGCGGGACCCCGCGGCTCGGACGGATCATTCTCTGGTGCGGTGCCCTGCGCTGGGTTCTCCGTCATGGGACTTCCTTTCATCCTTGTCTTCCATAACTATGGCCTCTTTTACTGGAACAAAATCGGACGTTCGCTGGGAGCTTCCTGAAAGCCGCGGGGTATGGTGCAGCAGAGCCGCACGGCGGGCCAACACAGCCGACACAAAGAGCCTCAACGCGCGGGCATCGCGCGTTTCTCCCGTGTTTCGCTGGTGGCATATTCAAGGCTGTGGACGGGGTATGGGGTGCACCATAGAATCAAGTGGAATTGCCACAGCGACCTGCGGCTTTACAAACCATGCGTGGGGGCGCTGAGCATTCTGTGACGATTGGTTCGCCTTGTTCCAGTCGCAGACGTGCTGAAGGGTTGCACATGCGGTCAATAGTGAAACGTGTACTCGCCGTGATTGGCGTGGCTGGAATGCTGGCCCTCCCGGCCGGCGCCGCCTGGGCTGCAGATCCGGTGACCATACCGTCAGGCCAAAACATCGTGGATGATGCCAATGTCCTGGGCAGCCGCAAGGGTGAAGTTCAGGAAGCCATCCAGAAGACTCTCAAGGACCACAAGTACAACTTGTACGTGGTCACGGTGAACTCCTTCGAGAACCCTTCATCGCCCGCGGAATGGGTTAAGGCCGTTGCCACCAAGAGGGGCATGGGCAAGGCCGATGCCATTCTGGCCATTTCCACTGCTGGTCAGTACAACTTCACCCTGAACTCAGGGAGTTCCATTTACTCCAAGCAGTCCAATATCGCGCAGAACGCCGTTGTTGCCAACCTTGCCGGCGGTAAAAAAGACTATGCCCAGGCAGCGATTGACACAGCCGCAGCCATTGGAGACGCGGCCGGCGGTGGAAGCGGTACCGTGCCAAGCGGCAACGGCGGTGTGGGGGTCCTCGTCGGGGTTGGCGTAGTAGCAGCAGGCGGTGCGGCCACCTATCTCTACCTGCGAAATCGCCGCAAGAAGGTTGGTCAAGCATCCAGTGCCAGCTATGGTCCGCAAGGAGAAGAGCTTGACCCCCTGGCAGCCCTGAGCATTCCGGAGCTGCGCCAGAAGAGTGGTTCGTTGCTGATCGAAGCTGATGACGCCATCAAGTCCAGCGAACAGGAACTCGGGTTCGCCCAGGCCCAATACGGTGATTCGGCGATCGGCAACTTCACCAAGGCCCTGCAGGAAGCCAAAGCCCATATGACCGAATCGTTCAAGTTGCAGCAGCAGCTGGACGACCATATCCCGGACACCGAGGAACAACAACGGACGTGGCTCGGAGAGATTATTCGCCGTTCAGAGGCAGCCCTCGCGTCACTGCGCGACCAGAAAGCGGACTTCGACTCCCTTCGTGAACTCGAGAAGAAGGCCCCGCAGGCGTTGGCCACTGTCACGGCCGGCGCCCTGGAGGCCGACTCCAGGATCGCTACCGCAGAGCAATCCCTTGAGGGCCTCCGCAGTAAGTACGCCGAATCTGCGTTGACGCAGGTCTCAGACAACATCCTGCAGGCCAAGGAACGCCTTGCGTTCGTGCAGAACGCTGCCACCACCGCCCAGGAAAAACTGGCTGCCGGCGAAAACAGCCTGGCTGCCGTAGCTGTTCGGGCTGCCGAAGAGAGCCTGCACCAGACGAACGTCCTTATCGATGCGATCTCCAAGACTGCAGGCAGCCTTGACGAAGCACGCGCCTCTCTGGAAAGTGCGGTTGCGGAGACCAGCCAGGATCTCGCGCAGGCCAGGGCCATGATCCAGTCGGGTGAACATCCTGAGCTCGCTGGCCCGGTGGCTGGTGTGGAGGCGGCCCTGGGTCAAGTCAAGACTGAAATCCAAGGTGGCAAGATCGACCCCATTGCTACGTTGACCCGCGTGGAAACAGCACACCAGGCGCTTGATCAGTCATTGTCCGGCATCCGGGACCAGCAGGAACAGGCCCGCCGTGCACAAGCGTCCTTGCAGCAAACCATCATGGCGGCACAGGCCCAGATCAGCGCGACCTCGGATTACATCACGGCCCGTCGGGGCGGCGTTGGGACGGAGGCCCGCACCCGGCTCGCCGAGGCCCAGCGCAATCTCGACTACGCTTTGTCGATCTCGCGCAATGACCCGGTGACGGCTCTGACATACGCCCAGCAAGCCCACTCACTGGCCGCACAGGCAGCACAGCTGGCGCAGGCCGACGTCGACCACTTCGGCTATGCCGACCAAGGCTACGGCCGCGGTGGCATGTTCGGGGGTGGCGGCGGAGGTGGCGGTCTTGGAGGCGCGATTCTCGGCGGCATTCTCATTAACTCCATCTTCAACAGCGGTGGCGGCGGTTGGGGCGGCGGCCACAGCGACGGCGGTGGCGGCGGCGGATTCTTCGGCGGCGACTCCGGCGGCGGCGGCGACTGGGGCGGCGGTGGAGGCGACTTCGGTGGCGGCGACTCCGGAAGTTTCTAGCCCCACAGTTTAGATGGGGTCCATGCCCCGTCTAGGAGCGGTACAACAACTGATCACTGATTTCAGTGGCTTCCACTGAGCAGGACGAAAGGCAACACCATGGTTAAGCAGTCCATTTTCGGTCGGATCTCGCAGCTCGCCAAAGCAAACATCAACGCTTTGCTGGACCAGGCTGAGGACCCGCAGAAGATGCTGGACCAGATGGTCCGCGACTACACGAACAACATTGCTGAGGCCGAGTCCGCAGTGGCTCAGACCATCGGGAACCTCCGCATGCTGCAGGCCGACTACAACGAGGACGTCAAGAACGCCCAGGACTGGGGCAACAAAGCCCTTGCCGCGTCACGCAAGGCCGACGAATACCGTGCTGCCGGTGATACCGAGGACGCTACGAAATTCGACAACCTGGCCAAGGTTGCCATCCAGCGCCAAATGACGGCAGAGTCCGAAGCCAAGGCCGCCGAGCCAAGCATTGCGTCCCAGACCGAGGTTGTGGACAAGCTCAAGAGCGGGCTTGACCAAATGAAGAACAAGCTCAACCAACTCACTGCGAAGCGCAATGAACTCGTGGCCCGTTCCAAGACCGCTGCTGCGCAGTCGCAGGTGCACGACGCCCTGAAGAGCATCGACATCATGGACCCCACCAGTGAAGTTGGCCGCTTCGAAGAGAAGATTCGCCGCGAGGAGGCCAAGGTCCTGGGCCAGCAGGAACTTGCTGCATCCAGCTTGGACGCCCAGTTCAACCAGCTGGAAGACCTTGGGGAGCAGACCGAAATCGACGCGCGTCTTGCGGCCCTGAAGTCCGGCGGCAACAAGCCGGCCATCGGGGCTGGTGCCCCTGCATCCAGCGGCGCAACCATCGACGAAACCGATTTCGACAAGCTCTGACCAGGTAGGGCGTGGCAGCCCTCTGATGTTGGCTGAAGCATGAGAAATGGCCGGATCCCTCTTGGGGATCCGGCCATTCTCGTTCTCTGAGGGCAACCCTGCCTAGAGCGAGGAGGGCTCCAACGGATCCTGGCTGGGACTGACATCTGTAGCCACTTCAGCACGAATTTCGAAGCCCTTTGGGTGGAAATATGTCACAGTGCATTCAAGGACTTCACCGTGCGCTCCCAGGGTGGTCCTTTCCAAGCGCGGAACCATGGGGAATTCGCGGACATTCAGGGCATCGGCGAGGTGCTCCGGCGGGGCATGCATCGTGACGGTGATTTCAGCACGCTGGAGGGGCTTGGATGTCCTGTCCTGGATCACCTGGTAGATGGAATTGCGCTCGGCATCCGCGAGGCTGATGTGACGGCCAATGTGCGAGGGAATGAAGATTTCCGCAATGGCATAGGGCCAACCGCCGCTTGAATAGGAACGACGGATCACGAGGACAAGATTGTCATCGGACACCAGCTTGGCTGGCACCGACCTGTCCTTCTCCATCCATTTGTATTCAATCAGGCCTTTGACAGTCTTCATTCCTGCTGCTGTGAACGTCTCCATGAAGGGCGCCAAGCGGTTCAGCATTCGGACCGGACGCTGGGCCATGACGAAAGTGCCCTTGCCCTGCCGGCGAACAAGCAGCCCCTTCACAACGAGGGTTTCTATCGCCTTGCGGACCGTAGTACGACTAATCCCGTACTCGTCCATCAACGATTCTTCGGTCGGGATCCGTGCGCCCGGTTCCAACCGGCTGACTTGATCAGTCAGTACGTCTGCAACCTGCTGGTACACCGCTACGGGGCTGTTCCTTTGCAGGGCCTGTCGATCCAGGCCCTGGTTGTAGTCTTCCTTGACCATCCGGCCTTCCCATCCATTCCCGGCATGCAGCCGTTCCGGATTTGATGCTAGCACCGGCACTTCCAGGGCCTGGTGCAGCACAAAACAAAAGGCCCGAATCAGTGAAAACTGATCCGGACCTTTCTCCAGTTGCGGGGACAGGATTTGAACCTGTGACCTCTGGGTTATGAGCCCAGCGAGCTACCGAACTGCTCCACCCCGCGTCGCAAGAACAACTCTACCGCACCAGGCAGGGTGCTTATGACCATAGTGACGTGAAGGTGCTGCAGATCACTGCCCCCAGGGTTAGCCGGCAAATCGTCGCCAGGGTCTGCGGCGGAATCGACCTTACGAGCCTGCCCCTAACCCCGATGCCCGGGCACAGGTCGGAGCCCAGCGAGAGCCGTGCTAACTCCAGCCCTGTCCGGACGCGCCTCCCGCGGGAAGCGGATGGGGCCGGGAAGAGGAGGGGGGCGCGACTAAAGAGCAGGGGCCTAAACGCTGGTCCCTCAATCAACTGAACCCAGCATCAGGGAAAACATCACAACATCCGGGGAAAACAAAAGATCCGGATCAGTGAATACTGATCCGGATCTTTTCTCCAGTTGCGGGGACAGGATTTGAACCTGTGACCTCTGGGTTATGAGCCCAGCGAGCTACCGAACTGCTCCACCCCGCGTCGCAAGAACAACATTACCGTCCGGTGAATGGCAGACCAAATCCTGTCGACGTGATGTGCATCTCCCCCATCAATATCGCTCAACCGGACTTCCAACAGCCCGCTTCCGCAACTATTTCCTGTAAACCGAAAAGGGCCGTTGTCCGCTCCAGGAGGAGAGGACAACGGCCCTTCTAGTCACGCTGTGTCAACCATTCACCGGGTACTAGCTGCTCGGTGAAGGCGACGGTGTGGCGCTTGGTGTAGCACTCGGCGTCGCTGTCGGTTCCGGCGTTATGCCGAGACGGGTCTCGGCATCGATCGCCCTCTTGAGAGCGTCGGAGAGCTTGGTCTGCTGCTGGCCATAACCGGCAAAGTCTCCCTTGGCCAGAGCTGCCTGGCCATCCACGATTGCCTTGTTGGCGTCGTCCAGAGCCGCCTTGAGATCAGCCTTGGCGTCGGTCGGGCCGGCAGGAGGCGTTGTGGTCCCAGGCGGCGTTGCGGGCGTCTGGCCATTGTTCTCGGAGTCGCCAGCCTTGGCACCGGAGTTACCGCCGAACAATTGGTCCAGAGCCTCATCCAAGGTAGCTGCAAAGCCGATCTTGTCGCCGAAGGCCACGAGGACCCGCTGCAAGGTGGGGTAAGAGGTCTCGCCTGTTGACTTCAGGTAGACGGGCTGGACATAAAGTAGGCCGCCGCCAACGGGCAGGGTCAGCAGGTTGCCGTTCAAAACATCCGAAGCGCCCTGACGCAGCAAGTTAAGCGCCTGGGAGACGGTGGGATCCGAGTTGAACTTGTTCTGCGCCTGGCCTGGGCCAGGAACCTGGGTGTCCGTTGGAAGTTGCAACAGCCTTAGCTTGCCGTAGCTGTCCGCCTTAACCCCCTTGACATTTCCGGCATCTGAATCCGCGGCCAGGAATCCATAGAGGATATTCCTTGCGTTCCCGTTGACTGTCTGCGGAATGAAGGATGACGTGAGTTGGAACGCAGGCTTGTCTTGGTCAGGCATCTGCAAAGACATGTAGAACGGCGGCTGCTTGACGGCTTCAGAGACCGTGGGGTCGTTCGGAACACTCCAGGCATCGTTGTTCTGGTAGAAGTTGTCAGGGTTCGTGACGTGGTAGCGACCCAGAAGTTCACGCTGGACCTTGAAAAGGTCCTCTGGGTAACGGACGTGGCTCATGAGGTCGCCGGACATCTCTGTGTAGGGCTTGATGGTGGTAGGGAACACCTTCTGCCAAGCCTTCAGAAGAGGATCATGGTCATCCCAGGCATAGAGCGTGACTGAACCGTCATAGGCGTCAACCGTGGCCTTGACTGAGTTGCGGATGTAATTGACGGAGCTGTTGGGCAGGGTCACCGTCCGGCCTGCACTGGTCTGCGAATCAACGGTTGCGTTCTGCAACTGCTGGGGTTGGGAGTACGGGAAGTACTGGCTGGTGGTGTAACCGTCAACGATCCACTTCACACGGCCATCGACGACGGCCGGATAGGCGTTGCCATCCACCGTCAGGTATGGGGCGAGCTTCTCAACCCGTTCACGCGGATTGCGGTCGTAGAGAATCTGGGACTTCTCATTCACACCGTCAGACAGCAACAAGTCCGAGGACTGGAATTTGATGGAGTACAGAATGCGGTTGAGCCAGTTGCCTACGACGGGACCGCCGTTCCCGGTGAAGGTGTACTGGGTTTCTCCCCCGCCTTCGCGTCCCGCTGGGCGGTCCTGTTCGCGATGCTGGGCACCCTCGGGAGCTCCAACGATCGAATATTCAGGAGAGTTCTCACCGAAATAGATGCGTGGTTCGTACGAGGTGTCGTTGCCGAGAACGCCATTGGATGGAATGCCTGATTGCAGGAATTCCGGCTTGCCATCAACGGTGAATTTGTTGCCCTTCGCTGCGACCACACCGTAGCCGTGCGTATAAACGATGTGCCGGTTGACCCAGGTCTGCTGGTTTGCACTCAGTCCGTCGGGGTTCAGCTCGCGAACAGCGATGACGGTGTCCTGCACTTTGCCATCCACCGTGTAGCGGTCCACGTTCAGTGTTTGAGGGAACTGGTAGTACGGACGGTACTGCTCAAGCTGGGCGAACGCCGAGGAGATGAGGTTCGGATCCAGCAGGCGGATGTTGGCCGCGGTCTGGGCGTCTTTTGCCAAAGCTCCGCTTGTGGCCGTTGTTGTGGCGTTATAGGCGGAGACATCAATCTTGTCCAGGCCGTAGGCGGCCCTGGTCATCTTGATATTGCGGTCAATAAACTCCCTTTCCAGGGTGTTCTCCGAGGGACGCACCTGGAACTGCTGGATAACCCATGGGTAGACGCCACCAGCCAGGATGGCCGTGATGATCAGCATCGCTGTACCGATCACGGGCAGGCGCCAGCGGCCGATAACCGCAGCAATGATAAAGAGAATCGCAACCAGGCCAGCGGCAACCGCCAGGATGGCCTTGGTGGGCACAACGGCATTGACGTCCGTATACAGGGCACCCGCCCACCGTCCGGATGAGCTCTGCACTGTGGAGTACCTGTCCAGCCAGAAATTCACGCCAAGCAGCAACAGGAAGAATGCACCCGTTACGGCAATGTGGATCTGGGCGGCACGGCTGGTGAATACACCACGCTCCATGAGCCGGATGCTTCCGTAGAGGTAATGCGTGAGGATGCCCGCAATGCCAGCCACTACAGCGATGCTGATGAGGAATCCGGTAACAAAGCCAAGGAACGGAAGCGACATCAGGTAGAAGCTGATGTCCAGGTTGAACAACGGATCCGTTTGGCCGAAGGGTTCCTGGTTGAAGAAGAGGAGGACCTTCTGCCACTGGCTTGCCGCGGCGCTGCCGGCAAAGAGCCCGAACAGGATGGGCAGGCCCACCATGACGACCCGGCGGACAGGCTCAAGCTGGGCCTGGTAGCGGTTGAGGTTGTCACGTGACTCAGCATCCGGAGCGTAGACAGGCCGGGCGTGGTACGCGATCCTGATGGCGAAGTAGACGGCAGCGAACATCATGGCGAAACCGACCAGGAAAGTGACGATCCTGGCGAGGTTCTCGCGGACATAAACTTCGAAGAAGCCGAGCTGCTGGTACCAGAGGACGTCTGTCCACACATTGGCGAAGAAAATGAATCCAACGACGGCCACTGCCACGACGATGAGTGTCGGAGTCAGGGCACCTCGTCTCAGCGGCGATCTTCCGGGCGGGTTGGAGCTGGCGGGACGGGACAAACTCTGTACCTCATTGGTGGTCGTCAGTTAAAAGTCGGTGTGCGTGTGTTCGACGATCTCTGCCCCTGGGCGATGGCGGAGTCCGTCATATATGCCACGAGTGGCGGTGGAGCTAAGTTCCACCGTCAGTCTAGTTGTTGGTGCAGGTGGGAAGGCCCGCCGTGTCCTGTCCTGAACCGAGTCGTTCCACCGCCGCGGTTGCATCGGCCAAGGTTTCCACCTTCACCACCTGCAGGCCATCAGGAATGTGCCCTACGACGTCGGCGCAATTCGCGGCCGGAGCCAGGAACATGGTGGCTCCATGCTGACGCGCTCCAATCATCTTCTGCGCGATGCCGCCGATGGCTCCCACTGCCCCATCAGCGGTGATGGTTCCGGTCCCTGCCACATGCTTTCCCCCTGTGAGGTCCCCTGGGGTGAGATTGTCCACGATGCCCAGGGCAAACATCATTCCGGCGCTCGGACCGCCCACATTGTCCAAGGAAATCTTCACGTCAAACGGGAAGGTGAAGTCGCTGCCCAGGAGGATGCCCAGGACATAGCGGCCAGCGGGATTCTTGGTGGGCGTTATGGTTTCCGTGACTGCGGAACCGTTCCTGTCCACGACGAGGACCGCCGGGGCGCCGTTTCCGGCTGCCAGTTCAGCCTGGACCATGCTGAGGGAGGAGATCGGCTTTCCGTTAATGGAGGCCAGCCGGTCGCCCTCCTGAAGTTTCCCCACTGAAGGAGACGGATCCGAGAGGCCCGCCACCTTGAGCCTCTGTTCAAAGGGGATGTCCAATTGCCGCAGCGCTGCGGCAACAGCGTTTTCCTGCGAAGTCTCCATGGCAATTTCGCCTTGCTGGACCGTCTCCTCCGCTGTGGTGCCTTTGGGATAGATCAATTCCTCGGGATAAACGGCTTTCGATTTGTCCAACCAAGCCCGAAAGACCTCGAAAATGGTTGCAGGAGTCTTCGGCCCGCCCGCCATCACCACCGTCGTCAGGTCCAGGTTCCCCTTGGCTGGGAAGGACTCATGTCCCGAAATGCTGATGACCGGTTTGTCCCCATCCTGCCCCAACGTATTAAAGGTCGGTCCGGCAGACTCAACAACGTAGGGAACCGGCAAAGCAGCCGCCCCGATCCCAAGTCCCAGTGCCAGCAGGCCCGAAACCACCATGATCATGTACCGGCCGCTGCCGGGAGGTTCCGGAGATTCCGGGGAGGAATCGGCGTCGTGGGTTTGACGCGGATCGAGCGAGCCCTCCGGGCTGGGCGAAGTAAGCATTGAGGCCTCTCTTTACCGGCACTGAGCGACCGGCATTTTGGCTCCTGCCGCTGGCCGCGGCGACGGGCACATACCAAACATCCACATTACGCGGTCGGACGTTGTGGGGATGCTTTGCCTACAGCGAACGACGCCGCACACAGGCAGACAGCCTTCCCACCGCGCGGTACGGTGAAAGTGATCACCAGCCAGTTCGACGATCGGCGGCACCATGACTTCCAATCCCAACAACCCGTCAGATGACGATGAGACGCCCAAGGACCCGCTGGCGGAAATGCTGCAGAACCTGATGGGCGGCCAGGGCTTGGGCAACATCGATCCCGCCGAACTGGCCAAGGCCGCGGGGCTGCCCAACGATCCCCAGCTCCTGCAGCAAATGTTCGCACAGGTCCAGGCCATGATGAGCTCAACGTCCGAGGGCCCGGTGAACTGGCAACTGGCCCATGAGAACGCACGACGCGTGGCGGCGTCCGGGAGCGATCCCTCAGTGAACGCCCAACAGGCCCGGGACATCGATGAAGCGCTCCGGCTGGCGGAACTATGGCTGGATCCGGTGACAGATCTTTCCGCCACTGGACTTATTGGCCGTGCGTGGTCCCGCGCGGAATGGGTTGAAGCAACGCTTGGAACCTGGAAGCGGCTGACTGAGCCAGTTGCCAACAGCATCGCCAATGCTTTGTCCAACGCGTTGACCCAGCAGATGCCCGAGGAAATGAAGTCCATGATGGGTGGGGCCTCGTCAATGCTCCAGAACATGGGCGGCGCCATTTTTGGGATGCAATTGGGCCAGGCGATTGGCGCACTCTCGGCCGAGGTAGTCAGCTCCACGGACATTGGTGTTCCCTTGGCCGACCTGGAGATGGCTCTGCTCCCGGCCAACGTCGCCAAGTTCGGCGAAGGACTCAGCCTCCCCGAAAATGACGTCCGGCTCTTCCTCGCCGTCCGCGAAGCAGCCCACGCCCGGTTGTTCGTGCAGGTGCCGTGGCTTCGCGGCCACTTGCTCGGCGCCATTGAAGCCTATGCACGAGGCATCCACATTGACATGTCCCGAATCGAGGATCTCGCCCGGGATCTGGATCCCGGCAATCCTGAAGGAATCCAGGAAGCCTTGTCCCAGGGTGTCTTCACTCCGGAGCGGACGCCAGTTCAGACCGCCGCTCTTGAGAAGCTCGAAACGGCACTTGCCCTCGTGGAGGGCTGGGTGGATGAACTCACTGCTGAAGCCACGGACAAGGTACTGCCCTCGGCAACCGCCCTGCGCGAAACTGTCCGTCGTCGGCGTGCCACCGGCGGTCCTGCCGAACATGCCTTCTCATCGCTTGTGGGGCTGGAACTGCGCCCACGCAGGCTTCGGGAGGCCGCTACCCTGTGGGCAACCCTGAAAGCAGAACGCGGTATTGCAGGCAGGGATGCCATCTGGCACCACCCTGATCTCCTGCCCACCGGGGAAGACCTGGACGATCCCAAGGGCTTCTCCGAACGCCGCAGGCTCGCCGAGGCCAGCGACACCGAAGTTGACGATGCTCTGCAGAAGCTCTTGAGCGGTGGCTACGATGAGCCTGAGGACGCCGTATCGGAGGACGAAGACTCGCAAGACGACACCGGGCCAGACTCGGGAAGCGCAGACCCGAAGTCACCGTCCACCTAAAGTCAGCAAATGGTCGCCATGGATTTCATGGCGGCCTTTGCCGTCTCTAGACCCTTACCTCCGCGTCCGTTCCGGCAGGTTGGTTGGCGTCACCGCTCAACCCACGGGACGTCGCGAACGCGACCCCTTCCAAGAATGCTTTGGCGCGTTGTGTCTCCGGGTAGGCCTCAAGCAAGCGCCAAAACTGCGCGTTGTGTCCAGCTACCAACAAATGCGCCAGTTCGTGCAGGAGCACGTAGTCGATCACCCACTGGGGCATCGCCTGAAGCTTGTTTGAAAGCCGGATGGTTCCATCCGCTGGAGTAGCCGAGCCCCACCGTGAGTTCTGGTTCGTCACCCAGCGGACCGACGTCGGAACCGCCCGTCCTCCAAGGTAGGTCCGCGAAAGATGCCCTGCATGCTGGGCAAGTGCCTCATCCGTGGCAGGCCTGCGCCGATCTGTTTTACCCGCCCGGCGCTCACCTTGCTTCTGCAGCTTCGCAAGCATGCGCCGTACCCACTCGCGCTCCTGCGATTTGGTAAAGCTTGCCGGAATCGCGACAACGGCATTACCGTCTTCCCAAAACGCAGCTACCGTCCGTCGGCGCCGGGCTGAGCGCCTGACGACTACCGGAGCGCCGTCGTCGGTGAGCATCGGAACGTCGGCCTGCCCGGCTGTTGAGCGCGGCATCAGAGGTTGGTGCTCTCTGCGAGGACGGCGAGGACGGCTTCACCGTAGCGCTCCAGTTTGGAGGGCCCTACCCCCGCCAGTCCGGCCAATTCCTCCAGCGACGCCGGCCGGGCTTCGGCTATTGCGGTTAATGTGGCATCAGTGAAGACAACGTAGGCGGGAACGTCGGCAGATTGCGCTTCATCGCGCCGCCACTGCCTCAGGGCGTCGAAGGTCTGTTCCTCGTAGGTGGGCGGGCATTGGTTGCAGCGACCCACTTTCCTCTCGGCTCCGGAGGCAAGCATGCTTCCACACACCCTGCACGACGCCGGCGCGGCAGCTTTGCGGCGCGTGGAACCTGCCCGGCTCCTGGCGTTCGCGGACGCCACCGAATCCGGCCGGAGTCCATCGAGGAAGCGGGAGGGCTTGCGGTTGGCGCGGCCACCCGGAGTACGCGCAGAGGACCACGACAGGTTCAGATGCTCACGCGCACGGGTGATCCCGACGTAGAGCAACCGGCGTTCTTCGTCGACGTCCTCCGGTGTGTCCGCGAAGGAGATAGGCATGAGTCCTTCGCTGAGGCCCACCAGGAACACGGCATCCCATTCAAGGCCCTTTGCCGAGTGAAGGGAGGCAAGCGTCACACCCTGAACTGTGGGAGCATGCTGGGCCACCGAACGTTCCTGGAGCTCGTTGACGAACTCAGCCAAGGTGAAAGACTCTCCGCGGGTGACTGACAACTCATCAGCCAAGGCCACCAAGGCGGCCAGCGATTCCCAACGCTCGCGAAGGGCTCCCCCGCTGTGCGGCGCGGCTTCGCTGTAGCCAAGCGAGGCAACAATGTCACGGACAATCTGGCCCAAGGGCTCCGGAGGGCCTTCCGCCACAGCCCTGGTTGCAGCCCTCAACTGCAGGATGGCATCCCGGACCTCCTTGCGAGCGAAGAACCTCTCTCCGCCCCGAAGCTGGTAACCGATCCCCGCCGACGCCAAGGCTTGCTCGTAAGCTTCGGATTGCCCGTTGGTGCGGAACAGTATGGCGATCTCGCTGGCCTTAACTCCGGTGTTGAGTAGCTCTTGGATTCTGCCGGCAACGACCGCCGCCTCTGCTTCGTCGTCCGGACATTCCATGAACCGAGGCTCCGGGCCGGCAGGCCTTTGGGCGACAAGCTTGAGCGGAGGCGCCCACGCCGCATCGGCAACCGGTCCGCCAGATCGCCGAGACCCGAGGAGATCATTGGCCAGCTTAACGACCTGCGGCGTGGACCTGTAGTCACGGATGAGCTTGACCACGGTGGCACCTGGATAGTGTGCCTTGAAATTCAACAGGTGCTTGGGCGAGGCGCCGGTAAAGGAGTAGATGGTCTGGCTGGCATCGCCCACCACGCACAATTCGTCACGGCCACCCAGCCAGAGATCCAGGAGCCGCTGCTGAAGCGGGGAGACGTCCTGGTACTCGTCGACGACGAAGTGGCGGTATTGCTCCCTGACGGTCGCTGCCACCTTGGGATCCTCCTGGAGGATCCCAACGGTAATCAACAGGACGTCTTCGAAGTCAATGACGTTGCGGTCAGTCTTAATATCCTCGTACGCCTGGAACACCCTGGACACAGCCGTGAGGTCGAAGCCACCCGGAGTCCCGCGTCCTTGTGCATTCTCCAGGTAGTTGGCAGGTGTGAGCATAGAGACTTTTGCCCACTCAATCTCTGCAGCCAAGTCTCTGATGGACGCGCGATCAGTGCTGAGGCGAAGCCTGCGTGAGGCCTCAGCGATCATGTTCGCCTTGTGGTCCAGGAGGCTGGGCAGGGTGCCGCCGATCGCCTGAGGCCAGAAGAACTGTAATTGCCTCAGGGCCGCAGCGTGGAATGTCCGTGCTTGGACATTGGCCACGCCAAGATCCCGAAGCCTGCTGCGCATTTCGGCCGCCGCCCTGGCTGTGAAAGTCACGGCCAGCAACCTCTGTGGTGAATACACCCCGGAGTGCACTCCATAGGCGATGCGGTGCGTGATGGCGCGGGTCTTGCCTGTGCCTGCACCTGCAAGTACGCACAGGGGGCCGGTCAGAGTGCTGGCTACTTCACGTTGCTCATCATCCAGGCCGCTGAGGATTCGCTCCTCAAGTGAGCCCCCGACGTCGAAAATTCCTCCTGTCACGGCTGGAGGTCTTCGATGACGCCGCCGTACCAATGCTCAATCAACGAGCGTGCAATCGACAGGCGCGTGGAGATAGTGATCTCGCCACTCAACACGGCCTCCTGCAATTCTTCCCGGCTGAACCACCGCGCGCGGGTGACCTCGACGCCGTCGGGGCGGGCAACGGCGTCGTTCGTTATTGCCGTAAAGCCCAACATGAGCGAGGCAGGGAAGGGCCACGACTGCGAACCGAGATACTGGCATGCAGTAACGCGGACACCTACTTCCTCGCCGATTTCGCGGACAACGGCCTGCTCAAGCGATTCCCCGGGTTCAACAAATCCAGCAAGGGTGGAGTAGTTCCTGGCGTCGGCAGGCCCGCCGCCACCCAGCAGGAGGCGGCCATCAGGGCCGACTACAGTAACGATGATCGCCGGGTCTGTGCGCGGATAGTGCTCAGAGTTGTCCTTGGGACACCGCCGCACCCAGCCCCCGGTTTCAATATCAGTTGGCGTGCCGCACTGCGGGCAATGGGTATGTGTCGCGTGCCAGTTGGAGATGGCACTGGCTTCGATGAACAAGGCGGTGTCAGTAGCATCGAGGCGTCCGGCAACTTCCCGGAACCCGGCCCACTGCGCATCGGAAGGGATCAGGGCTGTCCCCGGCACGGGCGGCTCAGCAACTGTAAACAGCAAAACAGGAGTACCCTCGGCCACGGAAGAAGGGCGCAAGGTGGTACCCAGGTAGATAGCAGTCAGGGCGCCAGCTCTTGCTTCGCCGAGGGCAGCCCACAGTGGACCAGCGTCCCCGAACCAGAGGCCGTCCCTGCTCACCAGCGCCTTGCGTTGGGAAATGACCATGGCCTTGGCCTTGCCGGAGACGATGAGGTCCTCAACCATGCCAGGCTTCATGCGCTCACTGGAGCCTCGGTCCACCAACGCCGGGCGCACTGGAAGAACAGTTTCCATCAAGTGGTTGGCCAGCGCCGGAGACTCCGCATAACTCATGTATCTACCGTACTGATTCGCACCGACAAAGAACATTTGGATCGGCCGCTTGTGCATATCGCAGCATTGCCGGCCGCTGAACTGACCGATGATCCACTTCTGCCTTGTTTTCGTGCGGATCTGAAGACTCGCCGCACTGCATCATGGCCATGGGCGCCACTCAATCTACCGTGGAAGACGTGAGAAGAACACCGCTCGAACTGGCCGCTGTAGCAACCGCGGCGGTGCCCGGACTGGCACCGACGGCTACAGCCTATTCCCCCGACGACGACGCCGACTTCGATTCGGCGTTGTTGCTCGACGCGGAAGGCAAGCGCTGGCGCGTCCGTTCGCCGCGCCATCCCGAGGCCAGTACCCGCCTCGAAACGGAATTCATGGTCCTGCGGGCCTTCGCGCCCGCCATCCGTGCCGAGCTTCCTTTCCATGTGCCAACCGTGGCCGGCACTGTCCGGCAGGGCGCCCTCACAACGTTCGTGTACGCCCATCTGCAGGGTTCCACGCTGTCCATTGACGAGCTATCCGCTGGCAGCCCGGCTTTGGCCCGTGATATTGGCAATGCCCTTGCCGCCATCCACGACCTCCCCCTGGCACTGGTCAACAACGCAGATCTGCCCAGCTACTCGGCCAACGAGTTTCGGCAGCGCAAGCTCAACGAATTGGACCAAGCGGCCACTACCGGCAAGATTCCTGCCATTTTGCTGCGGCGCTGGGAACATGCCCTTGAGGACGTCGCACTCTGGCGATTCAACCCGTCGGTGGTTCATGGCGACCTCCACGAAGACAACCTGATGGTCCAGGACGATACCGTGACGGCCTTGACGGGATGGACCGATCTCCGCATCGGTGATCCCGCAGATGATTTCGCCTGGCTGGTGGCGTCCAACGAAGCCTCGTTTGTTGAGGCCGTGCTGAGCCGGTATACCGAGGCGCGCCGGGACACGCCTGACGCCCATCTGCTTCGACGGGCCGCTCTGCTGGCTGAATTCGCGTTGGCACAGTACCTGGTGAAGGCAATGGCCGTTGGGCACGGGGATATGACGTCTGAGGCAGTATCAATGCTGCAGTCCCTCGCGGACGACATCGAAGAGCAAGCGAGGCAGGACGAGGCCGTTCTGGCCGCCGAGCAGGCAGCAGCAGCTGAGGCGGAGGCTGAGGCGGAGGCTGAAAGCGCAGCACTGCAGGGTGCGTCGAAGCAACGGGCGAGCACCCAGCAGCCCGCCGTTACAGTCGTGCCGATTCCCGACGCCGGGACTTCAGTCCCAGTGACGCCCCTGCCTCCCACGTCTTCGAAGGAAGTCCCCCACGCCGGAGTGCCTGACGCCGAAGCGCCTGGCAAGGAAGTGCCTGGCAAGGAAGCGGCATCAGACGCGGATGCCGGAACCGCGTCGGACAAGGTGGCAGAAGAATCCAACTCCCGGCCTCAGGATGACGCGTCGACTGCGGCTTTGAATGTTGTCAATGTGACACCGCTGCATGCGGGCGAGCGCTCCTAGACCAGCGCTTCCAGACCTCAGTTTCCGGCCCTGCCTCCAGGACTCCTTCTACTTGGAGCTCCCACCCGTGGGATCGTTCTTGAGGGCCTTGCCGATGATCTGCTCGAGTTCCTCGGCGCTGCCCAGGTCATGCGGGCGCACGACAGCATCCTCCGCAACGTAATAGAACGCCGCGCTGACTTCCTCCAGGGGAACGCCCTTCAACCGCGCCCATGCAAGACGGTACACAGCCAACTGCACGGCTCTCGCTGCGAGCTGTTTGCCTGCAGGGCGGCGACCTGTTTTCCAGTCGATAAGTTGCCAGCGCCCGTCAGCGTCGCGGAAAACGGCGTCGATACGTCCGCGGACCACCACGTCACCGATCCTCGTTTCCACCGGCACTTCCACAAAGGCTGGAGCCCGATGCGCCCACTCAGATTGCTTGAACGCTTCAACCATGTGATCCAAGCCGTACGCTTCGTCGATATGGGCATCCGAGCCAGGTGCTTCGTCGATGTCCAACATGCCGGTTGTTCCGAAGTACTCCTCAACCCAGGCGTGGAAGGCTGTGCCCTTTCGGGCCGAAATGCCTGGTTCCCGGGGCACGGGTCGGCGCAGTTGGGCCAGCACCGCTGCAGGATCTGCGCCAAGGTCAACGAACAGGGACGCCGAGATATGGCTGGGCAAGTGCACGTCCTGATGAAGCTTTCCCTGGAGCCGGCGATCCAGTAGCAGCTGGGCTTCGTGTGACCACCGGCCCGAGATGCCTGTCAAACCTTCCGGTGATGCTTGGGAAGCGGATGCCTCCATGAATTCAAGCACCCGGGCTGCAGCCCGGTCCATGGCGGCACGGCGGCCGGGAACGAGCCTGATGCGGGCTCCGGTACGGGGATCGGACGGGCCTTCGAGGGGATCATACGGAAATTGAGCCACTTCCAACGTTGCTGTGAGCGGACTGCTATCGGGCAGTGATTCTTCGGCTACTGACTCAGGGTGGACCACAACGCTCCGCCCGGCCGCGACGGCGATGGCGTCCCCGGACGAGGAGGGCACTCCCGCGAGTGGCGCCAGCTCGGAAAGGAACGACGACATCCCTGCGATACCGGACCTGGACCCATTCCACGCGGAGCTGGACACCATCAAAACGAACTTGGCCCGCGTATAGGCGACATACGCAAGCCTGCGTTCCTCGGCTTCGCCATGATGCTGAACTTCCGATTTGAAGTCCTTCTCTGCGTCCAGCCAACCCTTTTGGTCCTGGTGGTCAAGATCCCACTGGGGCAGATCGGCTCGGTCACCCCGCAACGGCCATGGCAAGGCAGCTGCGCCGCTGCTCCACCGTGAGTCCCTGTTGCTGGGGAAGGAACCTGCGTTGAGCCCGGGGACAAAGACGACGTCCCATTCCAGCCCCTTGGAGGCATGGACTGTCAAGAGTTGGACTGCTTCGCGGTTGGTTTCAAGAGGGGCAATATCCAGGCCACCCTCTTCGGAGGCCGCCGCTTCCAGCCAGGAGAGGAATGCCAGGAGGTCGATCCGTTGCGAGGTCTGCAGGAATCCGGCGGCTGCGTCCTGGAAGGCATCCAGGTTTCGCCGTGCCTGATGAATGCTTACTCCCGGCTTTGCCGCCACCTCGATATCCAGCAACATGGCACGTTCAACCTCACCGAGCAGTGTAGTCAGGTCATCCCCGATGTACGTTCGAAGGGATCGCAATTCCTCCGACAACCTGGTCAATCGTTGCAGGGCTGAAAGGCTCAGCGTTCTCCCATGTCCGGATATCCAGCCCGGCCGCGGCAGGAAGTCCAGAGCTTCCACGAGGCTTGCGGCGTCAGTGATATCGCTTTCCATCACGACAGCAGCCGGGTCTTCGTCGGCGACCTCAAGAGTGTTGCCAGGTCCTGACCTCCGCTTGGCAAGGAAACGGGACCAATCATTAAAGGCCATAAGGTCCGCTGGTCCAATGCGCCATCGTGCTCCAGCGAGAAGCCGCATCAAAGCATCGGAACGGCCAGGATCAGCCAGAACCCGCAGTGTTGCCACCAAGTCCACTATTTCAGGAGTGTCCAACAGACCGCCGAGGCCGACGATCTCATAGGGAATTCCTTG
The DNA here is from genome assembly GCF_056395565.1 of Paenarthrobacter sp. 10L412. Classification (NCBI taxonomy): domain Bacteria; kingdom Bacillati; phylum Actinomycetota; class Actinomycetes; order Micrococcales; family Micrococcaceae; genus Paenarthrobacter; species Paenarthrobacter sp. 10L412. The sequence continues at coordinate 128,729 of NZ_JBFTJT010000007.1, read as the reverse complement.
AAGTTCGAATTCCCTCCGAAGGCATTCCATCTGCGCACGTCGCCGGCACAGAACCGCCATGGTTGGCTTGACCGGAGTACCGTCTTTCTCTTCCTCGAAGACGGTCCTCTGGTACCGCCGGATGTCGCGGGCAATAGCGCCAGCCTCGTCTTCGTCAGTGCCAAAGCGACCGATAACAACGCTGCCTTCGGCCGCGGCCGGACTCGGCACCAGTGGCGGAACAGCAACGCCACTTGCATTCCCCCTCTCCCCTGCCGGACCGTCGGTGGCCGCGGCTTTGTTCAACGGGGCCGCAATCGTGTTGGCCGCTTGGAGGATGTTCCGGCCGTTGCGCCAAGCCGTGGTCAGGTAAGACGTTGGGGCCACAGAATAGGCCTCGCCGCCTGACTCTTGATCGTTGTGCCTCACAGGGAACTCCTGCACAAAGTGGAAGAGCTGCCCCGCCGAGGCACCGCGGAATCCGTAGATCGACTGGTTGGGGTCCCCTACCGCGGTAACGGCATGGCCGAGGCCGAAAAGGCGCGAAAACAAGACAAGCTGAGCATGCGAAGTGTCTTGGAACTCGTCCAGCAGCACCACCTTGTAGCGTGCCCGCTCAGTGGCCGCAGCCAACGGTATTTCCCGCGAAATACGGGCCGCAAGGGCCACGAGGTCCCCGAAATCCAGCACTCCCCTTTGTCGTTTGGCATCCTGGTACCGGAGAACCATATCTGCGACGCTGGCCCGGGTCCGCAGCATGGCAGCGAGCTCGCCTGCCGCCTGCGTCGGGTTCTTCTTTGCGCCGGCCACATAGGGGAGTTGTTCGAAGGACTGAACGCGCTCCAGCACCCAGTCGCGGACGGTGGCGGGGTCCTGCAAGTGTTCCGCGCACTCGCCGGCGAGCTGGATGACGGCATTGACGAGCGTCGACTTTGCCGCGGTGAAATGCTCATATTCGCCGTCGTAGGCCTCAACAACCTCGCTTGCCAACTGCCACGACTGGGCCCCACCCAGCAGGACGACGTCCCGCTCGATGCCCAACCTCAATCCATAGTCCGAAACGATTCCGCTCGCGTACGAATGGTAGGTGGACACCTTGGGCTCGAGGTCGTCAGCACCCAGAAGCCCCTCCGGGAAGCCGATGCTGCCATCGTCCTCATTCGCTATTCGCTGGAGGGTGGCCAGTTTTGTCCGGATTCTGCTGGCCAGCTCGCCAGCGGCTTTACGGGTAAATGTCACGCCGAGGACCTCCTCCGGCCGGACCCAACCATTGGCCACGAGCCACACCACGCGATCTGCCATGGTGGCGGTCTTTCCCGAGCCCGCGCCGGCAATCACAAGCCGTGGCGTAAGCGAGGAAGCAATGATGCTTGCCTGCTCTGAGGTGGGGTGGTTCTTTTCGCCAAGAATGTCTGCCAACTCCGACGGGGAGAACCTGGGAACAGGCAGCCCGGACTCCACATCCAGGATTCCGGCGTCCCTGGTCTCGGATCCTTGAAGAAGATCGGTAGTCATTCAGTGACCTGCTTTCCTCTGGCGCACAGTGGGCAAATATCGGGTAGACGGCAGCCATGTCCACCGTGTCCCCCTTTGCTCGGATCGTGCCGGGCCTCGAACGTTGCGCCGGCCATGAGTTCAGCGGCCTCGTTGACCAAAGCCTCTGCCCAGTTGTCGTCGGGCTCGAGCGGATCCTGCTGTTGAACCCCGGGGCTTTTGGTCTTGGTTCCCAGCTGTGCAAGGACGGCCCCACCGGGAACAGGGTTGCCGATATCCCCAAGCTTGCCCGCTTCCTCAAATGCACCTTTGAGCACGGCTGCCTGGTACGCCCCCAGCTGAGGGTGCCTGGCTACTTCGGCTTTGCCCGGCTGGCGTTTCCCGGTCTTAAGATCGACGATCACCAAACGGCCCTCGGCGTCGATTTCCAAGCGGTCAACCTGTCCGCGAAGCACAGCGTGCCGAGTGGCGGTGGAATCATCCGCATCCTCATCCAGACGTGCAGAACGTAGGTGGACGTCAGGAAGTTGGACTTCGAAGTCGTGCTCCACCGCCAGCAGGCTCCTGCCCTCGCTGCGCATGATAAGTACGTATTGGGCCAATTTACGAACCATCAGTTCCGCGCGCTGGTAATCCAGCTTCCCTTCCCAGTTGTCTTTCATTCCAAGCGTGGGCCAGCGGCGAACGAGTTCCGCAACGTACTGCGCACCTGAAGCGTCCGGCAGCTCCTGTGCAATGGTGTGGACCAGTGTGCCAAGGCTCCGCGCGAAGTCAGTGGCAGCTTCACCCCCTGCCGCTTGCACAAACCAGTCCAGTGGGGACTTGTGGACGGCCTCCACCTTGGATGGCGATACCGATACAGTGCCTCCCGCCGGGACCACCGCTTCCTCGGAGCTCAAGGGAGCCAAACCCCACCAGGTATCCGGATGGGCTCCCGCGACTGGTGGATCAACCGAGGCGAGGCGAGCCAGCACACGCGCTGCTTCGCGCGCGGTCGACGACTCTCCGTTGGCGTCCTGATCATCAACCTGGGCATGCTGTCTCAACTCAGCCACCAGCGCGCGCAGAGTCATCGGACGATCCACCGGGGTGTAGTCGCGCCGATATTCGCCAGAAGCCAACGGTGCGACGTAATCCAGGAAGGCCGAAGGTTGTTCGTCCTCGGAAGAGACAGCCGTGCAGATGAGGACCTCCCTGGCGCGTGAGACCGCAGTTGAGAAACTCCTGAGCTCGTCGTAGCGAATGTCCCTCAGCCTGCTGAGGGGGCCGCGGCCCAGCGCGTAGTCAACTCCATGCTCCACGGCGTCAGCAAACAGGGTACTGCCCAGGAGTTCTCCGCGTAGACGGGTGTTCGGCCAAACACCTTCCTGGAGGCCGGCCACGATCACCACAGGCCATTCGCGGCCCGCAGCGCTGGCGGGAGTCATGATTTCCACGCATTCCTCAAGCTGGGCCCTCGCCGCAAGGGTGTCCATCGGAAGTTCCTGGTTCAACAAGTAATCGAGGAACTGTTCAGGGCCGGAGCCGGGCAGTTGATCCACAAAACGCTCCGCTGTGTGGAACAGCGCCATCATGGCGTCAAGGTCGCGGTCAGCGCGGGCCCCGGCACTCCCTCCTTCCAGCGCGGCGGCAGACCAGCGCGAAGCCAAGTCGGTGGCGTGCCATAGCGCCCAGAGGACGGATTCCGCATTGGCCCCTGGCTCGGCTGCTGCGGCGGTGCCGGCAGCAATCATCCGTGCAAGTCGTCGGGCAGGGTTGCCTTCAATCCCCAACGAAGTCAGCGCTCCCGGTTCAAGCAACGCCTCCACCAGCAAAGCGTCACTGGAACGTCCGCCGCCGCCAAGTAGCTCCTCGCGTCGGAGGGATTGCCGGAGGCGGCGCAGCTCAATGGCGGAGGCTCCACCAATGCGCGAAGTCAGGAGGGAAACAGCGGTTTCAGGAGTGAGCTTGGCCGGATCAAGGATGACGGCGAAGACCTCCAGGAGGGGCCGGACGGCCACCTCATCCCGGACTGCAGAATCAGCCACAGGAACGCGCACGGGAATTCCCTGTCCGTTGAGATAGCGCTGGAGTTGCGAAATCAATCCACCATTGCGGACAATGACCGCAATATCACCGAAGTCCCGGCCCTCACGCAACTGGGCTTCCAGAATCCGCTGTGCAACATACCGGAGCTCATGGACAGGAGAAGGCAGCACATGTCCTTCCACCCGCCCGCCGTTGCTGATCTCCTGAACGCCTTCGATGGACTCCGGCTGTTCAAGGCGCCGCGCCCTTTGGCCCCCGGATCGTTGGGAGATACGTGCGGCAACGCTTGTCCAGGCCTGCGCCACCTCGGGGCGATGACGATGCGTGGTCCACAATGGCCGCTCAAGAACCCCGTACCTTCCTTCCAGAAGCAAGGGCAGCTCAGCGACAAGGTCCGGCCGCGCTCCGCGAAAGCCCTGCACCACCGTGTCAGGCGAATATGTAACCAGGGCGTCTTTGCCCTCGGCAATATCCGCGAGGAGTTCAAACACGGCAGGATTGGATTCCTGGGCATCGTCCACGAGAATCAGCTGCAGCCGGTCGCGCTCAGCGGCCAGGAAAGCGGGCGAGTCCTGAAAAATCTGGCGCGCCGTGGTGATGATCCCCGCGGGATCGAAGGCCTCGGGCATTCGGAGGTCCAGTACATCCCGATACTCACTGTAGAGCTCGGCGGCTGCCATCCAATCCGGACGCCCACATTCATAGGCGAGCCCCACCAGGTCCTCTGCAGTGCGGCCGGACTCGATAATGCGATCAAATAATTGGCGGATCTCGTGGCGGAAGCCACGGGTGGGCAGTGCTGCGGAGAGGTCTTCGGGCCAGGGCAACTGATGGCCCGGGCGGGAGTGGCCCTCCAGTAACTCCTTGATGATCAGATCCTGTTCCGGTCCGGACAGGAGCTTGGGCGGCCGGGGCAACGGCAGGACGCCTTCGGCTTTGGCCCGCCGGATGACGTCGAAGGAGTACGACGCCCAAGTGCGTGCCGGCGTCGTACTGAGGCTTCTGTCCAGGCGACCGGTGAAGGTATCCCGCAAGGCGGCCGCGGCGTGCCGCCCAGGAGCGAGAATAAGTATCCGTTCGGGATCCACGCCGTCTTCATTAACACGGCGGACCGCTGATTCGACCAGCACTGTGGACTTTCCCGTGCCAGGGCCTCCAGGGACCAGGACAGGTCCGCCTCCTTGCCTGACTGACACAACCGCACGCTGGTCCGGAGACAGGTCAGGCGCCGCGTAATGAATCTCGCGCGGCGGAAGCAGGCGGAGGGCTGCCGGGGCTTGGCGGGTTTTGGTAGCTGTTGCGGTCACACAGTCATTTCATCATCGGGTACCGACAAAATATGGAGCTGACGCTCCAACTGGTCCGAGATCACATCAAGACGATCGAACTCAGCATCAGTTGGCGCCCATCGGGCAGCTCCAAGGTCCACGCGCCAGCGGCCCTCGCCGGTCCGCAGGAATTCCTCAAAGGCGCCATGCAGGGGCGTGGACTCCTGCACATACTGGCGCAGGGCCTCTGCTTCGTGGCCGGGCGGGGCATCCCCGCTTGCCCGTAGGACACGCCACCAGGCTACGGAACTGCCGTAGTGGCTCATCACCGCGCCCACCTGCCTGGGTCCGCCGGCTCCGAGGAGTTCTGCGACGTCGCCATATGACACGGCCGCGCCGGGCGGAACAAGGTCCACGACGGCCAGTACCGCCGTCACATACTCCATCCGCATGTGCTCCAGCGTAGCCGCAGGAGTGTCGTGCCCAGTACTGTCAGTGCCAGCCGGTAGCGTGAAAACATGAGCTCCTGGAATACCCTCCCCCGCGCTGCCTTCGACCTCGAAACCACTGGGAAGAATTCCCGTTCCGCCCGCATCGTCACGGCTTCAATCACTGTGGTGGATGCGCACGGACAGCTCATCAAAGAGCATGAATGGCTGGCGGACCCCGGGGTGGAGATACCCCTGGAGGCCAGCGAGGTCCACGGAGTGACTACGGAGAAAGCCCGCGCTGAAGGCCGCCCGGCGGCCGAGGTCACCCGCGAGGTAGCGGCCATTCTTCAGACATTGTTCGACGACGACACGCCGGTCATTGCATTCAACGCCAGCTACGACTTCACGGTGCTCGCTGCCGAATCAGCACGGCATGGTGTCCCGCAATTGACCCGTTTCCCGGTACTGGATCCCTATGTGATGAACAAGCAGGTGGACCGGTACCGCAAGGGCAAGCGCACCTTGACAGCTTTATGCGAGGAATATGGTGTGATTCTGGACAACGCCCACACCTCCGCTGCGGACGCCTTGGCGACGCTGCGCGTTTTGGATGCCATGGCTGGCAAATTCCCCAAGTTGCAAATGCCTGCCTCCAAGCTGCACCATTTGCAGGTGGACTGGGCCGCATCCCAAGCTGCTGACTTCCAGCAGTATCTGCGCCGAAGCAAACCCACCGCTGTCATCGAAGGCGAGTGGCCCGTGCTGCCACCCGAGGACGCCAGCCGAGGCGGCTTCTGAGGCACGCTTCGGCACTGGCGACCCGCAGTTGGGATGCAAGTCACAAGAATTCCGATGCTCCTCCAGCACGAGCGTTGTGCGCAGGGATTCCATCACTTTGCCCATCGCCGGAATAGTTCGGGGAGCTCAGACGTCAAGGCAGGAACTTTCTTCGGAAAAAACGAGCCGGAGCAATCACTTGTTCGATTCACCGCGCTTCAGTGGGCTGGTGACATAATTAAGTTTGGCGGGTTGAAGTCTGCTAGGGCAGCCATCCCCATACTTGCTGCCCCGTTCCCCGCCCACCGCGAACGTCTCTGTGACCCGACGAAAGTGATTTCTTCATGAAATTCAAAGCCCTCAAGTGGCTGTCTGCTGCTCCCGTAGCAGCGGCCCTGGTGATCTCCTTGGCAGCATGCGGCGGAGGAACCTCCCAGCCCAGCGGCTCGCCCACCGATGCCCTCGCCGGCAGCGACCAGCAGACGCTGGACAAGTACACCACCGCGGACGTCACGGCTCTGGACAAGATCGACAAGTCCAAGTTGGGCCTCGTCACCGATGGCACCCTGCGTGTCGGCACCCTTTCCGACGCACCGCCGAACATCTTCATCGATCCTTCGGGCAAGTTCACCGGTTATGACAACGAACTCCTTCGCGCCATCGGCGACAAGCTTGGCCTGAAGGTGGAGTTTGCGTCGACTGACTTCTCCGCCCTGCTCTCGCAGGTAGCAAACAAGCAGTTCGACGTCGGATCCTCCTCGATCTCCACCACGGATGCCCGTCGCAAGACAGTCGGCTTCACCAACGGCTACGACTTTGGCTATATGGCCGTCGTGACCAAGAGCGACGCCAAGGTCACCGGCTTCGCCGACCTCAAGGAAGGCGTCCGGATCGGCGTCGTCCAGGGCACCGTTCAGGATGACTATGTCACCAACACGCTCAAGCTCGAGCCCGTGCGTTTCCCTGACTACAACACCGTTTATGGCAACGTGAAGAACGGTCAGATCGACGCTTGGGTGGCTCCCTCCCAGCAGGCTTCCGGCCAGGTCAAGGACGGCGACGGTACCAAGATCGCCGAAAAGGTTGTCAACACGCAGAACTTCACGGCTTACGCCGTGAACAAGGACAACCAGCCCCTCCTCGATGCACTGAACGCCGGCCTGGACGCCGTTATTGCTGACGGTACGTGGACCAAGCTCACCTCGCAGTGGTACACCGACCGTCCCACCGCGGCCGAGCAGACTCCGCAGGGCTGGAAGCCGGGCAGCAAGGCCGTCCAGATCCCGGCCAAGTAACCCGGGCGTTCCATGGATATCCTCAAGCAACTGGCTGACACCTTCCTTGACTGGGAGGCGATGGGCGAAGTCGTTCCCAAGATGTTCGCCGTCGGGCTGCCGAACACACTGGTGCTCGCTGTCATTTCGGGCATCATCGGGACCCTGCTGGGCATGGCCCTGGCCCTGATGGGGATTTCCCGGAACGCCGCGGCCCGGTGGATTGCACGCATCTATACGGACGTCCTCCGCGGGCTTCCGCCGGTGCTGACCATTCTGGTCATCGGATTCGGCTTTGGCCCCATCATCCGTGAACTGACCGGTTCCACGAGCCCCTACCCGATGGCCATCGCAGCGTTGTCTTTGATGTCGGGGGCGTACATCGGCGAGATCTTCCGCTCTGGTATCCAGAGCGTGGACAAGGGACAGCTCGAAGCGTCCCGCGCCTTGGGGTTCGGCTACGGCGCTTCCATGCGCTTGGTAGTGGTTCCCCAGGGCATCCGCCGGGTGCTTCCTGCCTTGGTCAACCAATTCATTGCCCTGATCAAGGAATCCTCCCTCGTCTTCCTCCTGGGCCTGCTGGCCACGGAGCGCGAGATCTTCCAGATCGGCAAGGACGCGGCTGCGACCAGCGGCAACCTCTCGCCTTATGTGGCTGCGGCCATCTTCTACCTGGTACTCACTATTCCGCTCACGCACTTCGTGAACTGGATTGATGCCCGCTTCCGTTCAGGCAGGCCTGAAAAGAAAGAACCGGACGATGCCGCGGCGGTCGTCGGGAAGGGAGCCCACGCATGAGTGAATTTACATCGGGCACGTTGACGGCAAAGAACATCCATTTGTCGTTCGGCACCAACCATGTCCTGCGGGGAATCGACCTGCACGTTGAGAAGGGCACCACGGCTTCGGTCATCGGCCCCTCGGGTTCCGGCAAGTCAACGCTGCTCCGCGTGATGAACCGGCTCATCGAACCGGACCAGGGTGACATCCTGTTGGACGGCCGCTCCGTCCTCAAGGACAATCCGGACGAACTCCGGCGTCGCATCGGCATGGTGTTCCAGCAGTTCAATCTCTTCCCCCATAAGACTGTGGCCGAGAACATCTCCCTGGCGCTGCGGAAGATCCGTGGACTGTCCAAGGAACAGGCGCGTGAGGAGGCCTTGGCCCAACTGGACCTGGTCGGCCTCAAGCACAGGGCAGATGCCCGCCCTGCCAACCTTTCGGGTGGCCAGCAACAGCGCGTAGCCATTGCCCGTGCGCTTGCCATGAAGCCCGAGGTTATGTTCTTCGATGAGGCCACTTCCGCGCTGGACCCGGAACTCGTCAAGGGCGTACTTGCCCTGATGACCGATCTCGCACAGGGAGGCATGACCATGGTGGTGGTTACCCATGAGATGGGCTTCTCCCGCAACGTCTCAGACGTGGTGACGTTCATGGACGCTGGCGTAGTTGTGGAATCCGGTCCGCCGGAGCAGCTGTTCAACAGCCCCCGGACAGAGCGGCTCCAAGGCTTCCTCTCGGACGTCCTCTAGTCCCCGTAATGCAGCCAAACAGCAGACCCCGCCTCCAGACGGTCGCCCTAGTGGTGAAAAGTCAGGGGGCGGGGTCTCCTGCATTAGGCGCAACCGCGGTGAGGCACCGGCCAGTCTCCGCCCCCTTGACTTGTTTCCAGTATTACTTCCCAAGTTTCACCGACAACACAGTCAACACCGCAGCATCTACCTTATTGCGGAAATCCGGCTCTGACTGTGCTTTCTGGAGTACGGCGTCATACATAGCGGGGATGCTTCCCGGGTCCGCGCAAACCAGCATCGTGCCGCCCGCTGCGAAGAAGTTGACGGCGCGGTCCGCGGTGGTCCACGGCTTCAACTGTGCTGCACTACAGACGTCATCCGAGAGGATAATGCCTTTGAAGCCAGCGTCCCCGCGAAGCATCTGCCCCATCACCACGGGCGAGAACGGCGCAATGTTGGCGGGGTCGATTTGGTCGTAGTAGGCATTGGACACCATGACCCATTGCACGCCGTTCGTCATGGCTGTGCGAAATGGCTCCAGGGCGGGATCATTCCGCGTAGTTTCAGTGTCCCTGACGTTCTGGCTGACATCGGTGTTGGGAACTACCCTGCCGAGTCCTGGGAAGTGCTTTACGACCGGTGCAACCCCCGCGTCCTTCATGCCTTGGGCAAAAGCGTTTCCGAGGTTGGACACTTGCCCCGGCACAAATCCGTACTCGCGTTGGAATTGTCCGATGGGTGCATTGGACGGCGCGAATTCAGGGCTTGTCACGGTGTCAAGGACCGGAGCCAGATTGACGTTAATGCCAGCGCTACGGAGTTCCTTCCCCCAAACGGTGGCGTCTGCCCGCAGCTTCGCGGGACCAGCTCCGGCTTGCACCAACGCGGCAGGGATGGCGGAGAAACCCGGACCAGCCAGGACTTGGACGTATCCACCTTCCTGGTCAGTGGCCACGAAGAGAGGCAGCCCACCGGTGGTTTCGGCGGAAACTGTCCCGGTAAGGGAGGCCACGACGGCAGCTGTGGCAGCAGTGCCGGCCTTGCTGCGGCCACTCAAGTAAACGTTGCCTGCGTGGTATTTGGTGAGTGCTTCCATGGTGCCCGGCTCTGCACCCGTCGCCTTCGCGGCAACCATGAAGAGTTGCCCGACACGTTGCTCAAGGCTTAGCTTGGCAAGCTGTTGTTGTGCCGTGGACAGCGCTTCACGGGTAGGTGCTGCCGAAGGTGCCCGGGAGTCCTGGGGTTCGGTTGAAGCCCCCGGAGTGGACTTGCCCGGAACAGGGGTGTTCGTCGGCGAAGGGGTGGTTGAAGACGGCGTAACCGGTGCAGTTGTGGGGCTGGCGGTTTCATTCCCACTTGAGCAACCAGGCACCATTGTGACGAGGATTCCGGCCGCCGCGGCCCTCACACCAAGGGATGCAATTGACTGGATCTTGCGCATGGTAAACCGTGAATTCGTTGGGGTTGGGTTTCCCTTACGAGCCTACCCCGGGAAGTCAGTGCCCCAGCCTGCTTCGAACAGCCAGCCTGCTTCGACCAGCCGGCCGGGGCACCGCATTGTCCTTGACCCAGGCGACCGCGGACCCAGGCGACCGCGGACTTAGGCGATCGCGGCGGCTGCAGCCTTCGCAGCAGCCGGGAGGGCGTCAACGATCCTGTTCATTGCAGCGTCGTCATGCGCTGCGGACAGGAACCAGGCCTCGAAGACTGACGGCGGCAAGTAGACGCCGGAGTCCAGCATCGAGTGGAAGAACGGTGCGTAACGGTAAGCTTGCTGGCCTTGGGCGTCGTCGTAGTTGTGCACACCGCGGGCCGAGGTACCGAATGCAACCGAGAACAGGTTGCCTGCACGCTGGATGGAGTGGTCCACGCCTTCGGCATCAAGCGCCGAGGAAAGAGCAGCGGACAGCTCCAGCGAACGGGCGTCCACATAGGCGTAAACGTCGGGCGTGGCATGGGTAAGCGTTGCGACACCGGCAGCCATGGCCACAGGGTTTCCTGACAGCGTGCCTGCCTGGTACACCGGACCAACGGGTGCAAGGTAATCCATGATGTCGGCACGTCCGCCGAGGGCCGCCGTCGGCATTCCGCCGCCAATGACCTTGCCGAAGGTCAGCAGGTCCGGCGCCCATCCTTCCTGACGGCCCGTGAGTCCCCAGTAGCCGGCGTAACCGGTGCGGAAACCGGTGAGGACTTCGTCCAGGATGAGGAGCGCCCCGTGTTCCGTGGTGATGCGGGACAGCCCGGCGTTGAAGCCCTCGCCCGGGGTGACGACACCCATGTTTGCCGGGGCAGCTTCGGTGATCACGGCCGCGATGTTGTTGCCGTGCTTGGCGAAGGCAGCTTCGACAGCTGCGAGGTCGTTGTAGGGCAAAACAAGTGTCTCAGCGGCGGTGGCTGCCGTGACGCCGGCCGAACCGGGGAGGGCCAACGTCGCGAGGCCGGAACCTGCTGCTGCCAGCAGGCCGTCCAGGTGGCCGTGGTAGCACCCGGCAAACTTGATGATCAGGTTGCGGCCGGTAAAACCACGGGCGAGGCGAACCGCCGTCATCGTGGCCTCGGTGCCCGTGGACACCATGCGCAGGCGTTCGACGGCGGACACGCGCTCCTTCACGATCTCGGCAAGGTTGGCCTCATCCGGGGTGGACGCTCCGAAGGACAGGCCCCGGTCCACAGCAGCGTGCACGGCCTCGAGAACGGCGGGGTGGGCGTGGCCTAGCAGGGCCGGGCCCCACGAGCAGACGAGATCCACGTATTCCTTGCCATCAGCGTCTGTGAGGTAGGCGCCCTTGGCCGAAACCATGAATTTCGGAGTGCCGCCAACGGATCCGAAAGCACGCACGGGCGAGTTCACTCCGCCGGGCATGAGGGACTGGGCTCGATCGAAAAGTTGGTCGGACACAGGGGTGTTTGAAGTCATGGTTCCTATTCTTTCAGTCATTCAGAAGCGTCTTTCGGTGATTCAGAGGCGCAGCTATGAGGCGTTCGCCAGCAGCTCAGCGACCCTTGGGGCCACTTCGGTGCCGTACAACTCGATGCAGCGCATCATGGATCCGTGCGGCAGGGTGCCGTTGCTGTATTTGAGGTCGAAGCGGTCCACGCCGAGGTTGCGCTTGAGCAGGACGATTTTTTGGGCCACAGTCTCAGGAGAACCCACATAGAGTGCGCCCTCCGGGCCGCACATTGCGTCGAATTCCCCCCGGTTTCCCGGACCCCAGCCGCGCTCGGCGCCTATTCTGTTGCGCTGCTCCAGCCAATGCGGAAAGAGTTCTTCCCGGGCATCCTGGTCAGTGTCTGCAATGAACCCGGGTGAGTGGGTTGCGATTTGTCGCATGGGGTGACCGTATTTGGCCATCGCTTCACGGTAAAGATTTACGAGCGGAGCGAAACGGCGGGGCTCTCCCCCGATGATCGCGAAGATGATGGGATAGCCATATTCCGCGCACCGCAACACGGATTCAGGCGTCCCACCCACACCTATCCATGCCGGCAGCAAATGGTGCTGCAAACGCGGGTAAACCTGGAGTCCGTTCACGTTGGGGCGGGTCCGCCCTTCCCAATGAACCGGCTTCTGGGCCCGTACTTTGTCAAACAGTTCAAGCTTTTCTTCGAACAGGACGTCGTAGTCTGCAAGGTCCAGTCCGAACAACGGGAAGGACTCAATAAATGAGCCCCTGCCCAACATGACCTCTGCCCTGCCGTTGGAGATCGCGTCAACAGTGGCAAAACGTTGGAAGACCCGGATCGGATTGTCCGAACTGAGCACCGTCACTGCCGATCCGAGCCGGATCCGGGATGTCACTGCGGCAGCTGCCGCGAGGAAGACCTCGGGAGCCGATACAGCAAAATCGCGGCGGTGATGCTCTCCCACGCCAAAAGCATGAATGCCCAGGGCGTCAGCCAGCTTTGCTTCCTCAAGCAACTCCCGCAGGACCTGGGCGTGCTCCTTGGGATTACCGTCGGCATCGAGGCCCGCGTCCCCGAAGGTGTTCAGGCCGAGCAGGATTTCTGCAGCGCCCACCGGTGCGGTGGGGTCGGAGTCAGCCCTGGATGCAGACGGAAATCCCGATTCGGAAGGCACTGCGGTCATCAGGACTCCTTCAGCCAGCCTGCCAGTTCGGAGGCCCAGTAGGTCAGGACGGTATCGGCTCCGGCCCTCTTGATGCCGAGAACCGACTCCGTGATGGCTCCCCGCCGATCGATCCAGCCGTTGGCAGCGGCCGCTTCGATCATGGCGTACTCCCCCGAGATTTGATAGGCCGAGACGGGTACCGGGCTCATTGCCGCAATATCCGCGAGGATGTCGAGGTAACTCATGGCTGGCTTGACCATGACCATGTCGGCGCCTTCTTCAAGGTCCAATTCCACTTCGAGAATGGCTTCGCGACGGTTGGCTGCATCCATTTGGTAGGTTCGGCGATCACCTTTCAGCTGGGAGTCCACCGCTTCACGGAACGGACCGTAGAAAGCTGAGGCGTACTTCGCGGCATAGGCCAGGACAACGGTGTTCTTGTGGCCGGAATCCTCCAATGCCTGGCGGATGACGGCGATTTGTCCGTCCATCATGCCCGAAGGTCCCAACACATGGGCGCCCGCCTCCGCCTGGGCAACGGCCATCTGGCCGTAGATCTCCAAGGTGGCATCGTTGTCCACATATCCTTCGGCATCCAGAACGCCGCAGTGTCCGTGGTCAGTGAATTCGTCCAGACAGACATCGCCCATGATCACCAGGTCATCGCCTACTTCGGCCTTGACGTCCCGGATGGCCTTGTTCAGGACACCTTCCGGGTCCAAGGATGCGGTGCCCCGTGCGTCCCGAACCTCCGGTACGCCGAACAGCATGATGCCGCCCACGCCAAGTTCCACGGCTTCCGCGGCTGCGCGCTTAAGGGTGTCGGTGGTGTGCTGTACGACGCCGGGCATCGAACTGATGGGGCTGGGCTCGCTGAGGCCCTCACGGATGAAGGCCGGAAGTATGAGGTCTGCGGGGGCCAGACGTGTTTCTGCCGTGAGCCTGCGCATCGCCGGGGTTGTGCGCAAGCGGCGGGGACGGTGGTTCGGAAAGCTCATCTGGGGTTCCCTTCGTTGGCGAATACTGTTTCCAAGGCGGCCGCGATGCCGTCCGGGGTAGGTTCTTTGGCGGTGGCTCCGACGGTGATTCCGAGGTGGGTGGCCTCTGCCGCCGTCGGACGCCCAATGGCTATGAATCGGCACCTGCCCAAGGGCAGAAGGGTCTCCGCAATCCGCCGGGCGGCACTCGGGGAAGCGGCCACGACGGCGTCCAGCATCCCGGCGTCAATGGCCGCGCGAGCTTCCGAGGGAGTCATCTCCTGCGGCTGTCCGGTACGGGAACCAGCACTGCCGGAGGCAGAACTGCCGGAGGCAGAACTGCCGGAATGAACGACGGCGGCGGGCAGTTCGGCTTCGAGGCGCAGTCCCGTCCGGGCCGGATAGTCCACCGTGCGATAGGCAGTCACGGACGTTACGTCTGCCCCCTTGGCGGCCAATCCGTCACGCAGGCCGGGGCCTGCGATATCGGCTTGCGGGAGAAGAACGCGTCCAGGAGCCGGCTCCCATAGGGCGACGAGGCCATCGGCAGATTGAAGATCAGTGGGTGCCACGGAGACGGTCAGGCCGAGAGCTTCCAGGATCCGCCGTGAGGACGGACCGATCGTGGCCACGCGCGTCCGCGACGGCACGAGGTTTGCCGGAAGCGTGCCACGCTCGGCAGCCTTTTCGAGCAGGACACGCACGGTGGTGATGCTGCTGATCACCATCCAGTCAAAAAATCCAGCGGAGAGCTGGTCCAGGGCGGCGTCGAGGGAAGCCTGGTCCTCCGCCCGCTCGAAATCGATGAGGGGAAGCACCAAGGGCTCCGCTCCGAGCGTGTGCAGGAGCGAAGCAAGTGGCCGCGCACGGTCGGCGCTCCTGGTAATCAGGACCCGCCGACCTGCCAAAGCCGATGCTTGAGTCACATCAGGACGCTGCAAGATCCGCGATCTCCGCGGCACCAGCAGCGAGCAGAAGCTCCGCAACTTCAATGCCGAGCAACGTCGCCCCTACTTCGGTCAGGCCATCGGTGGCTTTCTTCTCGCGCACAGTCTTGGTGCCGTCAACGGCGCAGACAACGGCTTCAAGGTGCAGCATGCTGCCCTTCCTGAAGGCGTAGGCGCCAACCGGCGCGGCACAGCCAGCTTCGAGCCGGGCCAGGACGGCACGTTCAGCTGTCACCGCAAGCCGGGTGTCGTCGTCGTTCAATGCAGCGAGAGCCTGGGCGAGAACACCATTGGAGCCTTCCACCTGCGGGGCGTCCTCCGTGCGGCATTCGATGGCCAGCGCACCCTGACCGGGGGCAGGCAACATGACATCCGTCTCGAAGAACTCGCTCACGGTGTCCAGCCGGTCCATCCGTTCCAGCCCGGCCGCAGCGAGCACTACGGCGTCCAGGTCGCAAGACTTGCCGGGAACAACCTGGTCCGTGGCGTTGCCGGGAAGCCCGGGGACGCGTCCCAGGCGCGTGTCCACGTTTCCACGGATATCCTGCACCTCGATGTCAGGCCGGGCCGCCCTTAGCTGCGCAGCACGTCGGGGTGAACCCGTACCTACCTTGGCGCCACCGGGCAATTCGGCAAGGGTAAGGCCATCCCGGGCACACAAGACATCCCTGACATCCACGCGCTTGGGGGTAGCGGCGATGCTCAGTCCAACTGCAGCCCCCGTGGGCAGGTCCTTCAAAGAATGAACAGCGACATCGCAGGTTTCAGCAAGCAAGGCATCGCGCAGGGCCGCCACGAAGACACCCGTGCCGCCCATCTGTGACAGCGAGCCAGTCCTGACATCGCCCTCGGTCTTGATGTGCACCAGCTCCACCGGGAAGCCACCAACAGCTGCCAGCCGATCGGCCGTCTGCTGGGTCTGGGTCAGCGCGAGCTTGCTGGCCCGGGTGCCAATGCGGATGCTCACTTGCTGACCTCCGAGGAGGTGTAAGCCTCATGTCCGACGCCGATAGTGGAGCCGACCTCGGCAATAACCGGCTTTGCTCCCCGGAAGTTTTCGCAACAATTGGGGCGGCAAACGTCGTACCAAGGACCAAGGTCCGTAACGTGGGGACGATCGGCGATGTTGTTATCCACCGTGCGTTCACAGATCAGGTCAACCAGCCCGGAAACAAAGGCAGCGTGCGTTCCCGGGGTGGGCACGCGGGTGGCTTCCATCTCCAGGTTCCTGCAAGTCTCCAAGGCTTCGGTGTCCAGGTCCCAGGCAACCTCCATATGGTCGCTGACGAAGCCGAGGGGAACGATCACGACGCCGCGTACGCCTTCGGGGGCGATTTCTTCGAGGTGATCGTTGATGTCCGGTTCCAGCCAAGGAATGTGCGGCGCGCCGGAGCGGGATTGGTACACAAGGTCCCAGGCCACGTTCGGGGCAACGGCATCCATGATGGCCTGGGCGTTTGCCAGGTGCTGTGCCGCGTAGGCAGATCCTTCTGCGAACTCGCGCGGCTCGTCCTCGGACCTGCCGGCTGCTTCGGCGTCGCGCGTGGGGATGGAGTGGGTGGCAAACAGGACTCGGATTTTTGAATCGGGGTCGGATTCGCCGGCGGCAATGAGCTTGCCGCGGATTTCTTCGAGGCCGGCGGCGGTACCTTCAAGGAAAGGTTGCACAACGCCGGGGTGGTCGAAGTACTGGCGGATCTTGTCCACCTCGAGCTTACCGTCCAGCCCTGTTTCGGTCAGCGCGATGCCAATGTCTTCACGGTACTGGCGGCAACTGGAGTAGCAGGAGTAGATGCTGGTGGTGAGCATCAGGATCCGGCGGTGGCCGGCGTCGTAGGCGTCCTGCAGGACCGGAGCGATGTACGGGTCCCAGTTCCGGTTGCCCCACAGGACCGGAAGCTCAATGCCGCGTTTGGCCAACTCGGCCTCGATCGCGGCCTTCAGTTCACGGTTCTGCTGGTTGATGGGGCTGATGCCCCCAAATGCGCGGTAGTGGTGTGAGACCTCTTCAAGGCGTTCATCCGGGATGCCACGGCCACGGGTGACGTTACGGAGGAAGGGAATGACATCTTCCTGGCCTTCAGGACCACCAAAGGATGCAAGAAGCACGGCGTCGTACTGCTTTGCTTCCTGGCGACCACGCTCGGTGACCTCGTTGGGGGTGGTGGAGACGGCAAGGCCACTCATGCGAGGACCTCTGCAATCTCGGCAGCAGTCACGCGGCGGCCTGTGTAGAACGGGATTTCTTCGCGGACATGGTTGCGGGCGTCGGTTGCGCGCAGGTGGCGCATGAGGTCAACGAGGTCAACGAGTTCAGGTGCCTCCAGGCCAAGGATCCACTCCCAGTCACCCAGCGCGAACGAGGAAACGGTATTGGAGATGACCTGCGGGAACTCCCGACCCAGCATTCCGTGGTCACGCAGCATTTTTCCGCGTTCTTCCGCGGGGAGCAGGTACCACTCGTAGGAGCGGACGAACGGATAAACGCACAGCCAGGTGCTGGGCTCGACGCCCCGCGCATAGGCCGGGACGTGGCTCTTGGCAAACTCGGCTTCCCTGTGGACGCCCATGGCAGACCAGACGATCTCGGTGCCGGCGAAGAGCTTGCTGCGGCGAATGGAACGGACCGCTGACTGAAGGTCTTCCGGCTTTGATCCGTGCAGCCACACCATGATGTCGGCATCCGAGCGCATGGCGGAAACGTCGTAACTGCCCCGCAGGGTCACGCCTTCTTCGGCGAGCTTCCCTTCAAGGGCTTCAAATTCCTGGGCAGCATCGCCGCTGCGCAGGACGTCGGCCGAGCGCTTGAAGACGGTCCAGAGCGTAAAGAACTGCTCTTCGGTTCCAGCAGTTTTAGTGACAGATTCGGCAGAAGTGTGGCTCATGGTTCAAGTTTGCCCCGTGCCAGCCACTAAGTCGAAACGGATCACTTCTACAAGGCGTAGAAGTGACACAAATCACGAAATTGGGCGAATATCGCCGATGGCTTGGGCGAGCTGCGAGCGGGTATCCGCCACCACGGCGGCAAGGCCATTACCCGCCAACCAGCCACCAACGACCGTTAGGCCATCGGCTCCGGCACACACCTGCCGGACCTGCCCTACGCGCTTTTTATGACCGACGGCGGCAAACGGCAAGGCGCCTGCCCAGCGCACCACATCCCAATCGACAATGTCCGCGCGCGTCACGGGCACCGTCAACAACGCCGAAGCATCATCAAGCGCTGCGGCCAGCAACTCCTCATCTTCCATGACAACATCCGGCACTCCCCCATCGGCCTCCTCACGGCGTCCATAGGAAAGGCGCAGGACGTGCGTGCCCGGCCCGGCCTCCTCTGCCAGCCAGTCCCATTTGGCAGTGGCATGCGTCAGGGCCTTCGCCCGGATACCCGGGGTCTGGGGGGCCACGAGGATTCCAGTGCCACGGGGCCGTCCGTCAAGCTCGGGAAGGTCAACAACCATCGTCACCAAGCTCACCAAGGGTCCGGGAGCAGGGCGAAGGCCGGACAGTTCCGGTACAGCCCTTTCCAGGAGCCCCACGGCAGCGGGTCCATCCAGCGCTACGACCAGCCGACCGGCGTCGTACGTGCTTTCACCGGCCCTGACCCGCCAACCATTGCCGGTTTTCGAAACGGTGTCAGCGCTCTTTCCACTCACCATGTCCACGCCCCGGCGGCGAAGGTCGTTGACCAGCGCGGTGACCAGTGTGTTCATGCCGCCCTTCAGACCCGCGACGGCGGAACCTGCTTTAGCGGATCCGGAACCTGGGCCGGGGGCTGCCTTGCGCTGGGCAGCAACAGCTGCAGCCAAGGACCCGCGCTCCTTCATGCCGGCGCGGAGGCCGGGAGCGACCATATCGACGTCCAACAGGCCGGGATCGGCGGAGTGAACACCACCCACCACCGGAGCAACCAGCCGCTCCAGGACCTTCTTCCCCATGCGGGCGCGGACCAGTGCAGACACGCTGGCGACCTCGGATGTTGTGCCAAACGAAGCGGGCAGCCAGCGGTCCAGGGATGCACGCAGGGCGCCGGAGAGGCCAAGCGAACGCCTGACCTCGGGGTCCCAAGGATTGGCCGGAATACCAAGAATTCCCGTCTTGGGCAGCTCTTGCGGTCCATCCGGCAGCTGCACCCAGGCGCCGCCCGGGTGCGGGGAAACGATCTGGCCCTGCAGCCCGAGTTCGCGCGCCAGATCGGCCACAGCTGAGGACCTTGTGGCAAAGGACTCGGCCCCGCTGTCCAATGACAGGCCGGCCACCACATGACTTCCGACGCAACCGCCCCAGGCCTCGCTCGCCTCAAGGATGGTCACCGAGGTTCCAGCCATTGCCAGTTCCCGCGCAGCCAGAAGGCCGGAAATGCCGCCGCCGACCACAACGGCGGTAGGCCCAGTCGTTGATTGCGTTGTGGCTGCTTCCTTCGCTTTGCCGTGGACGTGTCCCCCGCGCATGCGTCCTACTCTGCCGGGATCGAGTGGATGAGCTCCACAACCCGCGTCAGGACAGCCGGGTCCGTCTCCGGGGGCACGCCGTGGCCCAGGTTCACGACATGCCCTGGAGCGTGCGAGCCCGCCGCGATGACTTCGCGGACATGCGCCTCCAGGACCTCCCACGGGGCCGGGAGGAGGGCAGGGTCAATGTTGCCTTGGAGCGGAACCGTGCCACCCAGGCGGCGGTTGGCCTCATCCAGTGGCAGCCTGTAGTCCACCCCTACAACGTCCACGCCGACGTCGCGCATGGCGACCAGGAGCTCGGACGTTCCGGTACCGAAGTGCACCAGCGGAGCACCCAACCCGCGCACGTGATCCAACGCCCGCGCTGACGCAGGAGCCACGTAGTTGGCGTAATCAGCCAGGCCCAAGGACCCAGCCCAGGAGTCAAAGAGCTGTCCGGCTGACGCCCCGGCCTCAAGCTGTGCCTGAAGGAACATGCCGGAAGCATCCGCTGCCCAGTTGGCGAGGGCTGCCCAGGTTTCGGGGTCCGCGTGCATCATGGTCCGGGGGCCGAGGTGGTCTCGCGAAGGTTTCCCCTCCACCATGTAGGCGGCGAGCGTGAACGGCGCGCCGGCGAACCCGATGAGGGGAGTCTTGCCAAGTTCCGCCACCGTCAGGCGAACGGCTTCGCGGATGGGCTCAAGTGCTTCCCATGTCAGCTTGGGAAGGGCAGCCACATCGGCGGCCGTCCGGACCGGCTTGTCCAGGACCGGACCCACGCCCGGAACGATGTCCACGCCAACGCCTGCAAGCTTGAGGGGGATAACGATGTCGGAGAAGAAGATGGCGGCATCCACATCATGGCGGCGAACCGGCTGCAGGGTAATCTCCGCGGCCAGTTCGGGACGAAGGCAGGAGTCCAGCATGGCAACGCCCTCGCGGACCTTCAGGTATTCCGGCAAGGACCTGCCAGCCTGGCGCATGAACCATACCGGCCTGCGTGACGGCTTGCCGCCCCGGTAGGCGGTGATGAGCGGGGACTCCGACGTACGGCCGTCCATCAACGGGTGATCCGCGCCAAGTTTGCCGGCAGGTTCGCCTGCAGGGGCGTTGGTGGCCGTACTATTGGATGCTGCCGCGCTAGAAGTCATGCCTTTGATTGTGCCGAAAATCCCGGCCAAAAGATAACGACAGGCTGTCACGTCCCACCCCTCCAACCGGTGGGGTGGCGGGGATCACGGAACCGCGTGTGAATTCCCACTGCGCCGCATTGTTCTACCGGCCTGCGAAAAAGCTATGATTGGGGTGCTGTGGTTCTTTTCTCATTGGTGGCTACACACGCCGACATCGACCTCGAAACCGTTGCTCAGCTGAGCAACGGTTCCTCTGAGCTTGCCTCTTCGGCCCTCTCCGGATCCCCGCTGGTCTCCGGCGCCGTGGTCCTGGCAACCTGCAATCGCTATGAGATCTACGGCGAAACAGCCAACGGAGCAGGCCTCGAAGCCGCCCGATCGGCCCTTGTCTCCCAGATCAGCGAATTGAGCGGCCTCAACGAACAACTCGTGTCCCGCTCCTTCAGCACACACACGGGACCTGACGTCACCCGCCACCTCTTCGCTGTAAGCGCGGGCTTGGACTCTGCAGTGGTGGGCGAACGCGAAATAGCCGGCCAGGTCCGCCGGGCCCTGATCACCGCGCAGCAGGAAGGCACTGCGAGTTCCGGGCTCGTCCGCCTCTTCCAGGCTGCATCCAAGACCGCAAAAGACGTTGGCGCCCAGACGGCCCTCGGCTCCCGCGGCCTTTCCATCGTCTCTGTAGCCTTGGATCTGGCAACGGACCTTTCTGACAGTGACGATTGGTCTGCCAAGAAGGTAGTTGTCTTCGGAACGGGCGCCTATGCCGGTGCCACCATGTCCCTGCTCCGCGAACGCGGATGCACCGACATTTCCGTCTACTCTTCCTCGGGGCGCGCCGAGGGTTTCGTCGCTACCCGCGGTGGCACAGCGCTCGACGCCGATAGCCTTCCGGCGGCGGTTGCCGCAGCCGACGTCATGATCGGGTGCAGCGGTTCGGACACCCGCGTTGAAGCTGAGGATCTTGCCCGGGTCAGGGCAAATTCCGGCAAACCACTCATCGCGATCGATCTCGCACTCACCCACGACTTCGACCCCGCAGTGGGCGAGCTCGACGGCGTCGAACTCCTCACGCTTGAGTCCGTACGTCTCGCTGCACCCCAGGAACAGGCAGAATCCCTGTCCCATGCCAGCGAGATCGTCAATGGCGCTGCATCCGCATTCGAAGCGGAACGCGAATCCCGCTCCGTCGACTCCGCGATCGTTGCCCTGCGGCGCCACACCATGAATGTACTGGACGCGGAGATGGAAAAAGTCCGTGCCCGCCACGGTTGCACCGCCGCTGCCGAAGAGGTGGAGTTTGCGCTCCGCCGGATGGTCAAGCAGCTCCTGCACATTCCAACCGTGCGCGCCCGCGAACTTGCAGCCAACGGACAGCAAGATGACTACGTGGCCGCCCTGGAAGCCCTGTACGGCATCCAGGTGGAGCAGCCCCAGGCTCCCGCTGCTGCAGAATGCCCCGTGGACCACGAGCAACTCCGCTCCGAAAGCGCCTGACGTCCCAGCCCCCAGCCTGAAGCGGCCAGGGGCTCCACAGATGCTTTCTTAGCGCATCCGGGAAACGAGATCCGGCTAACGAGATCCCGTCAGCCGAAAGCGTTCACTCCCGTCTGTTCCGCGGATAGTTCCCACAGCTTCCGGGCATCTGCCCTGTCAATCGCGTGCGCGTCGACTCCCCTGTACCTTGCCAGGGGCGAATCCTTGTCCGTACGTTCAGCAATGTCGCAGTCCTCGCAGTAGACACCACCCATGCCGGTCAAAGCGGGGGACGTCGCCGCCCAGACAGAAGTAGCGGCCCCTTGCTCTGGCGTCTTGAACCCCTCCCGAAGGTTCCCTTCCGCATCCATCCATCCCGCAGCCACCATTTCTTCTTGAGGCAGGTGGCGTTGGAGTTCGGTCATGATTCCGCCTGGGTGGACTGCGAAAGCACGGACGCCCGAGTCCCTGCCCAGGCGGTCCAGCTCCACGGCGAAGAGCGAATTCGCGGTTTTGGCCTGCCCGTAGGCGCGCCATTTGTCATAGCCTGACGTGAAATTGATGTCGTCAAAGCGGATGGGTGAGAGCTTGTGGCCGGTGGAGGAAAGGGACACAACCCTCGCGTTCCCGGAGGCGACCAGTGCAGGCCACAGAAGGTTGACCAGCGTGTAATGCCCCAAGTGGTTCGTGGCGAACTGTGCCTCCCAGCCGGGCCCAACGCGGTGCTCTGGGCTTGCCATGATCGCCGCGTTGTTGATCAGGATGTCCAGGGTGTCGTGCCGGTCAAGGTAGCGCGATGAGAAGGCCTTGACGCTCGCCTGATCGGCGAGGTCCAGGGCATCCGCTTCCACGGCGTCCGCCAAACCTGCCTCTGCCAGCACCTTCTGTGCGTGTTCGAGCCTGCGCGCCGGAACGGTAACCGTCGCCCCGGCCGAGGCCAAAGCCCTCACAGTCTCCAGTCCAAGCCCCGAGTACCCGCCGGTGACTATTGCGGCCTTACCCGTCAGGTCAAGGCCTTGGACCACTTCCATGGCAGTTGAGCCATGCCCAAAACCGGAACCGATGGGGCGTTGGGGCGTTTCTGTGGATTCTTCGCTCATGCTTGAGCTTTGCACAGATCAGGACCCCTGCGGGCAACGACTAGTAGACGGGCTTTTCGGGTTCGACGTCGCGGACCCAGGCGAGGATACCGCCGTCGAGATGGCTGACGCGCGTGTAGCCTGCCTTCTGCGCGGCCTCCAGGACCGCAGCAGAGCGCGTCCCAGCCTTGCAGTGGAACACGATGTCCTTATCCTGCGGCAACTCCACCCAAGCCTCGCCTGAAAGAATCCTGCCCTGCGGGATAAGGACAGATCCATCGATGTTCACGATGCTGTGCTCGCCGGACTCGCGGACGTCCACCAATTCGAAGTCGCGTTCACCCGCTTCCCGCTCGGCCAGCATCCGGGCAAGGTCCTTCGCAGTGACGGTGTGCTCCTGGTCAGTGGCCGCAGCCGGAGTCACCCCACAGAATGCTTCATAATCCATGAGTTCAGTGATGGGCTCCGCTTCAGGATCCTTGGAGACCTTGATTTCCCGCCAGCTGCCGCCAAGCGCGTCAAACAGCGCCACACGGCCAAGCAAGGAACGCCCGACGCCGGTAATCAGCTTCACTGCCTCCGTCACCATGAGGGATCCAACCGCGGCGCACAACATACCGAAGACTCCGCCCTCACCGCATGAAGGCACTGAGCCGGCGGGCGGGGCTTCAGGGTAGAGGTCACGGTAGGTGGGGCCGTGCTCGGCCCAGAAGACGCTGACCTGCCCGTCGAAGCGGAAGATGGAGCCCCAGACGTACGGCTTGCCCAAAATCGCGGCGGCGTCGTTGACCAGGTAGCGGGTGGCAAAGTTGTCGGCGCCGTCCAGGATGAGATCGTAATCGGCGAACAGTTCCAAGGCATTCGAGGAGTCAAGGCGGACGTTGTGCAGGACAACATCCACCAAAGGGTTCAGCTCCGCAATGGCTTTCCGCGCAGATTCGATTTTGGGGGTGCCCACGTCCTTGACGCCGTGGATGACCTGCCGCTGCAGGTTGCTGAGGTCTACGTCGTCGTCGTCGACGATTCCCAGGGTTCCTACGCCCGCCGCGGCGAGATACAGCAATGCTGGAGATCCCAGCCCGCCGGCACCTATGACAAGAACTTTCGCATTCTTAAGCCTGCGTTGGCCCAGAGCGCCGATTTCCGGAATGATGAGATGCCGGGAGTACCGTTCCACCTCGGCCGGCGTTAGTGCGGCGGCCGGTTCAACGAGGGGCGGCAGGACAGCGGGCGCGGGGTGGGCAGCAAGAATTGAGGCCATACCCCAATGTATGCCTGCCGATGCCGCCCGGTCATATTACCCACCGGTACAGTGGTCATAACTGCAAAGGAAAGGCGGCAGACTGTGGCTGACGGCACACGGGCAAACGATGGAGCACCAGCGAAGCAAGAACGGACTGCTTCGACGCGTTCAGCAAGGTTGCCCCGGGACGAGCGCCGCGCACAGTTGCTCAACGCCGCCTTGGAAGTTTTCGTATCCAACGGCTTCCACGGTGCCGCCATGGATGAAATTGCCGAGACGGCGCATGTGAGCAAGCCGGTCCTGTATCAGCATTTCCCTTCCAAGCGCGAGCTGTACATGGCGCTGCTGGACAGCCACCTGGCCGCCCTGACCGATTTGATGCTCAATGCCCTGAACTCCACCACGGATAACAAAGAGCGTGTAAAGGCAGTCATGCGGGCCTACTACAGGTTCATTGCCGACGACGACCAAGCCCACCGCCTGGTTTTCGAATCCGACCTCATTAATGACCCCGATGTCAGCTCCCGCTTGGAGACCTTCAACAAAACGTTCGCCGACGCCGTGGCCCACGTCATCGCCGAGGACACCAAGTTGCCCCCTCTGGAAGCGCAGCTCCTGGGCCGGGGACTGGCAGGAATGGCGCAGGTCAGCGCCCGTTACTGGCTCGAAACCGACGGAAACCTCGACCTCGATGTAGCCAGTGATCTGATCTATCGTTTAGCTTGGCGCGGAATCAGTCGATTCCCCAAAGAGTCCTAGGCTACAAATAGAGGACTGACTTAAAACTTGATTGGCTTGGAGGCCTTGCTGTGGAAGTAAAGATCGGCATTCAGAATGTTGGCCGTGAAATTGTGCTCGAATCCGCACTCGATGCTGAGGCTGTAGCCAAGATCGTCGGAGAGGCCATCTCCAAGGGTTCGGATCTGCGGCTCACGGATGAGAAGGGCCGCCAGATCATCGTTCCCGGCAGCGTGTTGGGCTACGTGGAAATTGGTGCCGAGGAAGTCCGCCGCGTCGGTTTCGGCGCACTCTAGCGGTTCCCAGTTACAGCTGCCGCTAAGGAGTCTCCATGCTTTCACTCGTTGTGGTGGTTCTTGCCACCATCGCTACAGGATTCATCGTGTGGGCAAATGACAAGCGACACGGCAAGTACGGCATTGCATTGCCTGCGGGCGTTTCGGCAACCGTCGGCGTGCTGGGCTGGATAGCTCTCATCATGGCCGGCTTTGGTTACCAGCCCGGGCTGACTTGGATCCCCTGGGTCCTCCCTATCATGTTGGGGACGGCCGTCGCGATTGCCGTCGTGGTCCTTCTGGGCCGCAAGCGCACCCAGCATGACACCGCCGCCCTCACCAAAGCTTTGAGGCTCTAAGGCGCTGCTCACTCTTAAACGGCGCTGGCCATCACCCATAGGTGATGGCCAGCGCCGTTTAACTAACCTGCTATCCCGCTCAATCTCCGGGATAGCGATCCGGCTGCGCCAGGGCACCGGACGCGGCTGCGGCCTCGCTCACGGCAGCCGCAGCGGCGATGTCGCGTTGGGTCACCTGGCCACCTGCATCATGGGAAACGTAACGCAAGAACACCCTGTTGTAACGCCAGTCAAGATCCGGGTGGTGGTTCTGTTCCTCGGCGATCCGGCCAATGGCGGCGATGAGCGCCAAGGCGTCGGCCGCCGTCGAGGTTTTGAATACCGTCACGAGGCCGTCCTG
Organism: Paenarthrobacter sp. 10L412; assembly: GCF_056395565.1. Lineage (NCBI taxonomy): Bacteria > Bacillati > Actinomycetota > Actinomycetes > Micrococcales > Micrococcaceae > Paenarthrobacter > Paenarthrobacter sp. 10L412. The sequence goes on along the minus strand of NZ_JBFTJT010000007.1, from coordinate 102,892 downwards.
GAGCTTCCAGTCCGGAAGGTCCTTGAGGGCGGCCTCCAGGGCGACCTGGGTCAATGGCTCTTTCCTGTCAGCCACTACTGCTCCTTCATTGAGAGGAACGATGCATTTAGAGGAACTCTGCCCGGCCTTCCATGGCCGATGACGCGAGGGCGTGCTCCCGGCGCGGGATACGGCCCGCCTGCTTGGCCAGCCTACCGGCGATCACCGCGTGTTTGAAGGCTTCGCCCATCTGCACCGGGTTCTGAGCACGGGTCACGGCCGTTGCCAACAGGACAGCATCGCAGCCCAGTTCCATGGCCAGCGCGGCATCAGAGGCAGTCCCGATGCCGGCGTCGAGTACTACCGGAACAGAGGCCCGGGACACGATCAGTTCGATGTTGTGCGGGTTCAGGATGCCCAGCCCCGTGCCAATTGGCGAGCCGAGGGGCATGACTGCTGTGGCACCCAGGTTTTCCAGACGCAGCGCGAGGACAGGATCGTCATTGGTGTAGGCGAAGACCTTGAAACCACGGTTCACCAGCTGTTCGGTTGCCTCCACGAGTTCCACCGCATCCGGAAGGAGAGTATGTTCATCGGCGATGACCTCCAGCTTCACCCAGTCCGTCTCCAGCGCCTCCCGGGCGAGCTCCGCGGTCATCACTGCGTCTTTGGCAGTAAAACAGCCAGCGGTGTTGGGCAGGACCCGGATGTTGTGATCCAGCAGGAGTTGAAACAGTGAACCTGTCTCGGCCGGCGAGTACCGGCGCATTGCCACAGTGGTCAGTTCCGTCCCTGAAGCCAGAAGGGCTGCTCCCAACCCGTCCAGACTCGGCGCACCACCGGTACCCATGATCAGGCGGGAGCCGAATTCGACGCCGTCGATCACCAAAGCGTCTGTTCTGATGTCAGTTTTTGCTGCGGTCATTTTTTCAGCCTCCCTGGACTGCGGTTACGAGTTCGAGTTCGTCTCCATCGGCGAGCGCAGTCGCGGCCCATTGGCTGCGGGGCACTACCTCGGAATTACGTGCGACGGCGACACCCAGCTTGCCGCCGTCGGCTGCCTGTCCCCGGTGGTCCAGGACCCGGCCTGTGATGGCGCTGACGAGCGTGCTGACGGATGCGTCGTCCGCCACGGCGTGTTCGGAGCCGTTGAGTTTGATGTTCATGGTGTGTCCTTGATTGCTGATTGGAGGCGGTGATCCTGCGTTGCCGTAAATCGATCAGGCCGGAAAATGGACCATCGGGGGTCGGCTGAGCCGCTGATCAGCCCGCCTACGATTTTGGCGGCCACAGGCGTCAACAGAACGCCGTGGCGGAAGAACCCGGACGCGATCACGAGACCGTCGATGGTGCCCTCAGGCCCTGAAACACGTCCCAGTCCAGAAACGCGTCCAAGCAATGGTGCGTTGTCCGGAGTGCCGGGCCGTGCGCGTGCTGTCGCTTCCAACAGTTCCAGCTCCGCCACCGCAGGCACCAGCACTTGGGCGTCCCGCAGGAGTTGATAGACGCCCCCGGCGGAGACTGCATTGGTGGAAGCGGATAGACCGTCCTCGCGCTGCGTGGCTCCAATCACCACCGTGCCATCGTCCCGGGGCACGATGTAGACCGGCACCCCGCGGACCATGCCCCGGATGGTGGATGTGAGGAGGGGCTGGAGGTGTTGGGGAACGCGCAGCCTGAGGATGTCGCCGTAAACGGGCCGCAGGGGCAGCGTGAGCCCCTCGGGGAGATTGCCGATCTTTGTCGCATCCAGCCCGCAGGCAATTACAGTTTCTTGGGCAAAAACGACGGCGCCGGAATCGACTTCCACCCCGGTGACGCGGTCCCCGTCCCAGAGCAAACGGGATGCGTGGAGCGGCAGGGCGAAACCGCTCTCCGCTCCGCAAACCCACGTTGGGTCACTTGGTCCGTGGGCTGACAACCCTTCCATGAGGCACCGTGCAAGGCGCCGCGGATCCACTTGGTGATCGGCCGGTATCTCGAAGGCACAGGAAATCTGTGGGCTCAGCAAAGGCTCACGCTCGCGCGCTTCCCGCAATGACAATGGCTCCACGTGGAGCCCCGCGGCCTGCTGGACTGTGCGGAGGTCTGCCAGCGCGCGGCGGTCGGCGGCGTCGGCACCAACGGCGATTGTCGACGTCGTGCGGTATCCGTTGGCTGATTCGCCGCCATGGACGCTCCGGATGAAAGCGGGCCACAGTTGGGAGGATTCCAGCATGAGTTCCAGGAGGTCTTCCTCCTGGTAGTGGAGCTCACTGACCGGAGCCAGCATTCCAGCGGCAGCGAACGTCGCACCCGCTGCGGGGGTGGGATCAATGAGGACCACAGAGCGGCCCTGGCGGCGGGCTTCGTGGGCGATGCCAAGGCCGATGATGCCGCCACCAATGACTGCGACGTCTGCCTGCAAGGGGTTTTGGCGGGATTCTGCCATATGTTTCCTTCCCTACGCCGGTATTAGCCGGATCAGGTCAAGCGGTCGGCGCTGAAGCCCTCTCAGCCGGACGGTCATATGACGCTGTCACGGCTCCCGCAGTACGTGCCCAGTTTAGAGGAACTACTCTGGTTTCCATGACCCAGCATGATGTCCACACCACTGCCCGCCTCTACTTGTGCACTGATGCCCGCAAACGCCAGGGCGATTTCGAAGACTTCGTCGACGCCGCGTTCGAGGGCGGCGTAGACATCATCCAGCTTCGCGACAAGACGCTCGAGGCCGCCGAGGAGCTGGAGGTCCTGGAGGTTCTGCACAACGTGGCCCAACGGCACGGGCGGCTGTGGGCCGTCAACGACCGCGCCGATGTTGCCAGTATTTCCGGGGCTCCGGTGTTCCATATCGGGCAAAAGGACATCCCCCTGCGCGCCGCACGTCACCTCCTCCACGACCGCACCGTGATCGGCCTCTCCACCCATACGCCGGAGCAGGTTGACGCCGCGATAGCTGCCTCCCCTGGCAGGAGCGGACTGGATTATTTCTGTGTTGGTCCGGTGTGGGCAACGCCCACAAAGCCAGGCCGTGAAGCAGTTGGGCTGGACCTGGTCACATATGCCGCGGAAGCCGTAAAGCGCGCGGACGAGGAGACCGTAGGTGGCGTCCTCCTCCCCTGGTTCGCTATTGGCGGCATCGACCTCAGCAACATTGAACAGGTGGTTGCCGCGGGAGCGAGCCGGGTCGTCGTGGTGCGGGCCATCACTGAGGCAGAGGATCCGACGGCGGCGGCCAAGACTTTGCTGGAAGCGCTCGACGCCGGATAATCACCCGGCGCCCTGGTGGCCGCGGAGAATATGCGAAAGTCTCCTAAGCCGTGAGTCCGAGCCCGGACATGCGTCGCCCATGCCGCTCCGCAAGCTCGGCCGTGAGGGCCTTGACTGCCGTGCGCGCATCCCCGCCGCCCTTGAGCAGCGGTCCTAACTGGGGATGTTCCATGCCTACGCGTTGTGCTTGCGTCAGCGCTTCACCGACGAGGCGGCGGCCCCACAAAGCCAGTCGCGACGCAAGGCGGGGATCATCAGCCAGAGCCCTGCGCAGGAGGACGCGTAATACTTCCGTGGCTTGGTCCGCGGAGGCAACCTTCTGGACAAAGAGTTGCGTCCCGCCGTCAAGGAACGACGCGACCATGCGGTAAAAGTCCGATGACACGGTGTCGATCACATAGGCCTTCATGACGGATTCAAACCAGTCCGCTGGCTTTGTTCGCTCGTGAAAGTGGTCAAACGAGCGCTGGAACGGAAGCATGGCCTCTTCGGCATCGAGTCCCATCTCCGATAGCCGGCTGCTGATCAAGGCGAAGTTTCCGTAAGCGCCAACGGCAATCTTTGCCAGCACTGCCCTGTCATGGAGGGTGGGAGCGTACCGGGAGTCGAAAGACAACCGGCCAAACGCGGAGAGCTCGCCGTACGCCATGGCTCCCAGCAGCTCCGAAGAGAGGCGCTGGACGCGAGCATTATCGTCCAAGGAAGTGCTCATGGTCCAAGACTATCCAGCGATTTCGGGCTAACCTGATTTTCGTGTCACATCATCGGATTTCGCCCAACGTCGACGACTCGTCGGACCAGCTCGCGGAGGCATTTGCAGCCCTCCGGACCGAACTGGAACTCCCGGGCGAGTATCCGGCCGAGGCCGTGACGGAAGCCCGGAAAGCAGTGGAAAACCACATGCTGCCGGACCGTGACCTCAGGGACATTCCGTTCGTGACCATTGATCCGGCCACGTCCACCGACCTGGACCAAGCGGTGTTCATTGAACGTGCCGGTGACGGTTACAAAGTCCTCTACGCAATCGCGGACGTGCCATCCTTTGTTGCTCCCGGCGGGGCACTCGATGCCGAAACCCGGCAGCGGGGGCAAACGTTTTACGCTCCTGACGGGAGGATCCCGCTGCACCCGGAGGTTATCAGCGAGAACGCCGGAAGCCTGCTGGCTGGTCAGGACTGCAGCGCCTTCGTGTGGGACTTCGAACTGGACCACAATGCGGAGGTATCCGCCACGTCAGTGGCCCGTGGCACCGTCCGTAGCCGCGCCAAGCTGAGTTACAGGGGTGCCCAGGAACAGATCGATGCCGGCACGGCCCCACCAGTGCTTGACCTCCTCAAGGAGGTTGGCCTCAAGCGGGCGGAACTGGAACGTCTGCGTGGTGGCGCCAACCTGAACATGCCGGAGCAGGAAATCGTTCAGGCAACCGGTGGCGGCGGCTACAGGATTGTGGCAGCGCCGTCCCTGCCTGTGGAGGACTGGAACGCGCAGATATCACTGATGACCGGGATGGCAGCGGCCCAACTGATGCTCGACGGAAAAGTGGGCATCCTGCGCACCATGCCGGCACCGGACGAACGGTCACTGCTCCATTTCAAACGCCAGACCAGGGCTCTCGGGAAACCCTGGGACGGCGAGGTCACGTACGGTGAATACCTCCGGACACTTGACGCTTCGGATCCCAAACAGCTGGCCATCCTGCACTCTGCAGGAACACTCTTCCGCGGCGCTGGATACACACCTTTCGATGGCGAACTTCCACCCAACATCATCCAGTCAGCCATCGGCGCGCCCTATGCCCACACCACGGCCCCTTTGCGTCGCCTCATCGACCGCTTTGTCCTGGTGATCTGCGAGGCCCTCAGCAACGGCCACCAGATCCCGGCGTGGGCGCGGGAAGCACTTCCATCCCTGCCTGAGATCATGGCCGCATCCGACCAACTGGCCGGGCGGCTGGAGCGTCTGGCCATGGACACCGTGGAAGCTGCACTCGTGGCGAACCACATCGGCGAAGAGTTCGATGCCGTGGTCATCTCCGGTTCCAAGCCATCCAATGGCACGACCAATGGCAATGGAAGGGCAAACGGAAACGGCAATGGGCCGTTCGGCATCATCCAGATAGCCGAACCGGCGGTGACAGCCCGATGTGACGGCGAACTGGAATCAGGCACCAAGGTCCGGGTGCAACTCCTGAAGGCCGATATCGCCAGCCGCGAGATCCGTTTTACCCTGCTCCCCTGAAGCCCCGCAGCACCCGAACTGACCCCGATCCGGGCTTTAGCGCTCCCAGAGGATAGACTGACCCTGTAGTAATGGATGCCCGGTCGTTGATTCAGTTAATTTTTGAACTCAACAAGCCCGCCCCTACGCGATCTTGAGATGTGCCCGCTGGTCACCAGTGCCAGTACTAGATAGCCCGCGATCGGCTTCCACTGGATTAGCTTGCGCGCCCGTTCGTGCTCCGGTACGGCTCCGCCACCCGTTGAGCATGCAGCGCCAATGCCCAAATGAATAAGGAAACTCCCTGTGAGTGAATTGCACACCCATGAAGTCCTGACGGACGCCACCGGCACCGAATCCATCGAACCCGAGGAAACGATCATCTCTGATGAGACGCCCCACGAGATCGAAGAGAAATCGTTCGCTGACTACAACGTCCGCGCCGACATCGTCGAATCCCTCGCCGATGCCGGTATCACCCACCCCTTCCCCATCCAGGCCATGACGCTGCCCGTAGCCCTCAGCGGCCACGACATCATTGGTCAGGCCAAGACCGGTACAGGCAAGACCCTCGGTTTCGGCATTCCGGCACTGCAGCGCGTGGAAGGCCGGGATGACCCCGGCTACGCCAAGCTGGCCGTCCCCGGTGCACCGCAGGCCTTGGTCATCGTTCCTACCCGTGAGCTTGCGGTACAGGTGGCCAATGATCTCCAGACGGCATCCCGTAAACGCAACGCCCGCATCGCCACGATCTACGGTGGCCGTGCCTACGAACCGCAGGTTGACGCCCTCCAGAAGGGCGTCGAGATAGTGGTTGGCACCCCCGGCCGTTTGATCGACCTCTACAAGCAGAAGCACCTCAGCCTGAAGAACGTCAAAATGGTGATCCTTGACGAGGCCGACGAAATGCTGGACCTCGGCTTCCTGCCGGACGTGGAAACACTCATCGCAGGTACTCCGGCCGTTCGCCAGACCCTGCTCTTCTCCGCCACCATGCCCGGCCCGGTCATCGCGATGGCCCGCCGCTACATGACGCAGCCCACCCACATCCGCGCTGCCGATCCGAACGACGAAGGCCTCACCAAGCGCGACATCCGCCAGCTCATCTACCGTGCCCACAGCATGGACAAGACAGAGGTAGTGGCCCGCATCCTGCAGGCCCGCGGACGTGGCCGCACCATCATCTTCACCAAAACGAAGCGCACCGCGGCCAAGGTCGCAGAGGAACTGGTGGACCGCGGATTTGCCGCTGCTGCGATCCACGGCGACCTCGGCCAAGGCGCCCGCGAACAGGCTCTGCGCGCGTTCCGCAACAACAAGGTGGATGTCCTGGTTGCCACGGACGTTGCCGCCCGTGGCATCGACGTTGATGACGTTACGCACGTCATCAACTACCAGTGCGTGGAAGACGAAAAGATCTACCTGCACCGCGTGGGCCGTACGGGCCGCGCCGGCAACAAGGGAACCGCCGTCACCTTCGTCGACTGGGACGACATGCCCCGCTGGGGCCTGATCAACAAAGCACTGGGGCTCAGCGTTCCGGAGCCGGTTGAAACCTACTCCTCTTCCCCCCACCTCTACAGTGACCTCGACATTCCCGAGGGCACCAAGGGCCGCCTCCCGCGCAACAAGCGCACCCTTGCCGGTGTCGAGGCCGAGGTCCTCGAGGACCTGGGCGAAACAGGCAAGAAGAACTCCCGTTCCGGCGGTTCATCCCGTGACGGTGGACGCGATGGCGGCCGTGGCAGGGACGGCGGCCGTGGCCGTGGAAACGCAGCCAAGTCCACCGAAGCCAACTCGGAATCCAACGGTGAGGGCGGACGCAACCGTACACGCCGCCGTCGTACATCCGAAGCCGATGCGGCCCCTGCTGCCGGTTCCTCCGAAACCCGCACCGCTACTGGCGACAATGCCGAGAAGCCGGCCCGCACGCGGCGTACCCGCACGCGCCGCCGTAACGGCGAAGTGGTTTCCGGCGAGACCGCTGGCGCCCAGTCCGGCAACTCCGAGGCCTAAAGTCCTCAATGACTGAAACTGTTTGGGCGCCGGACGGCGGCAATCTGGTGGTGCACGCGGACAACGCGGAATTCCTCCCGACACTGCCGGACGGCGCCTTCACACTCATTTACGTGGACCCGCCCTTCAACACGGGCCGGGTCCAACGCCGCCAGGAAACACGCATGGTCCGCAACGCGGACGGCGACGGCGACCGCGTCGGGTTCAAGGGACGCTCCTACGACACCATCAAGGGTGCCCTTCACAGCTACGATGACGCCTTCAGCGACTACTGGTCCTTCCTGGAACCCAAGCTCGTAGAGGCCTGGCGGCTCCTTGCCGACGACGGCACGCTGTATCTGCACCTGGACTACCGCGAGGTGCACTACGCCAAGGTGATGCTGGACGCCATCTTCGGCCGGGAGTGTTTCCTCAACGAGATCATCTGGGCCTACGACTACGGCGCCCGGGCCAAGAACCGCTGGCCCACCAAGCACGACAACATCCTGGTGTACGTAAAGAACCCTGCGAAGTATCACTTCGACAACGCTGAAGTGGACCGCGAACCCTACATGGCCCCCGGCCTGGTCACGCCTGCCAAACGCGAGCGGGGAAAACTTCCCACGGACGTCTGGTGGCACACCATCGTTTCGCCCACCGGCAGGGAAAAGACCGGCTACCCTACCCAAAAACCCGAAGGCCTGGTGCGCAGGATCGTCTCTGCTTCAAGCCGCGAGGGCGACTGGTGCCTGGACTTCTTTGCCGGATCAGGAACCCTCGGCGCTGTTGCCGCCAAGCTGGGGCGCAACTTCGTCTGCGTGGACCAGAACGAGCAAGCCATCGACGTCATGCGGAAGCGCCTTGGCACCAAGGCCGTCTTCCACCGGACGGAGCCTTTGCCGGAAGGCACCCTGGATCAGGCCGTGCCCTTCACGAATGCCTGAACAGCGTCGGCGATCATTTGCACGGCGATGGCCGAAAGCAAAAGCCCCGCGATCCTGGTGACGAGCTCCACGCCGTTCTCGCCAAGGACGCGCTGCACCACACCCGCGAACCGCATGGCCAGGTAGAGCGAGCAAAGCACCACCGCGATGCCCAGCCCGACCGCAAGGTACTCAGACAGGACGCTGGACTGCTGGACGAAAACCATGACCGCAACAATGGCGCCCGGCCCTGCCATCAATGGCGTCCCCAAAGGCACGAAGGCCACATTCTTGTACTTCGCGGCGTTCTCCTCGCCGCTGGTGGAACCTGTGAGCAGCTGCAGGGCGATCAGCACCAGCAACAATCCCCCGGCACCTTGCAAGGCCGCCAATGAGATGTGCATGTAGTTGAGGATCGACTGGCCGAAGATCGCAAACACCACGATCACGCCGGTAGCCACCACAAGAGCCTGCAACGCCGAACGGTTCCGGTCGCGGGCAGGCATCTGGGCAGTCAAAGACATGAATATTGGCACCGTGCCGGGAGGATCCATGATCACGAACAGCGTGACGATCACGGATGCGAACAACTGCAGATCCATCAGCGAACAACCGTGCTGCCGGTTGCGAGTTCCTCGATCCGTGCCAGGACGTCCGGGGATGTCAGGTTCTCTCCCAGCCGATTCGGTTTTCCGGCTCCGTGATAGTCGGATGATCCCGTGATGAGCAGCCCATGTTCGGACGCCAGGTTGCGAAGGAACCCACGTCCTTCTTCAGGGTTGTCGCGGTGTTCAATTTCCAGGCCAAGCAGTCCGGCGTCGATCATCTCCCGGTACGTCCGCTCCCCCACAATTCGTCCCCTCGCCGAAGCGACCGGGTGCGCGAAGACCGGCACGCCACCAGCGGCACGGACAAGCTCGACGGCGATAGCGGGGTCGGGTGCGTAGTGCTGCACGAAGTATCGCGAATGCGAGGTGAGGATGGACGTGAAGGCTTCGGAGCGGTCCGCGACCACGCCAGCAGCGACCAAGGCATCCGCGATATGCGGGCGCCCTACGGTAGCGCCAGGAGCAACATGGTGGATGACGTCGTCCCACGTCAGGGGGTAATCCTCGGACAACAGTGTGACCATGCGCTCGGCGCGCGTGAGCCGGGCGTCCTTTGACTTGGTGATCTCTTCAAGAAGCCCGGGGTGGGAAGGATCATGCAGGTAGCTCAACAGGTGGACGCTGATCCCCTGCTCCGTCCGGCACGAGATCTCCATTCCGGGAACAAAAGTGACTCCGTGCTCCTTGGCAGCGGCAGCAGCCAGCTTCCACCCATCAGTGGAATCGTGGTCCGTCAGTGCAATGACGTCCAGGCCTGCAGCTGCGGCCGAAATGATCACCCCGGCGGGGGTCTCGGTTCCGTCGGAAACATTCGAGTGCGTATGCAGGTCTATCCTCACTTTCCCAGCCTATGGGATGCGGACCGCCTTGGGGCGTTGCGCCGTTGGCCTCCTCACGAAACTGGTGGGACGATGTAACGGTGAATGATGCCGAAAACACCCCGTACGCGGAATCCACAGATTCCCAGCCCCTGCAAGAACGCGTCAACAACCGTTCGCAGCGGCCCACCTCCGATGCCTTCAAGGCATTCATGGCCAGCAACTGGGCGCCCGCACCGCAGGTAAACCCCGCTCGTGACGCCGTCGCAGACCACGCTGCCCGCCGCCGTCGTGCAATTTCCGAACTGTTCAAGGGCGAACGGCTCGTTATCCCGGCCGGTCCGCTCAAGGTCCGCTCAAACGACTGCGACTACCGCTTCCGCCCGCACTCCGGATTCGCCCATCTCACCGGATTGGGCCTGGACCACGAGCCGGATGCCGTTTTGATCCTGGAACCGGCAGGTGAAGGAAAGGGCGACGACGGCGGTCACCACACTGCGACGCTGTACTTCCGTCCCCTGGCGGGCCGCGATACCGAACAGTTCTACGCCGACTCCCGCGCCGGTGAATTCTGGATTGGCGCACGGCCCACACTGGCAGAATTCAAAGCCCGCCTGGCTCTGCCCACGGCGCACATTTCCGAACTTGAACTGGCCATCACCAAGAACGTGGGCGCGCCGGAAATTGGCGGCATCTCCATACGCCTGGTCCGCAAGGTAGATGAGAACATCGACGCTTTGGTGGACACTGCCCGTTACAACACGGCCAAGGATCCTGAGAACCTTGACTTGGGCGAGCTGGATGCTTTGGACGAAAAGCTTAGTGAAGCACTCTCCGAACTCCGCCTGATCAAGGACGAGTGGGAGATCGAGCAGATGAAGATCGCCGTCGCCGCCACGGTGGAAGGCTTCGCCGACGTCGTGCGGGCCCTCCCGCGTGCTTTGACGCACAAGCGCGGCGAACGCGTGGTTGAAGGCGCTTTCTTCGCCCGTGCCCGCGAGGAAGGCAACGAACTCGGCTACGACACCATCGCGGCGTCAGGCAACAACGCCACAGTGTTGCACTGGACCCGCAACTCGGGCGCCGTCAACGCTGGTGAACTCCTGCTGCTTGACGCAGGAGTGGAGGCTGATTCGCTGTACACAGCGGATGTCACGCGGACCTTGCCGGCAAACGGCACTTTCACCGCGGTGCAGCGCAAGGTCTACGAAGCTGTCCTGGACGCCGCTGATGCGGGGTTCGCCGCCGCACGGCCGGGCGTGAAATTCCGGGACATCCACACAGCGGCCACCACGGTCCTTGCCGAGCGCCTCGCTGAATGGGGTCTGCTGCCTGTCTCTGTTGAGGAAGCCATCAGCCCCGAGGGACAGCAGCACCGCCGCTGGATGCCACACGGCACCAGCCATCACCTGGGCCTGGACGTACACGATTGCGCCCAGGCCAAGCGCGAGCTTTACCTTGATGGAATCCTCACGGAGGGCATGGTCTTCACGATCGAGCCCGGCCTGTACTTCAAGAACGAAGACCTGGCCATTCCTGCCGAATACCGTGGCATCGGCGTCCGCATTGAGGACGACATCCTCATGACCGCAGATGGTCCCGTGAACCTGAGCGCGGCATTGCCACGCAAGGCCGACGACGTCGAGTCCTGGATGGCCGGCATCTACCAGGAAGCTGCTGGCTAGCCGCCAGCAAAGGGACCCCGTCCCCTCCCAGGCAACAACAGCACACAGGAAAGGCCACGGGATGTATATCCGGTGGCCTTTCCTTTGTGCTTCTTATGACAGCTATTGCTTCTGGGAATCGTCGTTCCCAGGCCGCTGTTCCTCCTGCCGGGGGGCGTTCTGGCCCTCCGTGACCCGGACGCCGTACTGGGGGCGGCCATCGGGCAGGTCCGGATAGCGCACCGGTGATGGCGTCGGGTTCTGTACCGGCTGTGCAGCAGGAGCCTGCGCGCCGGAAGCATCCGACTCCGTGGCCTCCGGTCCGCGCTGGCCATAGGGATCGTTCCAGGTGGCAGGACGGTCAGGTGCCTGGCCGGGCTGCTGGAAGGGCGCGTTGGGCGGACTGTAATTTTGTGCTTGTCCGGTGGCAGCCTGGGCGGAATTCATGGGCAGTTGGTGGAGCAACCGGCGGGCTTCGTGGGCTGCCTCGATGGCAACAATGACATCGTAGTTGGTGGCGACCACCTGGCTTGTGGACGTGAAGTCGCGCTTGCCGCGCTGGGTGGCGTACGTCGCGATGCCGAACAGCATGAAGAAAGCTGCACCCATGAGCACGGAGGTGATGATGGAGAAAGTGCCGCCACCGGGCGTGAAGAAGGAGAGCATGACGCCGACGAAGAGGCCGAACCACATGCCGCTCAAAGCGCCGGACAAGGCAACGCGTGGGTAGCTCAGGCGGCCGGTTACGCGCTCCACCATTTTGAGGTCGTTGCCCACGATCGACACCAACTGGACGGGGAACTGCTGGTCCGCGAGGTAGTCCACCGCCTTTTGGGCATCCAAATATGACGTGTACGAACCAACAGTGTCACCTTGGGGTACGCTGCGGGATTCCTCAACGGCTTTGGGAGCACCAAAAATGTTAGACATAGCCCCATTGTGTCGCATGTAGATGTGAAGCGGCTGGAATTCAGCTAAAAGAGAGCAGACTCGGTAGCCTGTAAACATGAGCACACATCCCTCACGCGTCTTTGTCGCGCGTCTGCTCGGCTTGGACGTTTTCGACCCCCTGGGCGATCGTTTAGGCCGGTTGCGCGACGTCGTCGTGCTCTCCCGGGGGGGCCGCGGAGCCCCGCATGTCGTGGGCATCGTGGTGGAAGTACCTGGCAAGAAGCGGGTCTTCGTACCCATGACCCGGATCACCTCCATCGACCAGACCCAGATCATCTGCACTGGATTGGTAAACCTGCGTCGTTTCGAGCAACGGGGTGCTGAGACCCTGGTGGTAGCGGAGATGTTTGATCGTCGCGTCACCCTTGCCGATGGCAGCGGAGATGCAACCATCGAGGACATCGCCATGGACCAGCACAGGTCCAAGGACTGGTTCGTCAGCAAGCTCTTCGTCCGTCGCGGGCATTCCTTGTCACCCCTGAGCAGGCTCCGCCGCAACGAAACCCTGATCATTGACTGGGCGGACGCGCAGACCGGCGGGCATAACGAGCCTCAGGCGGCCACACAGTTCGTTGCCACGCATGAGGACCTGAAACCTGCCGACTTCGCCGAAGCCCTGCAGGAGATGAGCGACAAGCGCCGCTTTGAAGTGGCAAGCGAACTTCAGGACGAGCGGTTGGCAGACGTCCTCCAGGAGCTTCCCGAGGACGACCAGGTGGAGATCCTCTCTGCGCTGGACGTGGAACGGGCCGCCGACGTCCTGGAGGAAATGGATCCCGACGACGCCGCCGACCTCCTCGCCGAACTGCCCTCCGCCCAAGCGGAAGAACTCCTGCAGCTCATGGAGCCCCAGGAAGCCGAAGACGTCCGGCGTCTTTTGGAGTACGACGAAGACACTGCAGGTGGCCTCATGACACCAGTGCCCGTCATCCTGCCTCCTGAAGCCACGGTGGCCGAAGCGCTGGCACACGTTCGCCGCGAAGAACTCTCCCCTGCCTTGGCGTCCTCCATCTTCATCGCGCGGCCGCCGCTGGAAACGCCCACCGGGCGCTTCCTTGGCGTCGTACATATACAACAACTCCTGCGCTTTCCTCCGCCGGAGCCGCTGGGAAACCTTGTTGACAAGAACCTTGAGCCGTTGTCGGACCAGGCCCACATCAGCGAAGTAGCCCGGACCCTGGCCACGTACAACCTGAACTCGCTGCCCGTCGTCGACGACGACGGCCGCCTTGTGGGGGCGGTGACTGTTGATGACGTGTTGGATCACCTGTTGCCCGATGACTGGCGCGCTCACGAGGACGACGCCCCTATAAGGAAACTTGGAGGCCGCATTGGCTGATATCAACGCCACCCGATCCCCCAGGTCCACTGGACGCACGAACAATCCCGGCAGCCTTGACACGCCACTAAGCGGGCGTCAACGCATACTGCCCAAGTTCTCCCCCAACCCCGATGCCTTCGGCAATGCCACCGAGGGCTTCGCCCGGTTCATGGGCACGCCGCAATTCCTCGTCTACATGACGATCTTCTGTCTCTTCTGGCTGGCATGGAATACGTTTGCGCCCACGGAGTGGCAGTTCGACCGCGTGGAGCTCGGCTTCACACTCCTGACGCTCATGTTGTCGCTCCAGGCCTCCTACGCGGCACCGCTTCTGCTCTTGGCCCAAAACCGCCAGGACGACCGGGACCGCGTATCGCTGCAGCAGGATCGCCAGCGCGCCGAGCGGAACCTGTCAGACACTGAATACTTGACCCGTGAACTGGCTTCCCTGCGAATCGCACTTCGTGAAGTAGCCACTCGTGACTACGTCCGCGCCGAGCTCCGCAGCCTGCTGGAAGACATCATCGATGCCCAGGAGGAACTGCGGGAGGGCGAAGCCGCAGCAGAGGGCAGCGAGTCTTCGGCCGACAAGGTCAAGGAGAAGCTCAAGGAGAAACGGGACAAGTCGCGTGGACCACGCACGCAGCAGATCCCCAAAGTACGCCCGCAACGTCCGGGGCCCCAGCACTCCAGCGCGAAGCCGGCCCCTACCGAAAATCCTGAAAGCCGAGCGTAACCCATGACCACCCCATCGGCCGAGGCACTTCACGCTGCCTTGGCAACCGTCATTGACCCCGAGTTGCGGCGTCCAATCACCGAACTTGGCATGGTGGAGTCGGTGTCGGCCAACGACGACGGCAACGTCCATGTAGCAGTGCTGCTCACGATCGCCGGTTGCCCGCTCCGCGACACCATTACGGCGGACGCGACCACTGCGTTGTCAGGCATTGCAGGCGTCACCGGTGTTGACGTGGAGCTGAAGGTCATGACCCCCGCCCAGCGCGAGGCCCTGAAGGAACAACTGCGCGGTCCCGGCGGTCAGCGGGGCATCCCTTTCGCCAAGCCCGGGTCCTTGACGAAGGTCTACGCAGTGGCCAGTGGAAAAGGCGGCGTGGGTAAGTCTTCGGTCACGGTCAACCTTGCCTGTGCCTTGGCCGCCCAGGGCCTGCGCGTGGGTATCGTGGACGCCGACGTGCACGGCTTCTCCGTCCCAGGGCTCATGGGCATCACGCAGAAACCGACGCAGGTGGATGACATGATCCTGCCTCCTGTGGCCTACGGGGTGAAGGTCATATCCATTGGCATGTTCGTTGCGGGAAACCAGCCCGTGGCGTGGCGTGGTCCCATGCTGCACCGCGCCTTGGAGCAGTTCCTCACGGACGTCTACTTCGGTGACCTCGATGCCCTTTTCCTGGACCTTCCGCCCGGAACAGGCGATATCGCAATATCCGTGGCCCAGCTCCTCCCGAACGCCGAAATCCTCGTGGTAACCACCCCGCAGGCTGCCGCTGCGGATGTCGCCGAACGCGCCGGAACCATCGCCACCCAAACCGGCCAGAAGGTTGCCGGCGTCATCGAGAACATGTCCTTCCTGGAAATGCCCGACGGCGGTCGCATGGAATTGTTCGGAAGTGGCGGCGGTGCCATCCTTGCTGAGCGTTTGAGTGCTGCCGTGGGCAGCGACGTGCCTCTTCTCGGCCAGATTCCCTTGGACATCCGGTTGCGTGAGGGCGGGGATGCCGGAAAGCCTGTAGTCCTTGGCGCGAGCGAAACTGCTGCTGCGAAAGCGTTGGAAGGCATTGCCGGGATGTTGGCAACGCGCCCGCGGGGACTATCCGGCATGCCCCTGGGAATCCAGCCGCGCTGAAGCCACTGGGTTTCGAAAAGGCCTTGGGAGGTTACGTAGCTTCGGTATCGAAAGGCGCGGCCTCGCCCTCGGCGAGGCGCTCAATAATGCGGGCCGGAGCCTTGGGCTTCGTGTCCACTGCTGCGGCCGCAACTGTCGCCGCCGCGGCAGGCGCCCCGGCGTTGACGGGTTTGGAATCGTCATCAAGCAACGCATCCTTGATGATGCGTCGCGGATCGTACTGGCGGGGATCGTACTTCTTCCAGTCGACCTCATCGATGTCGATGCCGACTTCTTCCTTGATCTGCTCGCGTGCGCCGGAGGCCATCCGGCGGACTTCCTTCACCAGGTTGGCGAGCTTTTGAGTGTATTCGGGCAAGCGGCTGGGACCGATGACGAGTACGCCGATAATCAGAAGGAGTATGAACTCCGGGCCGTTGATTCCAAACACGCTACGAAGATTACCTTGTCTGTGGTGCCGGTCATAAACCAGCGGGACGGAGCAGTGTCCGGAGGCCGCGGATCATCCGTTCGGACCACGTCTCGGAGGCGTGCGGAGCTTTCGTGCTGATCATGGAGTCGCCTGCACGAACCAACTCGGGAACGGCGTCGTCGGCTACATCAGCCGGCAGGTCCGATGAGTAGCTGAGGACTGCCGCGGAGGTCCGGTATACAGCCTCCCACGGCGTCCCCTGCGTGAGAGAGAGTTGCGCCGATGCCGGGCGTCCAGTGACGGCGATGTCTGAAGCCTGCAGGTGCTCTTCCACAACAGTGGCGTAATGGCCGTTGCTTTCCAGCCGGAGTTCCACCGCCGGGTGACCGTTGTGCATGGTGGCCTTGGCAGCAACGACGTGGAAGCCCATACCGCCAAGTTCAGGACATGCCCATCCCCGGTCCCGCAGGGCATCCAACTGCTCCGAGCTCAAATTCACGGGTGCGGTGGGGCGGAAGTCCGGCGTCGCCACGAATTCCGGCGTCACCATCAGCTCCGCGGGGCCGCCGGTGAATGCGCTGGAAAGGGACGAGGCGTGGTTGCCTGCACCGATGCCTGCTTGCGGCGCGGTATCTCCTGCCACCGCATATGCGGCAAGGCCCAGTGCACCTGCGCTGACCGTGAGAGTGCCCGCGGCCACGCCGGCGATCCGAACGGCCCGCCACGCACCACCCATGGTCGCACCACGCCCGGTCCGCCAATTTGCGACCGGCGGGGCCTGCTCATTCGCGAGGCGTTGTGTGTGCTGGAGCAAACGCGCCGTAAGGTCATGGCTGGCTTCGGGCACCGCCGCACCGCGAAGCCGTTCGAGATACTGCCGTTCCCTGTTCAGGGCAGCACGGCACTCCGGGCAATGCCGTAGGTGCTCAGGGTTCCGGGTGTGGCGCAGGGCAGCCAGTTTGTAACGTGCAGCCAGTTTGCGACGTGACAGGGCACCCGGACGGATGTGGCGTCGAGGCATCGACTACCTAAAGAATGCTGGCGATGCGAGGCATCTTCAGGCGGGGCTTGCGGGCGTCAGCCGGGCGGGGGTCACGGTGGGCCAGCTTCTCCCGCAGCATGGTGCGGCCACGGTGGATACGGGACCTGACGGTGCCCAGCTTCACGCCCAGCGCCTCCGCCACTTCGTCGTAAGACAATCCTTCAAGATCGCACAGAACAACGGCAGCCCTGAAATCCGGTGGCAATTCTTCCAACGCACGCTGAACATCAAGGTCCAGGTTGTTGTGCTCGAAGCTCTGCTCGGGGCCTGGCTCACGGCCCGGCAGGCGTGACTCGGCGTCCTCGGCAAGGGCGTCAAAGCGGATTCGGCTCTTACGACGTGCCTGGTCCAGGAAAAGGTTGGTGGTAATACGGTGCAGCCACCCGTCCAGGGTCCCCGGCTTGAAGTTTTCCAGCGAACGGAAAACCCTGACGAACACCTCCTGGGTGAGGTCCTCGGCGTCGAACTTATTTCCGGTCAGGCGGTAGGCAAGGCGGTATACCTTGGCGGAGTGGTTGGCGACCACGTCCTCCCAACTGGGCATAACCCAGTCCGTAACGGCCTCCAGGCTCTCCGATGTCTGGACTGGCGCAGCATGCGATGCCGGCATCGTCCACTCCCCTCAAACTGTGGTTCACCGTACTTGTCCGGTGCCGCCCACCACGTGGATGACCGGATCAATATCATCCCAAGTTTGTCTGGGAATTTCCTGACTAAGGCACAATTTCCACGCAAGGCGAAATCCTGCCGCAGACACAATCCCGGGACGGCTGCGAACACGGGGTTTGCAGCACCGGACACAGTAGGCTGGTAGAGACACCCCTACGCGCGGAAAGCGAACCCTTCATGAGTGCCGACAAGTCAACCAGCTGGTCCTATGCAGAAGATCTGCCTGCTGAGGATGACGTCTTGTTGCGCGCCCGGGAGAGGTCCTTCGAGCTGGGGGTTAAGCCCATCAGCCCCGGCGTTGGCGCGGTGTTGACCGTCCTTGCCGCCGCTTCAAAGGCACAGACAGTAGTTGAGGTTGGTTCAGGCGCAGGAGTCTCAGGTGTTTGTCTTTTGCGCGGTCTGGGTCCACAAGCCGTCCTGACCACCATCGACGTCGATGTCGAACACCTCAAGGCCGCCCGCGAAGCCTTCCTGGAGTCCGGCAGCCCCGCCAACCGCACGCGGACCATCTCCGGCAGGGCCGCCGACGTCCTCCCACGCCTCACGGACTCCGCCTACGACCTTGTCTTCATCGACGCCGACAAGCCGAACTTCCCCCGCTACGTTGAACAGGCTGTCCGGTTGCTCAAGACCGGAGGCACCCTGGTGATCAACGACGCCCTGGATAAGGACCGCGTCTCAAATCCAGCAGCCCGCGACTCCACCACTGTGGTTCTCCGGCAAGTTGGAAAATCCATTCGCGACGACGACCGCCTGGCCTCTGCGATGCTTCCCACCGGTGACGGACTTCTGGTGGCTGTCAAAAAATAGGCAATTGCCATTTAGCGGACATTCTTAAAGAACGGCACCGAAGAAAGACGCTACTGCTTAAACAAAAGCAGGGCTCCGGCTCTCGCCGGGCCCTGGTCTTTTGAATCCAGCCTGCCTATGAATCTATTCGGTAACGCCTACAAGGCATTCCTTGAGGTTCTCCGCCTCCGCGGCATTGAGCTCGACTACAAGCCGTCCTCCGCCTTCGAGCGGCACACGCATGATCAGGCTGCGTCCCTCTTTGGTTACTTCCATAGGGCCGTCGCCAGTACGTGGTTTCATAGCCGCCATTAGGAAAATCCCCTCCATTTGTCCCAAGTCACGCCCAACCCGGCCGGGCTGGATCCGCTTCGCAATTGCAGCCGGCGGCACCGCTTGGGAGGCCGCCTTGGCCGGGCACTTTTAGGTGCTTTTGTCCTTGCTCGTATTCCATTATCCCGTACTTACCCGTCCGTAGCGAATCAATGGACTAATTACCCCGACACGGAACAAAGACACTTCCCGACGGCGGACAGTCGGGTTATGGCGGATAGTCACCGCCTCCGGGCAATGGCGCCCACGCCCAAAGCCACACCACCCAGACGATCTGGAGGAGGACAAACATGACGACGACGGTTCCCCTGTACGCCTTGGACTTGGACAGCAGCGCTGCCCCGAGGGCCAGCGGGAAAAGCGGAAGGAGCATCCGGAAAGTACTGGTTTGAGGATGCAGGAACACCAGCAAATAGCCCATGTAGCAGGCGCACCAAAGCCGCATTTCCGTTCCCAGTGCCCGGACAGGCTTTGAAACCATCAGCAGGACGAACAAGCCGACGAAAACGAAGGGCGCAAGCACGCCAAGAACCGGACCGAACAGCATCCTTCCGGTATCGAACCACGGTTTGAAGGGCACCAGGTCATGTCCGCGCCAGGCAGTTTCCGTACGCGTGTAGGCGCTGGGATCCCCCGTGACTGCCCAAGCGATGGCGGGCCATGCCAGGGCTCCGAGTCCGGTGGCGAGCACCAAGGCCCCCAGGGACAGCAGTTCCGGCGTGGACGAAGACTTGGCCTGCGGCTCCTCATGCGGGCTTGCGGGCCTGAAACGCTGCCAGAGCCGCCAAACCAGGAGGAGGCCCAGCATGGCAGCGAAGGGGACTCCTGTGGGTCTGGACAAACACATCAACAGCACCACCGGTATGGCTGTCAGGTAGCGTCGCCGGACCACAAGGAGCAGTGAGCCGGACAACAGCATGAGGTTCAAGGATTCTGCATAGGGCACCTGGAGAATTGGCGACACCGGGAAGGTGGACACGAAGATGACGCCCCACATCGCGGTGCGCCGGCTGGCCGCTTCCCTGAACAGTTTGAAGATCACCAAGGCAGCACCGAGGCCAGCAACCATGGCTATGGCGGTGAGGGACTGCAGAGTGCCCAGGCCCGTAATGGCAGAGAGTCCTCGTCCCAGGAACGGGAACAAGGCATAAAACGCCCAGGCGTTCTCCTTGACTACCCCGTTGGCATCCACCGGGAGCACGGAGGGGTAGCCGTTGTCCACAGCCTGCGCGTACCAACGCCCGTCCCAGATGGTGATGAAGTTCCAGTAGTCCGGCGTGGGAGGGAACCATGGATTCACTCCCTGATGCACGGCAGCCGCCATGAAGATGCAGGCACTGACCACCCGGGCCACTACAAAAACCAAGGAAACCTGCAGCCACCACGGCCAATGTGCCATCCGGGCCCCCGCGGCGGAGATACCCCGCGAAAGGCGCGCAGTGGGTCCCTCCCCGCCAAAGCGGGCAGGTGCACGTGTGCTCACTGTGTGGTCCGCTTGGCGTCGCCATCCTCAAGCTTTGATTGGACCAACAGACTGAGTCTTTCGATTTCACGGTCCTTGGCTACCAGTTGGCCCCGTAGCTCATCAAGGACCTGGTCCACCTGGTCCATGCGGTAACCGCGGAGGCCCAGTGCAAAGCGCACGGCGTCGACGTCTGTGGCTGCAGCCTTCTCCGGGAGCAGCACCGGAGGCAAGTTGGGCAGGGAGTCATCCAGGCCAGCTCCCACGGAGCCGCCACGGATGATGCCGGCCCCAAAATACAAAGCGGCACCAATCAGGACAATCGCGACAAACACCAGGAAAAAGCTCACAGCCACCATCGTGCCAGAAACAGCCGCCTACTCCGGGCGCTGGTTTCCATTGGTGGTGGCGGGAAGCGGGGCACCGTGCAACACGCGGTGGACGGCATCGGCAGGGTCATCCACCAGCTGGATCAGGTCCAGGTCCTTTTCGGACACCATCCCTTCAGCAACCAAAGTGTCCCGGATCCACTCGATCATTGGACCCCAGAAACGAACACCCAACAGCACGATCGGGAACGATGTCACCTTGCGTGTCTGTACCAGGACCATTGCCTCGAAGAGCTCATCCAAGGTTCCAAGTCCGCCGGGCAAGACGACGAAGCCCTGGGCGTATTTCACGAACATGGTCTTGCGGGCGAAGAAGTACCGGAAGTTGATGCCCAGGTCCACCCATTGGTTCAGGCCCTGCTCGAACGGCAACTCAATGCCCAGCCCGACAGATACGCCATTGCCCTCCACAGCACCCTTGTTGGCGGCTTCCATGGAGCCCGGACCGCCGCCGGTGATCACTGCGACTCCGGCTTCGGCGAGCTTGCGCCCTACATCCACTGCCATCTCGTAGTACTCGGTTCCCGGTTTGGTACGGGCTGAACCGAAAACACTGACTGCCGGACCAATATCGGCCAATGCCCCAAAGCCCTCAACGAATTCGCTCTGAATCCTCAGGACGCGCCAGGGATCGGTGTGGATGAACTGCCCGGCACCGCTCGTGTCCAGCAAATGCTGATCGGACATTCCCTTGTCCGCCTGTTTGCGCCGCAGTTCCAAAGGGCCCTTGTGCTTGGCCGGTGCAATCTCCGAAGGCAGGGGCACGTGGACGCCCGCGACGTGGCCATTCGCGTCCGGGCTGGGAATCGGGTGCTGGCTAATGCTCATTGCCCAAGGCTAGCGCGGATGAATGCAAGCGAAGACGCTACGACGCGGTTCTTGCATTGCAGTCTGGTATATCGCTGGAGGGCAGGTTTCTGTTCAGTCACGATCTGGAGGAACTTGCCGTGACCGTGGTCATAATTGTGTCTTTGTTCGCTAGATTCGTCCTATGACTACTCAAGTGTCCGGCGATGCGCTCGTCTCCCTGAACAGCGTCAACAAACACTACGGTCAATTGCACGTCCTCAAAGACATCAACCTCCAGGTTCGGAAGGGTGAAGTCGTCGTGGTCATCGGGCCGTCCGGCTCCGGAAAGTCCACGTTGTGCCGTGCCATCAACCGTTTGGAAACGATCGACGACGGCGACATCGCGATCGACGGGAAGAAGCTCCCGGAAGAAGGCAAGGAACTCGCCCACCTGCGTGCCGACGTCGGAATGGTCTTCCAGTCCTTCAACCTGTTCGCCCACAAGACGATCCTTGAGAACGTCACGCTGGGACCGATCAAGGTGAAGGGCGTTGCCAAAGGCACGGCGGAAAGGGAGGCCATGGCCCTCCTGGAACGTGTCGGCGTCGGCCACCAGGCTCCCAAGCTCCCCGCGCAGCTCTCCGGTGGCCAGCAACAGCGTGTGGCCATTGCCCGCGCGCTTGCCATGAAGCCGAAGGTGATGCTGTTCGACGAGCCCACCTCGGCCCTGGACCCCGAAATGATCAACGAGGTCCTGGACGTCATGATCCAGCTGGCAAAAGAAGGCATGACCATGATCGTGGTCACCCACGAGATGGGCTTTGCCCGCAAGGCAGCCGACCGCGTCGTGTTCATGGCCGATGGCCAGATCGTGGAAGATTCAACACCCGAGGAATTCTTCACCAATCCGCAGAGCAACCGCGCCAAGGACTTCCTGTCCAAGCTTCTGACCCACTAGCTCCCTGCTGACCCGCATCCAGGCCCGCACGGACCGCACCCAGGCCGTACGCCGGCCAACCAATGAAAGGAATGTCATGAAGAAGGCTTTTATTACCCGGAGGAAATCTCTCCTGGTGGCCGCTTCGGCTGCACTGGCCCTCTCGCTGAGCGCCTGTGGTGGAGGCAGTGGCACCACCACTCCGCCTGTTGCCTCGGCGAGCTTCGAGGCCGGTACCACGATGGCGAAGTTGAACCAGGCCAAGAAGATCACCATTGGTACCAAGTTTGACCAGCCGCTGTTCGGCCAGAAGGGCCTGGACGGCAAGCCTGTCGGCTTCGACGTCGAAATCGGCAAGGCCATCGCCGCCAAGCTCGGCATTGAACCTGACAAGATCGAATGGGTGGAAACTGTTTCCGCCAACCGTGAACCGTTCATCGAGCAGGGCCGCGTTGACATCGTCATTGCCACCTACACGATCAACGATGCCCGCAAGCAGAAGGTCGCATTCGCAGGTCCGTACTACGAAGCCGGCCAGGCCCTGTTGGTGAACAAGGACGACAACTCCATCACCAAACCCGAGGACGTCAAGGGCAAGAAGGTCTGCTCTGTTACGGGTTCCACCCCGGCTAAGACCATCGTCGAAAAGTACGGTGCCGAACTGGTCCCGGCCGCAAACTACACCGCTTGCCTTGAGCCGTTGCGCAACAAGCAGGTTGTCGCCGTCACCACGGACAACGTGATCCTCGCTGGCTACGTTGACAAGGAACCGGAGGCCTTCAAGCTCGCATCGGACCAAACGTTCACCAAAGAGCCGTACGGCATCGGCCTGAAGAAGGATGACACGGTCTTCCGCAACTGGATCAATGACCAGTTGGAGGGATTCGCCAAGGACGGCACGTACAAGAAGGCTTGGGAAGCAACAGCAGGAAAGGTCATCAAGACCGCTCCTGAGCTGCCCAAGATCGACCGCTACTAGTCGGAAGCCGGTGGCTGCCGCCCTCCCCTTGGGGAAGGGCGGCAGCCACCGACCTTGAGGACTCCCTACCTTTTCGCAGCAGCCGAAGGAAGCCAATGGACGCCATCTTCGAAAGCCTCCCCCAATATTGGGACGGATTTCTCCGAACCCTGTTTCTAGCCGTCGCATCCGGCGTAATCGCACTGACAGCAGGTACTCTCCTCGCCGCAATGCGTGTCTCGCCCGTGGCAGCCTTACGGGGCTTCAGCACGTTCTATGTTGAAGTCGCCAGAAACACCCCACTCACAATCATTTTCTTTTTCTCAGCAATCGTGCTTCCCCGGCTCGGCGTCAAGTTCGAACAATTTGAAGTGGCCGCCATCATCGCGTTGAGCAGTTACACGGCAGCATTTGTTGCCGAAGCCGTTCGATCCGGCGTCAACAGCGTCCCGGTGGGGCAAGCCGAGGCAGCCCGCAGTATCGGCATGACGTTCACGCAGGTTTTGGGCCTGGTGGTCCTGCCACAGGCTGTTCGGACGGTCATACCCCCATTGATCAACATCATGATTGCCTTGGTCAAGAACTCATCCGTCGCGGGTGCCTTCTTTGTCCTGGAGCTCTTCGGCTATGGCCTGCAGCTGTCAAACAGCCATGGTGACGCGGTCATGTGGATCTTGATTGGTGTTGCATTCTTCTACCTGCTGATCACCGTGCCCCTGGGCTTGTTGGCCCACTTCGTCGAGAAAAAGGTGGCGATTGCCCGATGACTTCGGTTCTCTATGACGTACCAGGCCCCAAGGCCCGCCGCGTTTCCCTCATTGGTTCAGTTGTCGGGTCCATCATCATTGCCGGTGGCGTGGTGGGAGCCATTGTCATCCTGTCTTCGCAGGGCATATTCAACGCCTCCCGTTGGGAAGTCTTTGTTAACGAATCTGCCAAGGACGTTTGGACGCAGCTCGGCTATGGCGTTCTTGCCACCCTGCAGGCTGCCGGCGTCGCAGCCGTCATTGCTTTTCCCCTGGGGGTGGCACTGTGCCTACTCCGTATTTCCCTGATCTCCTGGATTCGCGTTCCCACACAGGTGGTGCTTGAGTTCCTCCGCGGCATGCCGGTGGTGCTCATGATCCTCTTCGTGCTCCTGGTGTTTGCTACGGCCCCCTTCACTGCTGTGGTCAGTGGCTTGGTCCTCTACAACGCAGCGATCTTCGCCGAAATTCTGAGGGCAGGTATTCAGTCACTTCCCAAGGGACAACGCGAAGCCGGTTTGGCCATTGGCCTTCGCAGCTTCCAGTCCAGGATGAGCATCGAGTTTCCCCAGGCAATCCGCCGCATGCTCCCGTCACTCATTGCACAGTTGGTCGTTCTCCTTAAGGACACCTCGCTTGGCTACATCGTGGCCTACGAGGAACTGCTGCGTAAGGTGAAGCTGATCTCAGATCTGGAACCCAGCCTGTTGTTCTCCGCTTTCTTCGTTGGCGCCGCGATCTACATCCTGATCAACTTGTCGGTTTCCCGGCTTGCGATCTGGATCGAAAGGCGAGGCTCCAAGAAGGCCGCAGGCGGCATGGCTTCGGCCATCAAGACCGTCGACCTCGAAGTCAACGTCCCTGGACCTGAAACGAAGTAGTACCGGGAACATTCCTTTAGTCATGAAAGAAGGTCCGCAGCCGTTCATTCGGCTGCGGACCTTCTCTTTTGTGCTTTTAGAGTGCTTTTAGGCTTTAGCGAACCAGCCACGTCCGGAGAGCACGAAGACACTCACGGATGGCATCGGCGTCGACGTGTTCATTGTCCTTGTGCGCCAGCAACGGATCTCCGGGTCCGAAATTCACTGCCGGGATGCCTAGCTCGCTGAAACGCGCGACGTCGGTCCAACCGTATTTGGGCTTGGGTTCCGCGCCGACTGCGGCCACGAAAGACGCAGCTGCAGGGTGGTTCAGTCCGGGCCGGGCGCCGGCAGCAGCGTCCGTGCGAACGACGTCGAATCCCTCCAGAAGCTCCCGCACGTGGGCCTCCGCCTGGTCCGGGGTCTTGTCCGGAGCGAAGCGGTAGTTGATCTCTACCACGCAGCGGTCCGGGATGACGTTGCCGGCAGTGCCGCCATTGATCCTGACCGCATTGAGGCTCTCCCGATAATCGAGGCCGTCCACGTTGATCGTCCGGGGCTCGTACGCTGCGAGGCGGGCGAGGATTGGTGCCGCCGCGTGGATCGCGTTGCTGCCCATCCACGCGCGGGCTGAGTGGGCCGCCTCACCGATGGTGGTCGCTTCGAACCGGCTGGTTCCATTGCAGCCCCCTTCAACTGTGCCGTGTGTGGGCTCAAGAAGAATGGCGAAGTCCCCCAGGAGCAGGTCACCATGGTTGCGGACCAGCCTGCCCAGGCCGCTCTTGACGGCCTCCACTTCCTCGTGGTCGTAGAAGACAAAGGTGACATCCTTGTCCGGCTCGCTGCCGTTGTCGAACAGGGTCGCCGCGAGTGCGAGCTGCACGGCAACGCCGCCCTTCATGTCGGTAGTCCCCCGGCCATAAAGCACTCCCTCCCCGGGGATGCCTGATTCCCACGTTGCCGGAACGGTGCCCAGCGAGCCTTCCACGGTGGGCAGCGGAACAGTGTCCAGGTGTCCGGCGAGGATGACGCGCTCGGCGCGGCCAAGTTCAGTGCGGGCAATGATGGCGTCGCCGTCGCGCACCACGGTGTATTCGGGGATGGCGCGCAGGGCGGCCTCGACGAGATCGGCAAGCGGGGTCTCGTTGCCGGAGACACTGTTGATATCGATGAGCGCGGCTGTCAGCAAGGCGACGTCCTGGCGCAGGTCCAGTAGGGCGGGGGCAGGGTTAAGGGTCACCACTCCACCTTAACTCCCCGGGCAGCTGTGTTTCGGGCAACAAATGCGACCTATCCGGGGTGAGACGGGTTTCAGCCGTGCCACGGGCGATCGATACACTGGGGCCATGACTGAAACTGTTTCCTCTGCTGTGCCCGCAAACCACCGATCAGCCTACGGATTCGGCCTCGCCACCATCGCAACCTCGCCTTCCGGGGAAGCAACCGTGCTGGATGTCTGGTACCCGGCACCGGCCCTGGGTGTAGCCGCTGAAACCCTTCGCGACGTTGACAATGCCGATCCCGCGCTCACTGCCCTGGCTGACGACGGCAAAGACGCCGATCGCGGCACGGAACAAAAAGTGGTCTTTGCACAGATCGATCTCGACGCCGCGCCGGCCGACACCGCCGATGCTTACCTGCGTCTTCACCTCCTTTCGCACCGCTTGGTCAAGCCCAACAGCATCAATCTGGATGGCGTCTTCGGCAAGCTCCCCAACGTCGTATGGACCAACTTCGGTCCAGCCGCCGTCGAAGGTTTTGAAATGACGCGTGCGCGCCTGCGTAAGCGCGGCAACGTGGTGGTTTACGGCGTGGACAAGTTCCCGCGCATGGTTGACTACGTGGTTCCCACAGGTGTGCGGATCGCCGACGCCGACCGCGTCCGCTTGGGTGCGCACCTGGCCGAGGGCACCACGGTGATGCATGAAGGCTTCGTGAACTTCAACGCCGGAACCCTCGGCACGTCCATGGTGGAAGGCCGCATCTCCGCTGGAGTGGTGGCCGGTGACGGCACGGACGTTGGCGGCGGTGCCTCCATCATGGGTACGCTCTCCGGCGGCGGCAAGGAAAAGATTGCCTTGGGCGAGCGGGTACTGCTTGGTGCAAACTCCGGCGTCGGCATCAGCATCGGCGACGATTCGGTGGTGGAAGCCGGCCTCTACGTCACCGCCGGCACCCGCGTCCGTGTCCCTGGTCCCAAGGACGAGAACGGCGAAGACACCAGCAAGATCATCAAGGCCGTCGAGCTTTCCGGTGTTCCCAACCTGCTGTTCCGCCGCAACTCCACCACCGGTGGCGTGGAAGTCCTGCCCCGCAAGGGCCAGACCGTGGAGTTGAACGAGGCACTCCACGCCAACTAGCAGAAGACAAGCAATGCGCCGGTTCCGCCGCGCCATCGTTGCGGTGCTTGCGCTGGCCCTCGTGGCCGGTGCTATCTACGCGATAGTTGCCATACTGCAGCGCTCCGAGACCCTGGTCTCGGAGCGCTGCGTCGCCGTCATGGGTTCCGAAAGCTACGAGTTGGCCACCGACCAAGCGGCCAACGCCGCGCTCATCACGGCTATCTCCGTCCACCGCGGACTTCCACCAAGGGCTGCAAGCATCGCCCTCGCCACCGCGATGCAGGAATCCAAGCTGCGGAACATCAATTACGGCGACGATGCAGGACCTGATTCCCGGGGGTTGTTCCAACAGAGGCCATCGCAAGGCTGGGGAACCGAGGCACAGGTCATGGACCCCGTCTACGCGACGAACGCCTTCTATAATGGACTCATCAAAATTCCCGGTTACGAGACCATGGAAATTACCCAGGCAGCCCAGCAGGTCCAGCGCTCCGCGTTCCCCCGGGCATACGCCCAGCACGAGAACATGGGACGCGCCTTCGCTTCCGCCCTCACCGGGCATTCCGAATCCGCGCTGACCTGTGAACTCCGCATGCCTGAAGCGGCCGGTGACCCTGCCGCCGTCGTGGAGGAACTGACGACGGCGTTCGGCCCCCAACCAGCCACAGTCCAGGGCCGCTCGGTGCAACTGGATATCACTGGTACGCAAGCCTGGGCAGTTGCCCATTGGGCAGTTGCCAACGCCAAGTCCCTCTCCATCACGCAAGTCGATGTTGGCGGTCAGACGTGGAACAGGGAAAAACGCAGCGGGTGGATTGCTTCGGCGGCGCCCTCTGAGTCATTGACCATCACGGTCTCGGCACCGACTACCTGAATTTGTGTATAGCTTGTGCAAGCCCCTGCTTAGGCAAGTATCTCCACCACAGGCTGGACATAACTGCGGAAGACATCGGGCTCGGACAGCAGCTTGTGGCTCATGATCATGGTGCTGGGCTCCAAATACCAGGCGCGGGGTTCGTTGAGCGGCAACTCGATGATTGTGAGATCAAAGTCCCGCGAACTGCGCCCGACTTCCAGAAGCCTGTCCTCCACCATCTCGTTCAAGACTCCCGTAACCCCGTTGGCTTCGCGCTCTGCCTCGATCTTCGCGTATTCATCGATCCTGTCCGTTGCCCATCCCAAAGCTGAGCCAAAGTGTGCCTGCAGGACACGCTGGAGGGCAGGGGAATTGCCGAAGGCCTTGAAACTGGGCGGCGCGAGCTCAAGTGCCGGGTTGGGATAGGTCTTCACGAGCTTCTCCCACCAAGCCTCCCACTCGGTTTTGAGGGCATGGATCCCACCCACATCCGAGGTGAGGTGGCTATGATCGGCATGGCGGACCTTGGGAGCAGCGTGCGACAGTAACGGTTTTCCGGCACCGTCGAGTCCAGCTACGTCGCGCAAGTACAGGGCGATGAGCATCGGCCCGGACGTGTCCATGGTGATGCGCCATCCCGGGCCGCCTGACTCATGCATCCGAATTCCTCCCTTGGCAGGTTCCCGACATGTCCCAGTCTATTCCCGTTGGCTTGCTACGGTAACGGTGCGGGAGGCACTGGTTGCTGGGCGGCACACCGGTCTTCCTGTGGACGTCCTTAGGGCATGCCGGGACAGCCTATGGCGTCGCCGGCACCGGAGCGAAAGCCGCGAGATGGGCCGTGAGGACGTCACTGCACATCTCGGCAGTCATCCATTCGGGCTGGAGCAGCGCGTGCATGCAAAGGCCGTCCATGGTGGCCAGGAGCCGTTCAGCCTCTGTGACAAGGCTTTGCGGGGCGGCGGCTTCGCCGGGGCTCAACAGGATGATGAGGCGTCCCACAATGGCAGCGACCACGCGGTGACTGCGTTCGGCCTCGGCAGCCAGGACGGGTCTGATTCGCGCAGCGTGGCGGAAGGCCATCCAAACGCAGGCGTCCACAGCGAGCTCTTCGTCCAAGGGAAGAAACTGTCCCAGGAGGTTCAACACCGCCGCGTGCTGCCCGGCGCTGCCCGGGATCTCGCTTTCAACGGCCGGCAAAGCTGACTCCAGCCGGCCGCTGATACGGTCGATGACGGAGGCAAAGGAGAACACGAGAAGCTCGTCGCTGCTGGAAAAATAGTGCCGCACCGAGCCTACGGCCAGCCCTGCTTCATCAGCTACTTCACGAAGGGATGCCCGCTCCAAACCGTCGCTTGCAATGATTCTGAAGACAGCTTGGACAACTTCCTGGCGCCGGGCTTCGGCATCAACAATTTTGGGCACCAGTATTTTTTAGCACGAACGTGCTTCAACACCGCTCAACACTGAGCGGCGTGGCTCGGATTTCCGATAGCGTAGACACCATGAAAATTCTTGTCACGGGTGGCACCGGCTACATCGGTTCGCACACCGTTCTGTCCCTCCAGGAAGCCGGCCATGATGTCGTCGTGCTCGATAACCTCGTGAACTCCAGCGAAGAGTCCCTGCGCAGGGTTTCCGAGCTCACCGGCAAGACTGCAGCCTTCCACAAGGTTGACCTGGTGGACGAGCCCGCCGTCGAGGCCGTGTTCGACCAGCACCAGATCGACGCCGTGATCCACTTCGCAGGACTCAAGGCCGTGGGCGAATCCGTCCAGGAGCCACTGGCGTACTACTACAACAACATCGTGGGCACGCTGAACCTGCTCCGGGCCATGGACAAGCACAACGTCCGTTCCATCGTGTTCAGCTCTTCCGCAACCGTGTATGGGGAGCACAATCCCATCCCGTACATCGAGAAGATGGAAATCGGTGCCAACAACCCGTACGGCCGCACCAAGGAACAGATCGAGGACATCCTCTCGGACCTGGGCAACGCGGACGACCGCTGGCATATCGCACTGCTGCGCTACTTCAACCCGGTTGGCGCCCACCCGTCCGGACGCATCGGCGAGGACCCGCAGGGCATTCCGAACAACCTTGTCCCGTTCATCGCCCAGGTTGCCGTGGGACGCCGCGAGAAGCTCATGGTTTTCGGTGGCGACTATGACACCCCTGATGGAACAGCCCAGCGCGACTACATCCACGTCGTGGATCTCGCTGAAGGTCACGTGGCGGCACTGAACTTCATCGCTGACCGCGCGGGAGTCCGCCGCTGGAACCTGGGGTCCGGCAAGGGATCCTCCGTGCTGGAGGTACTGCGGTCCTTCGAAAAGGCCGTCGGACACGAGCTGCCCTACGAAATCACGGGCAGGCGTGCTGGCGACCTCCCAGCCTTCTGGGCCGACGCTTCTTCCGCCCTCGCAGACCTCGGATGGTCCACCACGAAGACTGTGGACCAGATGTGCGAGGACCACTGGCGCTGGCAGAAGAACAACCCGTACGGGTACAACGCTTCCTAACACCAACGACGGCGGCCGATCTTGGTCTGGGGATCGTTGATCATCTCGCGCCACTGGGCAATCCAGCCCGGGAGGCGGCCGATGGCGAAGAGGACGGTGAACATCTTCTCCGGGAAACCCATCGCCTTGTAGATCAGGCCGGTGTAGAAGTCCACGTTCGGGTACAGCTTGCGCTGGATGAAGTAGTCATCAGCCAGGGCCTTCTCTTCAAGGCGCATGGCGATGTCCAGCAGTTCGTCGTTGCCGCCGAGCTTGCCCAGGACCTCGTGGGCCGTTGCCTTGATGATCTTGGCACGGGGATCGTAGTTCTTGTAGACACGGTGACCGAAGCCCATGAGGCGGACGCCGTCTTCTTTGTTCTTGACCTTCTCCATGTAGTCCTCGGGCTTGATGCCCTCGGCCTGGATCTGGCGCAGCATCTTCAGCACGGCCTCATTGGCGCCGCCGTGGGCGGGGCCGAAGAGGGCGTTGATGCCGGCGGATACCGAAGCGAAGAGGTTCGCGTTGGAAGAACCCACCAAGCGCACGGTAGAGGTGGAACAGTTCTGCTCGTGGTCAGCGTGCAGGATGAGCAGCAGGTCCAGCGCCTTAACCACAACGGGGTCCAGCTCGTACTGCTCGGCCGGGAGGCCGAAGCTCAGCCGTAGGAAGTTTTCCACCAGGTTCATGGAGTTGTCCGGGTAGAGCATCGGCTGGCCGATGGACTTCTTATGGGCGTAAGCGGCAATAACGGGCAGCTTGGCCATGAGGCGGATGGTGGAAACTTCCACGTGCTCCGCGTTAAAGGGATCCAGCGAGTCCTGGTAGAACGTGGACAACGCCGAAACGGCCGAGGAAAGCACCGGCATGGGGTGGGCGTCGCGCGGGAATCCGCCGAAGAAGCCCTTCAGTTCCTCATGCAGGAGCGTGTGGTGGCGGATGCGCTGATCGAAGGCTTCCAGCTCCGTGGGGGTGGGAAGGTTGCCGTAGATCAGCAGGTAGGAAACTTCAAGGAAGCTCGAGTGCTGGGCGAGTTGCTCGATCGGGTACCCGCGGTAGCGCAGGATGCC
Source organism: Paenarthrobacter sp. 10L412 (assembly GCF_056395565.1). Lineage (NCBI taxonomy): Bacteria > Bacillati > Actinomycetota > Actinomycetes > Micrococcales > Micrococcaceae > Paenarthrobacter > Paenarthrobacter sp. 10L412. Next base: position 71,142 of record NZ_JBFTJT010000007.1, on the reverse strand, counting down.
TGCGTCGCCGTCGATGTACGTGATGGCAGAGGTGGTGGCCGCTGTGTTCATGAAGCCGGGGTCATAGGCAACGGCGCCCGTCTGCTTCAGCAGCTTGGAAACGTCATAACCTTCGTTTCCTTCTACAACCTGGATGCGCGGCAGTTCAAGTTCGCCGCCGGCATGGCGCAGTGTCGCGCTGGTGGTCTCAGTCATGGAGTCCCCTTCATGAGGCCTCTGGGCCTCTATAGAACGCTTGTCCAACCAACTTCTGGTGACGTCGTCTTCGGCCCCACTGTTGCAGGGCTCCAACGACCGCAGTGCTTTCTTATTGAAGGCCACCATTGATAGTCAGTTAAAAAGCTACCGCCAGTAACCCCCCGGAACTAATCCGTTCCGTCCGGTTACTGGCGGAATGACGCGACTTGTGGCACAAGTCACAGCATTGTTATGAGCTTGCGCTTAACCTCTCCACGGCTGCGTCAATGCGTTCATCGCTGCCGGTAAGTGCCACCCGGATGAAGCCGTTGCCGGCATCTCCGTAGAAGACACCGGGACCTACGACGATCCCCAGCTCAGCAAAACGGCCCACCGTGTCCCATGTGGCTTCGCCGGCCGTAGACCACAGATAAAGGCCGGCGTTGGAGTCATGAATCTGCAATCCGAACTTCTCAAGAGCCGGAACAATCCTCTCCCGACGCCCGCGGTACAGATCCTTCTGGGCAAGTACGTGGCCCGAATCGCCCAATGCGACGCGCATCGCCTCCTGCACCGGATAGGGCACGATCATTCCTGCATGCTTCCGGCTGTTAACAAGGTTGGCCATAATCGCGGAGTCACCAGCCACGAAAGCGGCTCGATAGCCGGCGAGATTGGACTGTTTGCTCAGGGAATAGACGCAAAGCAGGCCATCCGTGGAACCACCGGAAACCCGCGGGTCCAGGATGCTCGGGACAGCTTCTCCCCCACGCTGGACATCCCATTCGCCCCAGCCCAGCTCGGCGTAGCATTCGTCGGAGGCCACTACGGCGCCGATTTCCCGCGCCTGACGGACGATCTGCTGAAGGGATTCAACGCTCCGGACACTGCCTGTGGGATTTCCCGGCGAATTGATCCAAACCAAGCGAACCCTTGCCCGAGTGGCTGCATCCAGTTCGTCCAGGCTATCCGCCGGTACGGCTGTAGCTCCTGCCAGCATCGCGCCGATATCGTACGTGGGGTAGGCCACCGTAGGCCTGACCACGACGTCGCCAGTGCCAAGGCCAAGCAAGAAGGGCAACCAGGCGACGAGCTCCTTGGAGCCCACGGTGGGCATAACGTCCCTTGGATCCAGGTTGAGGACTCCGCGGCGGGTGGCGAACCAGTCCACAACAGCCTGCCTCAAGGCTTCGGTGCCATGCACAGTTGGGTAGCCGTGGGCATCCGACGCCGCAGCCAGCGCGTCGCGGATCAGCACGGGAGTGGGGTCAACCGGCGTTCCGATGGACAGGTTAACTGCGCCTCCGGGGTGCTTGGCGGCTGTGGCCACATACGGCGCCATGGCCTCCCACGGGTAGTCGGGCAGGTTAAGGCCAAAGGCCGGTGCCGCGGAAATCAAGGAAGCAACCGCCCTTAGTGGTCTTGGTTCTGCGGAGGCAAGGCTGCAATGAACGGGTGGTCCTTGCCGGTGTTGCCGATCTTCGCAGCGCCGCCCGGGGAACCGAGGTCGTCAAAGAATTCGACATTGGCCTTGTAGTAGTCAGCCCACTCTTCCGGGGTGTCATCCTCGTAGTAAATGGCCTCGACGGGGCATACGGGTTCGCAGGCACCACAGTCGACGCATTCATCAGGGTGGATGTAGAGGGAACGCTCACCTTCGTAAATGCAGTCAACAGGGCACTCTTCGATACATGCCTTGTCCTTGACATCTACACACGGCTGCGCGATTACGTACGTCACGTCCCAGACCTCTCCACGGTTTGTCCCGGCTATAGCCGGGGTAATACGGCCGGCATCATGCCGGACACTCAACTTCTGAGCCTATTATCCAACAGGGCTATGACGCCAACCTAGCCCGCGTCTTAGTATGAAACGGTGACTCCCCCGCATTTGCCACCTCGACAATTTCTGCTCAAAGCCCAGCCGGGCATTCGAGTGGTGGTCCGCTACAGGATCCAGGACGGCCTGACGGATGCGCTGGGGTATCTGGTGACCACCACAGAAAGCAGCTGCACCGTACGAACGCGGACCTCCGACGTCGAAATTCCCTTGGCGTTGGTCATCGCAGCGAAAGAGGTTCCCCCGCCGCCGCCCCGGCGCGGGCGGCCTTAGCGGCTGCGTACTGGACGCTACCTACTCAACAGCTGTCCGCCATCGCTTCCGCAGGCGGCTGGCAACCAGAAGCATGATCAACGTGACCACCGCTATGCCAAACACCCAGACGTTGCCCACGGCGTCGCCCAGCAACAGCTGCTTGTCGGGTCCTCCGGACGACAATGCACCGACGGTAGCGTAAGCAACCACCCCAGCTGCCGCCGTCGGGATTACTGAACCGGACCAGGCCGCCAGCCACAACTGGACCGACGCAAGCAGCAGCAGCGCGGCGCAGACACCCCAGGCGACGTCGACGCCGGATATCACCATGGTCTGCCGGTGCAATGCCGTTCCTGCCGCAGCAACAAAAAGAGCCGCCAGCACGGCCGCGGCTATGCCACGGGCCGTACTGGCGACTCCCTTGTTCATTCTGCTGTTCCAGCCGGGTTCAACCGGGCCGGACTAGGCCTTTGCGCGGGCGCGGTTGGCCTTGGCACGCTCGTTGGAATCGAGGATGAGCTTGCGGATACGGATGTCCTCCGGCGTCACCTCAACACACTCATCTTCACGTGCGAATTCGAGGGACTCTTCGAGGGTCAGATCGCGCGGCGGCGTCAGGTTCTCGAAGGTGTCCGAAGAAGCAGCACGCATGTTGGTGAGCTTCTTTTCCTTGGTGATGTTCACGTCCATGTCGTCGGCGCGTGAGTTCTCGCCCACGATCATGCCTTCGTAAACCTCGGAGGTGGGCTTCACGAAGAAGGAACCGCGCTCCTGCAGGTTGATCATGGCGAACGGGGTGACGACACCTGCGCGGTCGGCAACCATCGATCCGTTGGTGCGGTATTCGATGGGACCGGCCCACGGCTCGTAGCCTTCGGAGATGGAAGCCGCGATACCGGCACCGCGGGTGTCGGTGAGGAACTTGGTGCGGAAGCCGATGAGGCCACGGGCCGGAACGATGAATTCCATGCGGCACCAGCCAGTGCCGTGGTTGGCCATGTTGGTCATGCGGCCCTTGCGGGCTGCCATGAGCTGCGTCACGGCACCGAGGTACTCTTCGGGGACGTCGATGGTCATGTGTTCCATCGGCTCGTGGATCTTGCCATCGATGGTCTTGGTGACTACCTGCGGCTTGCCAACGGTCAGCTCGAAACCTTCGCGACGCATCTGCTCAACGAGGATTGCAAGCGCGAGCTCGCCACGGCCCTGTACTTCCCAAGCGTCGGGACGCTCGGTGGGCAGAACCTTGATGGAGACGTTACCGATCAGTTCCTTGTCCAGGCGGTCCTTCACCTGGCGGGCGGTGACCTTGGCGCCCTTGACCTTGCCGGCCAGCGGCGAGGTGTTGATACCGATGGTCATGGAGATCGCCGGGTCATCCACGGTGATCAACGGCAGCGGCTGCGGGTTCTCGGCGTCCGTCAGAGTTTCACCGATGGTGATTTCCTCGATGCCTGCCACGGCAACAATTTCACCCGGGCCGGCCGATTCGGTAGGAACGCGCGTCAGGGCCTTGGTGGCCAGGAGTTCGGTGATCTTGACGTTCTTGAGTTCACCGTTGGCACGAGCCCAGGCAACGGTCTGGCCCTTGCGGAGCGTGCCGTTGTAGATGCGGAGCAAGGCGAGGCGACCAAGGAACGGCGATGCGTCCAGGTTGGTCACGTGCGCCTGAAGCACGCCATCCGGGTTGTATGTGGGAGCCGGGATGTGCTCGATGATGGTCTTGAACAGGGGCTCAAGGTCCTCGTTCTCCGGGGCGGAGCCGTTCTCCGGCTGCTCCAGGGAGGCGCGGCCAACCTTGGCAGCAGCGTAAACGACCGGAACTTCGAGGACCTTGTCCAGGTCCAGGTCCGGAACTTCATCGGCAAGGTCCGAAGCCAGGCCCAGGAGCAGGTCCATGGACTCGTGGACAACCTCATCGATGCGGGCGTCGGGACGGTCTGTCTTGTTGACCAGGAGGATCACCGGAAGGTGCGCAGCAAGGGCCTTGCGGAGCACGAAGCGGGTCTGGGGCAGCGGGCCCTCGGAGGAGTCGACCAGCAGGACGACGCCGTCGACCATGGAAAGACCGCGCTCAACCTCGCCACCGAAGTCGGCGTGGCCGGGGGTGTCGATGACGTTGATGGTGATGGTTTCGCCGTTGGACGACGGGCCGTTGTAGGCAACCGTGGTGTTCTTGGCGAGGATCGTGATGCCCTTTTCGCGCTCCAGGTCACCGGAATCCATGACGCGGTCCTCAACCTCACCGTGGGAAGCGAAGGAGTTGGTCTGCTTGAGCATGGCGTCGACCAGGGTGGTCTTGCCGTGGTCAACGTGTGCGACGATCGCGACGTTGCGCAGATCGCTCCGCGACGCAGTGTTGGTGATGGTTTCAGACATGCGTTGATGACTCGTTTCAGTGGTGAAGTCAGTTGTTTGTATCCGCGCGCATACCTGATCACCTGATCGGAACACACAACGAAAAGACCCCGGGACACAGGGCACCTACAGCAAGTCTAAACGCAGTTGCATTTATCAGCCTAAAAAGCAAGCCATTTAGCCCCTAATTGTGGTGTCCATCACAGAACATCACGCTTTAGTAACCGGCAGTCAAGATGCTGGATTTTCTGTTTCCTTTGCCCCATGATTGCTGCAGAACCAGTGCTATACGGAGACCAACGATGCGCAAAGCCTCGGCCGCGTTCCGCCTGCTCGCACCCTTGATCGCCGTTGGCGTTCTTGTGGTCGGCTGCGGACCAAACCAAGCAACCCCACCATCCACGCCCTCGCGCTCAGCTGCGCCCGTTCCCGGAGAGACGTCCGCAGCAGACAAACCCCGAACGATAGCGCCCACCCCGAGTGCCCTGGATCTGCCAGTGGGCTCGCTCTACAGGAATCCGGCGAACAACCGCGACGAAGTGGTCCTGGCAGACGTGCGCCACACGGCCGTATTGATTGGCGATTCCCAGGCCATGCCCAAGGACTCATGGCCGCAAAGGGGAATCGCCGCGCTTGGATACAAATTGCACGTCGTGGGCATGGGTGGCACGGGGTTCGTGGCCTCCAACGGCAAGACGGGCAATTACATCGACGCACTCCAGCGTGGAGATTGGTTGCTGCCCTACGGAGATCCGCCGCTGATCGTGGTCCAGGGTGGCGGCAACGACGCCTCACAAAAGGCCACTGACGCCCAGATCACGAGTAATGCCGACCGGCTCCTCGCTGCGCTCAAGAAGCGCTATCCCGGTGCCCGGCTGGCAATGATCGGGACACTGGCCCGTGGAGCCGACAACGGTGGCGGCCGCCGGTCCGAGGTGGATGCGCTCCTTGGCCGGATCGCTGCCAAGCAAGCGATCCCGTTTGTCAGCGCGGGCGATTGGTTGACCCGGTACGATGCCGTTGCCGACCTTCAGGACGGCGTCCACCTCAAGCCATCCGGGCACGCGAAGTTGGGCAGTGTTCTGGCGCGGGAGCTGGGCGCACTTGGTTTGACAGCCCGCCCGGACACCGACGCTTCGGTTTCTCCCGAATAGGGGCCGTTGTGGGGCCCGGCTATGAAGGCGTTAACGGCAAGAGCCGGTGGTTCCTTTTCGTGGGAACCACCGGCTCTTGCTGTTGTCTCCTCAGCAGAGAGTACGACGCCGGTCAGGCCACCGCGGGCGGCAGCAGCAGCGAACCGCCAGGAATGGCGTCCAGCAAGGCCTGCGTGTAGGCCTCGCGCGGGTTGTCGAAGACATCGTCCGTGCTGCCCGTTTCTACAAGCTGGCCCTTTTCCATGACGCAGACGTGGTCTGCGATCTGGCGCACAACGGCGAGGTCGTGCGTAATGAACAAGTACGTCAGACCAAGGTTGTCCTGAAGATCCGCGAGAAGGTTCAGCACCTGCGCCTGGACGAGGACGTCCAACGCGGAAACGGCCTCATCACAGATGATCACTTCGGGATCCAAGGCCAAGGCACGGGCAATGGCGATGCGTTGTCGCTGGCCACCTGAAAGCTCGTTCGGGTACCTCTGCATTGTCGCTTGAGGCAGCGCCACTTGGTCCAACAGCTCGCGAACCTTCTTCTCGCGGCTAGCTGCATTTCCGATCTTGTGCACCCTGAGAGGCTCTTCGATGGTCCGGAAGATGTTGTACATCGGGTCCAGGGAGCCGTAAGGATCCTGAAAAATCGGCTGTACCCGCCGCCGGAACTTGAAGAGGTCCTTGCCTTTGAGTCCAGCAGTGTCGACGCCGTCGAACACAATCTGGCCCTCGGTGGGCTTCTCCAGCTGGAGGACCATCTTGGCAACAGTGGATTTACCCGAGCCGGACTCCCCCACAATCGCCGTAGTGGTTCCGCGCTTAACGTCGAAGCTGATGTCGTCCACTGCAGCGAAGTCCGAGGTCTGGCCGAGGCCCTGCCGCAGCTTGTAGATCTTGCGCAGGTTTCGGATCTGCAGGACCTCGTCCGCTGCCCGCGATTGAACAGCCGCTACGGGAGCCAACAGGTCGCTGGCTTCCACGCCCCGCTCCTTCGCCACCTGAATGCGGCGGGAGGCGAGCGAGGGCGCCGATTCCACGAGTCGCTTCGTGTAGGGGTGCTGCGGGTTCTGCAGCAGTTCCAGTGAAGGACCCGCCTCCACAACGTTGCCCTGGTACATAACGACTACCTTGTCCGCGCGCTCGGCAGCAAGGCCGAGGTCGTGCGTGATGAGCAGCACCGATGTACCGAGCTCCGTGGTCATTTTGTCCAAGTGATCCAGGATTTTGCGCTGGACGGTGACGTCCAATGCCGAGGTAGGCTCATCCGCAATCAGAAGCTTCGGCTGGCAACTCAGGCCGATAGCGATGAGAGCCCGCTGGCGCATACCGCCGGAGAACTCGTGCGGATACTGCTTCGCGCGTCGGGCGGCATCCGGGAGGCCTGCCTCGGCAAGAACACGCGCAACATCCTCAGGTCCATCAGGCCGGCCGTTCGCCTTAAGAGTCTCCCGAACCTGGTAGCCGATCTTCCAGACGGGGTTCAGGTTGGACATTGGATCTTGCGGAACCATACCGATATGGCTGCCGCGGAGTTCGATCATGCGCCTCTCGGGGGCATGTGCGATGTCTTCTCCGTCGAGGAGAATCTGCCCGCCGGATACCCGTCCATTGTTGGGCAGCAAACCGATGGCAGCAAGAGCCGTCGTTGACTTTCCCGAACCGGATTCCCCCACGATCGCGACGGTTTCACCGGGCATGATAGTCAAGTGGGCGTTCTTAACGGCCTTCACATCTCCGGAGCCGGTCTTGAAGGTGATGGCCAAGTCCCTGATCTCAAGGATCGGACGTACTTGGGCCGTCTCTTCTTCAGCAATTCTGATGTTGGCAGATGTCATATTCGCCTCCTTAGCGCTGACGGCTCTTGGGATCAAGAGCATCGCGGACGGCGTCGCCAAGCATGATGAAGCTCAGGACGGTGATGGACAAAGCCGCAGCTGGATAGAGCAGAATCTCTGGCCTGGTACGGATGGATGACTGGGCGGCCGCAATGTCATGGCCCCACGACATGATTCCTTCGGGCAAACCAATGCCAAGGAACGACAACGTCGCTTCAGCCACAATAAAGACGCCCAGTTCCAGGGTCGCCAGCACAATCACTGGTGCCAATGCGTTTGGAAGGACGTGCCTTACCAACGCGCTGAACCTTGAGACACCGAGTGCACGTGCAGCAGTCACGAAGTCGGCATTTCGGACCTCTATAACTGCACCTCTCGTGATACGCGCCATCTGCGGCCAGGCCAAGAGAGCAATAACCAACACCACAGTCCACACACTCTTGTTTTCGCGCAATACCGGCAGCTGCGTGATGACCAAGGCACCAAGGATCAAGGGCAAAGCGAAGAAGATATCACCGAGTCGCGCTAGTACTGTGTCCAGCCAGCCACCGTAGTAGCCTGCCAGAGCGCCGAAAGTCACGCCGACGATCAGGACGCAAAGAACGGACAGAACACCGACCGAAAGGGACGCCTGGGTTCCGTGGATAACCCTCGAATATATATCGCAGCCTTGGAAGGTGAACCCGAAGGGATGGCCCGCGGAGGGAGGGCCCTCAGAATTGGCCAATTCACAGCCGTTGTTCGGGGGAACACTGGATAGCAGATTGGGAAAGAGGGCGATAACAGTGAGAGCCAGAATCAGCAGTGCCGAAATAATGAACAGCGGACGCCGTCGTAGTTTCCGCCAGGCATCGGCCCAAAGGCTCAGTGGCGCCTGATCGGTCTTCACCGTATCCGTAGCCAGCAAGGGGGTTTCTTCGATTGGTGCCACGAAATGGCTATGCTTATTGGTCATAACGAATCCTCGGGTCCAGCCATGCGTACAGGAGATCGACGAGCAGGTTCGCCACGACAAACACCAGCACCAAGACGCTGACGATTGAAACGATGGTGGGCCCCTCACTCCGCAAGACAGCTTGGTAAAGCTTGTTTCCTACGCCAGGAACATTAAAAATTCCTTCGGTGACAATGGCGCCACCCATGAGACCGCCAAGGTTGGCGCCCAGGTATGTGACAACCGGAATTAGCGAGTTGCGCAGGATGTGGGCCAACACGACGCGTGGCCGGGAGAGGCCCTTGGCGGTAGCAGTCCGCACGTAGTCGGCGTTCATGCTCTCGCTCACGGATGCACGGGTCAGACGGAGGACATACGCAAACGACACGAGGCCCAGGACCACTGCGGGCAACAGCAGGTTCCCCCAGTCCGCATTCGCTCCTACTGTCGGTTTTGCCCATCCCAGCTGGACTCCGAACACCAGTTGGAAGACGAAGCCGAGAACGAAAGTTGGAACTGCGATAACAACCAAGGACGCGACAAGGACGGTCGAGTCAAACCAGTTGCCACGGCGGAGGCCAGCAAAGACACCGAAAGCTACACCGAAAACAGCCTGGATGATGAGTGCCTCGATGGCGAGCATGGCGGTTACTGGAAAGACCCGTGCCAGCGTCGCTGCAATCGGCTGACCTGTAAAGTCATTGCCCAAGTTGAAGGTGAACAAATTCTTCAGGAAAATCCCGTACTGCACCCAGAAGGGCTGATCCAGGTTGTACTGGGTACGTAAGGCGTCGATCACGGACTGGGGTGGCTGGCGGTCACCGAAGAGCGCCGCAATAGGGTCGCCCGGGAGGGCGAACACCATGTAATACACCAAAAGCGTGGTGCCTAGGAAGACGGGGATCACTTGGAGGAGCCGACGCAAGATATAACGGACCACGGGATCACCTGCCTTCCTGATTGAAAGAATGCGGTTTCATATTTGCCTTCCTACCGTGCAGGCAAATGGGGGCCCGGCCGCGAAACCGGACCCCCATATCCTGGCGGTAAGTTAGATCCTGAGACTACTTGGCCGTGATGTTGTAGTAGAGAATTGCGCCATTCCAGCCTGTTTCAGCCTTCACGACGTTGTTGCTCCACACAATCGGTACGGTGTAGTCCCACAGCGGCAGTCCGGGAAGTTCTTTGAAGAGAATCTCCTGTGCTTTGTTGAACTTGTCGTTCGCCTCGGCTGTGGACTTGGCGGCCAGACCTTCTTTAAGAAGCTTGTCGAACTCGGGGTTCGAGTACTTCTCGTAGTTCGAGGATGCACCCGTGGCCCAAACCGGTCCAAGGAAGTTGTAGAGCGAGGGGTAGTCGCCCTGCCAGCCAGCACGCGTCAGGCCCGGAAGGGACTGCGACTTGCGGAGGTCCAGAACTTCAGCAAACTTGGCGAATGGCTGGATTTCAGCCTGGATACCAAGGTTGTTCTTGAAGCCGTTCGCAACTGCGTCAATCCATTCTTTGTGTCCACCATCAGTGTTGGATGCAATCTGAAGGGGCTTGGAAGCGTCATAGGGCTTGATCTTTTCAGCCTGCGCCCAAAGATCCTTCGCCTTTGCGGGGTCAAACTTCAGGACTTCGCTACCGGGGATGTTCTCCTTGAAGCCGTCGATGACCGGCGGTACGAACGCCTTTGCCGGCGAGCGGGTTCCGCTGAAGACCACTTTGGTGATCTCTTCGCGATTGATCGCGTATGACAGGGCCTCTCGGCGGAGCTTTCCGGCCTCACCCTGGAAGTTGGCGTTGTACTGCGGAATGTTCAGCGTGGCGTTGGTGGCGACAGGCTTCGCAGCGTTACGGTCAGGGAAGTCCGTGACAAAGGTCTTCAGCGCATTGGACGGCAGGACGTCAGTGACGTCCAGGTTGTCGGACTGAAGGTCGGTGTACGCGGGACCCGGATCAGTGTAGAACTTGAAGGTCACGCCGCCGTTCTTGGCTTCGCGGGGACCGCTGTAGTCGGTGTTCTTGACCAACGAGATGGACTGGTCATGAACCCAGGCGCCTGTCTTGGCAAACTTGTAAGGACCGTTGCCAACGGGGTTCTCGCCATAGGCCGTGGGATCAGCCAGCGCTGCCGAGGGCAGCGGGAAGAAGGCGGAGTAGCCCAGCCGAAGCGACCAGTCGGCCTCGGGCTGGGAAAGTTTGACGGTGATCGTCGAGTCATCGGTGGCAACAAGACCAGACATCTTGTCGGCCTTAGGAGCGGGAGTGGATGTCTTCTTGCCGTCGGCGGAAGTGGTTTCGTTAACAGCGCTGACATCGGCATAGCCCTCAATGGACTCGAAGAAGAAGCTGTTCGTCTGGAGATTCTTGGAATTTGCGGCGAAGTTCCAGGAATCTACGAAGGTTTTTGCCGTGACTTCTTCGCCATTCGTGAACTTCGAACCCTTCTTTACCTTGATTGTCCAGTTCTGGGCGTCGGAGGATTCGATGGACTCTGCCAAGGCATTGATTGCCTTGCCATTGGGGTCATAGGTACGAAGACCTTCGAAGAGCAGCTCGACTACGTGGGCCCCGTACGCCTCATTGGTGTTAGCCGGCAGCAGCGGGTGCTGCGGTTCATTGTTGTATGCGGTGATGATTTTGTTGGGATCGCCGCCGGACTGGCTGGGTCCATTGTTGCTGCCGGAGCCGCCGCCGCAACCGGTCACTGCGAGGGCGATTATCGCCGCTACGCCTAGAGCTTTGGAAGTGCGCGAGAAACGCATTCCGCCTCCTATGAGTCGTGGAGTTGATCAGGGGAAATTTGTGATGACCCCCAGGCGCAGACACAGTTTCCTACTGTGACGTTGCCTACATGTGTGTGTAAGCCTACCCACATTGTGTCCGGATGTTGGGACTCGCTGGCCAAACTGTAACCGTTCCGCAACCTCTACATGCCTAAATCGGCGGGGATTTCAAGTCAAAAGCTACTGGGTGGTAATATTCGCTGTCTGACAGCAGGACAAGCCGTTTTTCGGCACAAAAAAGGGCCTCGGTTCATGCTCTGAACCGAGACCCTCTACAATTTCGCCGCCGAAGGCGCCATCTGGCTTTTGACCTGAAGCGGAACGCACTCAGTGTACGTTCCTGCAGTAGTGGGCCGTTCGGCATGCTGATTCCTGGAGCCATCCGGCCTTGGCTGAAGTTGCCGTGAATCGCCCCTCTGCGGACCAAGTAAATCGGCTCACCGGGAACAGCGCTGCCAGATTTTCCACAGTGAACAACTGGTAAGTGCGGCTTATTAAGGTCAGCTGGTAACCGGGCCGTGACGAGACTTCAACGGCGCCACAAGCTCAATCGGCTACAACTGCCCACACTTCGTGCACCCCGTCAGGGTTGTCCTCCAGAAATGACCAGCCATTCTTGACAAGGAGTTTCTTGCATCGAGCGTTCTGATTGTGGACATCTGCCTTCATGACGACCTTGACAGTCACGGTTTGCTCCAGGCTTGCTAGACCAACCTCATCCCAGATGCGATCTAGAGTTGCTTGGCCGTGGCCCCTCCCCCACATATCTCGGTGGGTAGCAAGAAGGTAGACGTTCACATCATGAATTCCGCTGGGATTCCACGCGGTCCGGTAACAGCCCACGGCCTCAACCAGCTTACGACTGTCATCCCACCGGAGCGTAAGGACCCACGGGTTTAGGAGGCGCGGCTCAAGATCTCGCACCAGGCTCTGGACTCGCGACGACCATATTTCGGTGCCGGCGGTGAGACCATGTCTCAGTAACTTCTTGAGCCGGCGGTACGGGTGCGGTGAACAGACAAAGCGCTGAAGATACTGCCGATGTTCAAACTCGGCATCAACCCAATCAGACAACTAAGCGCTTAGCGCCGGGGCAGCTTGCGAGTAGGCTGTAGAGCCCGTGCTTTAGTGACGATTTCCGGGCTATCCAGCACGGAATCTACGCGATTCACGTACTCCGAGAAAGTCTCGGATCGCCGGCCTTGAAAGGCCAGCGACTTGAGCCATTTGAGAGAGGTGGGTGCCGCATGCTTTGCGTTCTCGCGCCCGAATGCGTGAGTTGTCATGTGAAGCCCCCTCTTTTCCCTAACTTTCCCAGCTAGTCTCGTCAAATGTACCGTAGTTCGGCTTACAAAGGAGAGTCGTGTGACTTAGAGGACAGCAACTCTCATGACGACTCAGCGGCCTTGCGTCAGCCGAAAGGCGGACGCAAGGCCGAATGTACGCGCAACTTTGGCAACCGGCGAAGACCAAATCACACGTTGAAGCGGAACTCCACCACGTCGCCGTCGGCCATGACGTACTCTTTGCCTTCGATGCGGACCTTGCCGCGGGACTTTGCTTCGGCCATTGAACCGGCCTCGATGAGGTCATCGAAGGAGACAACCTCGGCCTTGATGAAGCCGCGCTGGAAGTCAGAGTGGATCACGCCGGCGGCCTGGGGCGCGGTGTCGCCCTGACGAATGGTCCATGCACGGGTTTCCTTGGGACCGGCCGTGAGGTAGGTCTGCAGGCCAAGGGTGTGGAAACCAACGCGTGCCAACTGGTCCAGGCCGGATTCACTCTGTCCGTTCATTTCCAGCATTTCGCGGGCTTCTTCCTCGTCCAGTTCAACGAGGTCGGATTCGAGCTTGGCGTCCAGGAATACGGCATCTGCCGGAGCCACCAGGGCACGCAACTCGTCCTGCTTTTCCTGGTCACCAAGGATGCCTTCATCCGCGTTGAAGACGTAGATAAAGGGCTTTGCAGTGAGAAGTCCGAGCTCTTTGAGGTGCCCCATCTCCAACTTGTCGCTCTTGATGGAAGAGAAGATGGTGTCGCCGCGTTCCAGAACTGCCTGGGCAGCCTTGATGGCAGCGAGCTCGGCAGCGTCGCGCTTCTTGATCTTGACTTCTTTTTCGATACGCGGGATCGCGTTTTCGATGGTCTGAAGGTCTGCCAGGATCAGCTCGGTGTTGATGGTCTCCATGTCGGAGCGCGGATCAACCTTGCCATCGACGTGGATGACATCAGGATCGTCAAAGACCCGAACAACCTGTGCGATGGCCTCTGCCTCGCGGATGTTGGCCAGGAACTTATTGCCCAGGCCTTCGCCCTCGGAGGCACCCTTCACGATACCGGCGATGTCCACAAAGGACACAGGAGCGGGAAGCAACTTCTGGGAACCAAAGATCTCCGCCAGCTTGGCCAGACGGGGATCCGGCAGGTTAACGACACCAACGTTCGGTTCGATCGTTGCGAACGGATAGTTCGCAGCAAGCACCTGGTTGCGGGTCAGTGCGTTGAAAAGAGTTGATTTGCCGACGTTGGGCAGTCCGACGATGCCAATAGTAAGAGCCACGAGCATTTATTCTACCCGTTGCCGCGATGACCGTGCTTGTTCGCTCCTGAAGGCAACGCCGTCAACTGCCCTGCGCTAAAACTGTCGGACCCCTATGACAGGGTTGCCACATGGATGGATTTGGATTTGTTTTGGCATTGCTCATGCTGCTGATCGGAGCGGCAGTGGGCCTCAGCAGTGCATATGTGGTCTTTCGTCGCCGGACGGCCGGCTTGGAGGAGGACTTCGACGCCGTTTCGTCGCGCCTTTCGGAGGTAACTGCCCAGCTCGCAGCAGCCGACGCCGAACGCCGGCTTCTGTTCGCACAGAACCGGGAGCTGAGTGATTCAAGGACCTCAGACGGCAGCGTGCTGCGGGCCTTGGGGCCCGTGGCCGAGAAGCTCACTGCGGTACAGCAGCAGGTCTCGCTCCTGGAACGCGACCGGGTGGAGCAATATGGTCAGCTGGCACAGCAACTTCAGGACGCCAGGTTGTCCGACGAACAGCTTCTACGCTCCACACATGCCCTTGCTTCGGCACTACGATCCAACAGCGCCCGCGGTCAGTGGGGCGAGGTTCAGTTGCGCAGGGTTGTCGAAGCCTCCGGGATGCTCCGCCACGTGGACTTCCACGAGCAAGTACACACCGGCCGGAGCGAGAACACCCTGCGTCCGGACCTTGTGGTGCAATTGCCAGGCGGCAAGCAACTTGTGGTGGATGCCAAGGTCCCGTTGGCGTCCTATCTGGCGGCGCAGGAACAGGTACACGGTGAAGGCTCCATGGGTGAATCGGTTGGGCCAACGGCCAACCAGGATTCCAAGACGCTCCTGGCACAGCACGCCAAGGCACTCAAAGCCCACATCGATGCCCTCGCAGCCAAGAAGTACTGGGACATTCCGGGCAACTCCCCGGAGCTCGTCATCTGCTTCCTCCCCGCAGAGTCGATTTTGGCTTCAGCCCTTGAAGCCGATCCCGCTTTGTTGGAGTACGCCCTTTCCCGGAACGTCGTCCTGGCCTCGCCAGGAACACTGCTGGCGGTCCTCAAGTCCGTCGCCTTCACGTGGCGGCAGGATGTCCTGACGGACAGCGCCCACGAACTCTTCGAACTGGCCAAGCAGCTCTACGAACGGATGGGCACGCTGGGCGAAAACGTCGGGAAGCTCGGAAGTTCGCTGAAGACATCTGTGGATCGCTATAACGCGATGGTAGGCACACTGGAAGCACGCGTACTTCCCACGGCGCGAAAACTCAACACCATGGACGACGCCGGACTCGCCGCACCCATGTCCGTGGAAGCAGTCCCCCGGGCCTTGGCTGCTCCCGAGCTGCTTGCCCTGGACTCCCAGGATTCAGCAGCCCAAGAGGAGTCTGCGGCTTAAAAGGACAGGCCCGCTGTGGCAGCTTCCCAAAGGGTTGCTGCCACAGCGGGCCTGCTAAATACATCCAAAAGTACGTCTAGGACGTAGCACGGTTCCCGCGGCCACCAAGGGCCCGGCTCACGTCGCCAGCTTCCTTGAGGGTGGCCCGCAGCTCCTTCGGCAAAGAGAAGAGAAGGTCTTCCTCAGCCGTGACCACTTCCTGGACTTCGCCATAGCCGTAGTCCGCCAAGAGCCGGAGGACGTCCTGAACCAGCACTTCCGGGACGGAAGCTCCGGAGGTCACACCCACCGTGGCCACGCCCTCGAACCAGCTTTCATCCACCTCGTTCGCGAAATCCACGCGGTATGAGGTCCGTGCCCCATACTCAAGTGCCACTTCAACGAGGCGCACCGAGTTGGACGAGTTCGCCGAACCCACCACAATGACCAGATCGGCCTGTGGAGCGATCTTCTTGATGGCCACCTGGCGGTTGGTGGTGGCATAGCAGATGTCGTCGCTGGGCGGGTCCTGCAACGTGGGGAACCGCTCCTTAAGCAGTCGGACGGTCTCCATGGTCTCGTCCACACTCAGGGTGGTCTGCGAGAGCCAGATGGTCTTCTCGGGATTCCGCACGGTGACTTTGTCTACCTCGTGAGGGCCGTTGATGATCTGGATGTGTTCCGGGGCCTCGCCGGCTGTTCCTTCGACTTCCTCGTGGCCCTCATGGCCGATGAGCAGGATGTCGTAGTCCTCCTTGGCGAAGCGCACAGCTTCACGGTGGACCTTGGTGACAAGGGGGCAGGTGGCGTCAATGGTGCGAAGACCGCGGTCTTCGGCGGACTGGACCACAGCAGGAGACACGCCATGTGCCGAGAAGATCACCAAAGCGCCTTCAGGAACCTCATCCGTTTCTTCGACGAAAATGGCGCCTTGCTCTTCGAGGGAGCTGACGACGTGCACGTTGTGGACGATCTGCTTGCGGACATAAACGGGTGGTCCGTAGTGTTCCAGGGCTTTCTCGACAGCAATGACAGCCCTGTCTACGCCGGCACAATAGCCACGGGGAGCCGCCAGCAGAACCTTCTTGGGTCCAGTAACCGGCGCCGCCGCCTGAACCTCTTCCGGTGATCGCCGTCTGCGGGGCACCGTGGGCATCGGAATGGAAACTGCTGTGCTGGTCATCCCTCCATGCTACCGGCCCGGCCCCTGGCCGCTGGCAGAAGGTGACGGCCGTCTCGCGGACAGGATCCAAGCGATGATCCCCAGTGCCAGGAGTGCGCCGAACACCACGGCAGCGATGACAACCCATTCACCGAAGCCCGTCCGGACTGCCGAAAAGAACTCCTGCTTGAACAGCTCTGCAACACCGTTGCCACTGGAGAGGCTTCCCATGAGTCCGCCCGCCAGATCCACCACCGCCGACCACAGCGCAGCAAGCACCAAGCCCCCAAGTCCGAGGGCGACCATCACCAAAGAGCGGCGACGCGCAGCAGCGAGGGCCAACAGGACCGAAACAACCGCCCCCAGGGCGGCAAGCCACCAGAGCGGGGCGAAGGCCGCCACCCGCTCAACCAGTTGCTTTTGGGACGGTTCACCCATGGTCACCAAACTTTCCGCCGGGACCTCAATCTGTAGTCCGCTGGCGGAGGACAGGCGGTCGCGGATAAGCCTGATGAGTGGGCCAATGTCCAGGAGCAGCGCTGTATGTGACACCGTCTCCTCCGGTTGCTTCCCCCCTCCGAAGTTCAACCGATGACTGTTCCTGGCCGTTTCTTCCCATGCTTTGGGATACTCAGGCCATGACTGCATTCCGGCGGCAGCTTCCCTGAGGGCATCCGCAGCCACCGATTTGAGTGGTTCCGGAAGATTTACGGAGGACTCGAAGTTCCCCACTGCGGCGGTAGCAAGTCGGCTTTGGAACTCGGGATCCTTGCCCAGCGCGCTGGCCAGGTGGACGAAGCCGTCCTCCTTGACCACATTGACGTCCGCCCAAGCGGCCGGAACTGCGACGGCCGTGAGCAACAAGGCGAGGACCACTGCCACCGCGGAAATGAAACTGCGCAAAAGTCATCCTCGGGGTAAGGGGCCAGTGCCACCATCCTAGGTCTGTCCACAGGATAGAAAAAATGTCGGGCTCCAGTGCTAAAGCTATGGATAGAGTTGGAAGGCCGGCCCAGGGACCGATTGGCCGCGACCACGGCCGCACAGCTAGCGAGGATATACACATGCAGGTAAACGCACGGATCACCCATGGCAGCTGACGCGACCCCGGAATCGACGCTGCCAGGTACCGCTGCGGAGACCAGCCCGGATAACCCCTGGCCCCTGCAGTTGCTGTCAAGGAAGCTGAAGGCCCACATCGAGCGCGCTCCCGCGGCGTGGATCGAAGGTCAGGTCATCGAACTCAACCGCCGTGGCGGGAACGCCTTCCTGACTCTCCGGGACGTCGATGCCGAGATTTCCCTGCCGGCATCAGTATGGTCCACGGTCCTCGATCGCCAGAAGATACCCCTTGAACGTGGTTCCCGGGTGGTCGCGCTGGTCAAGGCCGACTTCTGGGTCAAGACCGGACGCCTGAATATGTCAGTCAAAGACATCCGGCCCGTGGGTCTGGGTGATCTCCTGGCCAGGATCGAGCGGCTGCGTCAGGCCCTTGCCGCAGAAGGCCTGTTCGCCGACTCCCGGAAGCGGAAGCTGCCCCTGCTCCCCCACCGGATTGGGCTCATCACAGGGCGGGATTCGGATGCCAAGAAGGACGTCCTTCGTAATGCAGCGCTTCGCTGGCCGGCCGTTGAGTTCGACGTTCGCGAGGTAGCTGTCCAGGGCAATACGGCCGTTGCACAGATCATTGCCGCGCTCCGTTCCTTGGATGCCGATCCACATGTGGATGTCATAGTCCTCGCCAGAGGTGGCGGCGCTTTGGAAGATCTTCTGCCGTTCAGCAATGAGGATTTGATCAGGGCCGTGGCCGCGGCAACAACTCCAGTGGTCAGCGCCATTGGCCACGAAGCTGATCGTCCCATCCTGGACGACGTGGCTGACCTGAGGGCGTCGACACCCACCGACGCCGCGAAACGCATCGTTCCTGATGTCACTGAGGAACTCGCCATGGTCCGCCAGGCCCGGGACCATCTTCGCCGGAGCATTGGCAGGATGGTGGACAGGGAGACGGACCGGCTTCACGCGTTGAGGTCGCGGCCCGTCCTGGCAACGCCGGACACCATCGTTGCAGCGCGATCAGAGGACATCACCCGTCTTCAGCGGAGGTCGCATGCCGCCGTCAGCACAGCCGTGGTCCGGGCGCTGGACCAAGTCCACCACTTGCGTGCCCAGGTACGCGCGCTGTCTCCACAAAAGACCTTGGACCGCGGCTACGCCGTTGTCCAGATCGTCGGTGATGACCAAGCTGGACACACAGTGGTCAGCAGCCCGGCTCAGACTCCCGAAGGCACGCCGCTGGCCATCCGCGTGGCCGAAGGCCGCTTCAGGGCTGTGTCCACCGGGCAAGCACAACTCGTCGAGCGCTGATTTCGCGGCAGCTGGATTTCGCGGCAACTGCACGGCACATACACTCATCATCGAATGCGAAGGACCACCATGACAGAGAACAACCCCGCAGCACCTTCACCGGATTCCTTGGATTCCCTCAGTTACGAGGAAGCCCGCGAACAACTTGTGGCGGTGGTCAGCCGGTTGGAAGCAGGCGGAGCCAGCCTTGAGGAATCGCTGGCGCTATGGGAGCGGGGCGAGGCGTTGGCTAAACGTTGTGAGGACTGGCTTGAGGGCGCCCGTAAACGACTGGCTGCAGCCAGGGACGCTACCAACGACGGCGGAGCTGCCGCCGGCACAGCCTAGCCGGCTCCTGCACTAGCCGCTCCGGAACTAACCGACTCCGGGAGACCAGCTCACACGACGAAAAACGACAGATTCCGCCGTTCAGGATTCCTCCACAAGCGCGCGTTCAGTGGCGACGTCGAAATCCGCCTTCGGCCACTCCAGGGACAAGCCCTCCAGGGCGTCCAAAAGCAACTGCTGGACTGCGATCCGCGCGTACCACTTCTTGTTTGCCGGAACAACGTGCCAAGGGGCGATGTCCGTGGAAGTCTTCTCAAAGGCCGTGTTGTAGGCATCCATATAGTCTTCCCAGAAGGCCCGCTCCGCGAGATCACTCCGGTTGTACTTCCAGTGCTTGCTGGGATCATCAAGCCGCGCGAGAAGACGCTTCTTTTGCTCATCCTGGCTGATGTTGAGCATGACCTTGACGATGGTTGTTCCCTGCTGGACCAGCCTGGACTCGAAATCATTGATAGCGGCGTAGCGCCGTTCCAGTTCCCCGGCGTCCGCCCATGCATGGACGCGGTGGATCAGGACGTCCTCGTAGTGGGAGCGGTCAAAGACTCCCACCATTCCAGCGGCTGGCGCCTCTTTCTCGATGCGCCACAGAAAGTCGTGCGACTTTTCTTCGTCAGTGGGTGCCTTGAACGCCTTCAGCTGCACGCCCTGGGGATCCATGGCGCCCACGACGTGGCTGACGATGCCTCCCTTGCCCGCAGTATCCATGGCCTGAAGAATCAGCAGCAGCCGCTTGTTGCTCCCGAACTTCCCCTCTGCGAACAGCTTCTCTTGCAGTTCAGCAAGCCGGGCATCCTGCGCGGCCAACAAAGACTTGCCGTCGGCCTTTGCGCCGGAGTAGCCAGGTGTGGCCGAGGGATCGACGCTGGCCAGTGAAAACCCGGGCCCAACCCTCAACGCCTTGGCTGGACTTTCGGTGAACTCAACTGCAACGGGCATGGCTTGCCTTTCTGCCTGAACGCGACCTCGTGACGCGGCCATGGACCTCAGGCTAGTTCCCGGGGTACCTCGACAGGAAGTCCGCCATGCGGCCAATTGCCTCTTCAATATCCTTGACGTTGGGCAGCGTCACCATCCGGAAGTGGTCCGGCCGCACCCAGTTGAAGGCACGTCCGTGGGAGACCAGGATCTTCTGTTGCTTCAGCAGGTCCAGGACGAACTTCTCGTCGTCGCGGATGTGGTAGACCTCTGGATCCAGCTTGGGGAACAGGTAGAGGGCGCCCCTGGCCTGCTGCGTGCTGACACCCGGGATCGCGTTCAGGAGGTCGTAGGCTTTGTTGCGCTGCTCCAGGAGCCTGCCACCGGGAAGGATGAGATCGTTGATGCTCTGGTAGCCGCCAAGCGCTGTTTGTATGGCGTGCTGTGCCGGGACGTTGGCGCACAAGCGCATATTGGCCAGCAGGTTGATGCCTTCAAGGTAATCGGCAGCATCCTTCTTGGGACCCGAAATGCCCATCCAGCCGGCGCGGTAGCCGCAAACGCGGTAGGCCTTGGACAGGCCACTGAACGTCAGGCACAGGACGTCGTCCCCGGTCAGTCCGGCAAGGTTCACGTGGACAGCGTCTTCGTAAAGGATTTTCTCGTAGATCTCATCTGCAAACAGGACGAGGCCATGCTTTTCGGCCAAAGCAACGATCTGTTTGAGCGTGTCCTCGGGGTAGACGGCGCCCGTGGGGTTGTTCGGATTGATGACCACGATCCCCTTGGTTCGGGGAGTGATCTTGGATTCCAGGTCCTCAAGATCAGGTTGCCACCCCGACTCCTCATCACAGAGGTAGTGGACGGGCCGGCCGCCAGCCAGGGCAACGGAAGCCGTCCACAGGGGGTAGTCCGGCGTGGGAATAAGCACCTCATCGCCGTCTTCAAGGAGGGCCATGAGGGACATGGTGATGAGCTCGCTGACCCCGTTGCCGAGGTAGATGTCATCAACGTGGATGTTTTGGATCCCGCGGGTTTGGTAGTACTGGGATACGGCCGTCCGGGCCGAGAAAATGCCGCGGGAATCGCTGTAGCCCTGGGCATTGGGCAGGTGCCGGATCATGTCCACCAAAATGGCGTCAGGCGCTTCAAAGCCAAAGGGAGCCGGGTTTCCGATGTTCAGTTTGAGGATCCGGTGACCCTCTGCCTCCATCTGCTGGGCGGCCTGAAGAATCGGTCCACGGATGTCGTAAAGGACATTATGAAGCTTGGTGGACTGCTTGAAATTCGCCATTCATCAAATATGCCACACCGGGGATGGACTTCAGCTGAGACTTAACTCACAGATACGACGACGGCGGTGACAGCCCCGCACGGGTCCGTCACCGCCGTCGGACGCGGTTTGCGTCAAGCGCTACTTAACGATGCCCTTGTTTTTCAGCCAGGCGGCTGCGGCGTCCTTGGGGCTTTGCTTCTGGTCGCCGCTTACTGCGCGGTTCAGGTCCACCAAATCGTCGGTGGTCAGGATCTTGGACACGTTGTTGAGTGCGTCCTTGGCCTTGTCCGTCATTTTGGCCTTGCTGTAGAGCGGCAATACTTGCTGGGCCTTGAAGTTGTTTTTGGGATCTTCCAGGACCACGAGGTCGTTGTCGGCGATCGAGGGGGTGGTGGTGTAGATGTCAGCCACCTGGACCTTATCCTCCAACAGCGCCTGAAGCGTCAGGTTACCGCCGCCGTCGTTGAATGGCTGCAGGCCCTTGAGCTCGCAGTTGTAATTCTTCTTCAACCCCGGGAAACCGTACGAGCGGGTCTCGAACGTGGCCGGAGCAGCCATGGTGAAGTCCTTGCACACCTTGGCCAGGTCCTCGATGGACTTCAACTGGTACTTCTCGGCTGTAGCCTTGGTGACTACCATGGCGTCCTTGTCCTCTGCCTTGGAAGCGTCCAGCACCGCCAAGCCGTCCGGAAGCTTGCCCGGGAGCGCCTTGTACACATCCTCAGCCGAGACCTCCGCGGCCTCCGGATCAACGTAGGAGAGCAGGTTGCCGGAGTAGTCCGGGACGAGGTCCACGGACCCGTCCTGGACAGCCTTGAAGTAGATTTCGCGCGAGCCGATGTTCGGCTTGGTCGTGGCCGTAATGCCCGCGGCGTTCAGGGCGCCCGCGTAGACCTCGCCAATCACCTGGCTCTCCGGAAAATCGGCCGACCCAACGACGAGCGGCCCACTGGAGGCGCTGGATCCACCGGGAGCAGAAGTGGATGGAGTGGCCAAAGGGCTGCCGCCGCACGCGCTCAAGGCGAGGGCCACACCGACGCCGGCCGCGAGGCCGCCGAGTCCACGGCGCGTAAGGGTCATGGGAACGGGATTTTTCATGGTGTACCTCCTTGAACGGCAGCCGCGGCGGGAGCTGTGGCTGTGAGATCGTCGGCCGCCGTATGGCGTCCGCTTGAGTCGAGAGTGAGGCCAGGTGAGAGGACCAGCCTCTGTAAGGCGGCCAAAACGAGGTCCACTGCGATCGCGAGGGCAGCGATCAGAAGCGATCCACCAAGCATCCGCGGAAAGTCCTGCAGGACAAGACCATCGAACAAATATCGGCCCAGGCCACCCAGCGGCAAGTAGGCGACTACCGAAACTGTGGCAATCACCTGCAGAACAGCTGTCCGGATGCCGCCGAACATCACCTGGAGGCCATTGGGGAGCTCAACGCGGAACAGGATCTGAAGCTCCGTCATGCCCATGGCCCGGGCTCCGTCCACCACTGTGGCATCCACACTGGAGATACCCGCGTACGTCCCGGCAAGCAACGGTGGAACCGTGAGGATCACCAGTGCCCACACCGGCGGCATCAGGCCGCTGCCCGCCAACAAGGCAAAGAGAACCAGTAGACCCAGGGTGGGCAGGGCCCGCAGGGCACCGGCTACGGCCACCGCGACCACCCTCCCGCGTCCTGTGTGGCCAATGTAAAGGCCCACAGGCACTGCAATGGCCGCGGCGATGAGGAGCACCAGCCCGCTGTACTGCAGGTGCTCGGAGAGCCGGGTGGGAATGCCTCCGCTCCCCCTCCAGTGGGTGGGGTCCGTCAGCCAGGCGATGGTGTCCGTAAAAACGTTGCTCATGCCGATGCACCCGCATCCGGCTGTGCTGGGGCGTGAGGCAAGGATGGTCCGGTCTTCGGCTCCGTGAGCAAAGCGGTGCCGTTCTTGGGTTGGCTCCGGCCGCCAGCTGCAGCACGTGTCCACGGAGTCAGCAGACGCTCCAGTACCACCAGGACTGCATCCATGATCAAGGCAAGGACAAGGATGGCGATGATGCCAACCACGACTTCGGTGACGAAGGTCCTCTGCAAACCATCGGTAAACAGGATTCCAAGATTGCCAACTCCCAGCAGGGCGGCAACGCTGACGAGCGAGATGTTGCTGACCGAGACAACGCGGAGCCCGGCGAAGAGAACCGGGAGTGACAGCGGGAGGTCCACCTGGAAGAACCGGGCCGAGGGCTTGAATCCCATGGCTACGGCGGCATTTCGAAGATCGTCGTCAACCGAGTCAAACGCATCCATGGCAGCACGTACCAGCAAGGCCACCGCATAGATCGTCAAAGCGACCACGACGTTGAGGGGATCGAGGATCCGTGTGCCCAGGATGGTGGGCAGGATGATGAAGAGCGCCAGGGACGGGATGGTGTACAGCAAGGACGTAGCCGTAGCCACCACAGACCTCAAGGTACTGTTACGCCGGGCAAGCTGAGCCAGGGGAATGGAGATCAGCAGCCCAAGAAGCATCGGAATGAGTGCGAGCACAAGGTGCTGGCCGGCCAAGCCGAACACCAAGCCAATGTTCGCCAGGAACCACTCCATCAGGTGGCGTCCTCCCTGTGGCGGCGGACTTCCTCAATCAGGGCAAGGACTTCCGGCGCCTTCAAGACACCGGCCACCCTGCCGTCGTCGTCCACGGCAACGCCCAACCCCGACGGCGAGGACAACGCCGAATCCAGCGCCCGGCGCAAAGTGTCTCCCTTATGGAAGAGTGAACCACCGGGGATCAGCCCGGCACCGTCCCGGGGCGAGGACCACCCCAGGGGACGTGATTCGTCGTCGACCACCAACGCCCACTCCCCCGACCGGCGGCCGGCGTTTTGACCCTCGATTTGTCCCACCATGGTTACGGGGTGGAGCCTCACGGAGTCTGCGACGTCAAAGGCGAGGTGGCGGAAACCACGGTCCCTGCCCACGAAGGAGGCCACGAAATCGTTGGCCGGCGCCCGGAGGATTTCTTCCGGGGCGGCATATTGGGCAAGCTTGCCGCCCACCGCAAAGACTGCCACCTTGTCGCCCAGCACCGTGGCCTCGTCAATATCATGCGTGACAAACACGATGGTTTTAGCCAGCTCACGCTGAAGGCGCAGGAGTTCCTGCTGAAGTTCATCGCGAACCACAGGGTCCACGGCGCTGAACGGCTCGTCCATCAGAAGCACCGGTGGATCGGCCGCGAGCGCGCGGGCCACTCCGACGCGCTGCTGCTGACCGCCGGACAGTTGCGAGGGATACCGCTTGCCAAGGACAGAAGCCAGCCCAACGACGTCGAGAAGTTCTGCAGCACGTTTGCGCGCATCCGCTTTGGAGACGCCGTTGAGCCGCGGAACGGTGGCGATGTTGTCCAGGACGGACCTGTGCGGGAGCAGCCCGGAGGACTGCATGACATAGCCCATGGAGCGGCGAAGCTGCGCTGCCGGCACTGTGGAGACATCCTTGCCTGCCACCGTGATGGTGCCCGAGCTCGGCTCCACCATGCGGTTGATCATGCGCAGGGAAGTCGTCTTGCCACAGCCCGAGGGACCGACGAGGACGGTGATGGCTCCCTTGTCGATGGACATGGTCAGGTTGTCGACGGCCGGCTGGCCGCCTTGGTATCGCTTGGTCACGCTCTGGAACTCAATCATGGCTTCAGCCATACCCGGGCCTATCTTCGGCGGACGATCTTCACCCAGCGTAGCCAGCACCACCGACGATGTCAGCGACGCCACGTATTCCGTAATGAATCGGCAATGTTCAGCGTTTGCGTCGTTTGCCGCCCTTTGCTGCGCGTTGTTCGGCCTGATCGTACCGGTGTCTTTCCGCGGCGCGCTGTCCCCTGTCCGCCGACATCACCTTTTGATGCCATTCGCGCTGATAGGCCCGCCTGGCTGCGCCATCGTGTTTCCGGTTCAGGGCCGCCAGTTCGCGTTGCAGTTTGAGGTAGCTTCCCCACCGGCGCGCGTCAAGGCTTTCGTCGGCGAGCGCCTCCTGGACGGCACACCCCGGCTCGGCCTGGTGGGAGCAATCGGCGAAGCGGCAGAGGGCGAACAGTCCCTCAAGGTCGCCGAACATCTCCTCCATTCCGTCCTCGGCGTCGAACAGCCCAAACCCGCGAACACCCGGAGTGTCCATGAGCACGGCACCGCCTCCCAGCGGCACCAGTTCCCGGGAGGTGGTGGTGTGCCGTCCCTTACCGTCACCGGCACGCACCTCACCCGTTTCCTGGAGATCGAGTCCGGCGAGGGCGTTGATGAGCGTTGATTTGCCGGCGCCCGAAGGGCCGAGCAGCACCAGCGTGGCCCCTTCCGGGATGTGCTGCCGGAGCTCCTCCAGGCCGTCGCCCTGCTCTGCGGACGTGGTGACCACCTCTACTCCGGCGGCCTGAAGAATGACTTCGCCTACGACGTCGTCTGCCAGGTCAGCGAGGTCGGCTTTGGTAATGACGACCAGCGGGGTTGCCCCGGAATCCCAAGCGGCCACGAGCGTCCGCTCCAACCGGTTATGGGTAAGAGGCCGGTCCACGGGCACTATTACCGCCACGATGTCGATGTTGCTGCCCAGGATTTGTTCTTCGGAGGATGCCTCGAACGCGCGCTTGCGGCTCAGTGCCGAATGCCGTGGAAGAACCTCGACGACGGATGGCTCACCGGCGCGGTTATGCCCAAGCCACACCCAGTCCCCGGTGGCGGGAACCAAGCCATGCCCGGGATAGGGGAGATGGAGCAGGCCGCTGTTCGAGGCTACGAGCACGCGGTTCCTGTCGAGGCGGACTACCCTTCCCGGAGTGTTGTCGCTCGTGCCGCCGTCCGTAGCGGGGTTGGTACGGAAGAGTTCAGCGGTGCTTTCGGTATATCCGTAGGCTGTTGGGCCTTCCAGGCGGTTGCCGTCGCCCGCGTTGCTGAAACTGATTTTTGGGTCGCTTGAAGAAGCGTAAGTTTTCACGTTGAAACCTCTGCTGAGGCCCGGCCGCCTACCTCTGGCAGGCTGATGCCGGGACAGGAATGGTGGTGTGATGAGGGTGCGCCGCGCGTGAGTGCGGGGCGCGCACGATTATGGCAATCATCAGTTCCACCTCCTCGGCATCCAGGCCGGCAGCTGGCGGGCCGGCAACGTTCTACAGCGTAGCCAAGCCAAGGGGCTTTGGCTAGTTTTTTTGAAGTCGCGCTTAGTTGAGCTTCCCGTCAGCAGGCCGCTCATTGTGCAGGCGCAGCGCCACGTCCACCAAGGAGACCCGGTTGAGTTTGCCGATGTCCTCCAGGGGAATCCACGCAGCATGGGTAGTGCTGCCGTCCACCTCGTGCGTCAACTCGCCACCGACGATCGTAGCTTCGTAAACCAGCCGTAGCGCTTGGAAGTCCCGCAGCGAACCGTCTGCCAGGGCTTCAGCGGGCCAGTGCCCGACGTCGATGCCCAGCATGCGATCAATCCGGGCCTCGTAGCCGGTTTCCTCAAAGACCTCGCGGCGGCATCCGTCCACAGGATGCTCCGCAAGGTCCAGTCCCCCGCCCGGCAGCGTCCAACCTTCTTTGCCGTCCTGCTTCCAGTAAGCGAGAAGAATCCGGTCCTCCTGAATGATGACGGCGTAAGCGGCAGGGCGGGTATCGAACTCCAGGGTCATGGTGCCAGCTTAGTTGGCAGCTACTTCTGAGTCGGTCTGCACTAAGGCAATTCGGCCGCCGCTATTGGCCCCGCCTCTTCCGGGCCAAGGTCCGGTCCTTCGCGGAGCTCGACGACGGTTCCCGCCTTGACGAGCTCCAGCACCTTGATGCTGTTGAGGCCAATCTTTACCAGAGGCGCCGGGGCGTACAGGGTGACCTGCGGCCCTTTGTCCCAGTACCGACCCAGCAAGAAGCCGTTGAGCCACACGAAGCCCTTTCCGGAATCCGGGAGTGCAATATATGTATCCCCCGGTTCCCCAGCCTCGAATTCCGCTCCCGCCAGTCCTTCAAGGTCCTCGGGCGCCCATTCAGCCAAAGCCACGGGCGTCTGCGTCCAATGGAAGGTGTAGCGCTGATTGATCAGGACGCCGCCCAGGATTCCTTTGCCATGCCCGGTCAGGGGTCCGTAGTTGATGCGGCCCAGGTTCTCTACCAGGATCTCCAGCTTGGCCGGGACGCCGGTTCCGGTGACAGCCAACCCTTCGGCCCCATTCACATCGTCCAGGACCCCGGCAAACTGACCATCCACCCAGATGTAGGCGCGGTCATTCAACCCTGTGATTTTGAGGCGGCTCTCCACTGGAGCCTCGGGGCGTCCCGGGAGAGTCGCTTCGGCTGCATAGAGGACCATGCCGGCGTCGAGCCCCAACTCTTCAAAAGTGAGCGGTTTGACGCTGCTAACTGGCTTGCCCGAATCGCGGACGAGATCCAACAGGTCCAGGCCTTCCGTCAGGGCCAGCGACTGCGCTGGAAGGACCGGCGCATCCGCGAGCAACTCGACGGATAGTTCAGGAAGGTCCTGAATGCCCTGGGCGTGGTAGAACTCCTGGCGGAAGGCATGGAATTTGGGCGTCAAGGCTCCGTTCTCGGCAATGGGGGCATCGGAGTCGTAGCTGGTGACCGTTGGCTGGAGCATGGTGCCATCGTGGTTGCTGCCCGATCCCAGGCCAAAGTTGGTGCCGCCATGTGCCATGTAGACGCACACCGATCCACCAGCATCGAGCATCTTCCGTGCTTCCGCAGCGGCGTCATGGGCGTCGCGGCGGTGGTGGCGTTCGCCCCAGTGGTCAAACCAGCCACCCCAGAATTCGACATTGAAGAAGGGCTCGTCCGGTCGACGCCGCTTCCAGATTGCAATGGCCTCATCACCCCGGCTTCCCAACGTGGCTGTCGCCCAGGTCCCGTCCACGGAGCCGCCGTCGAGGAAGTAGTCAGTACCGCCGTCGGCTGTGAACAGCAGCTCAGTGATCCCGCGCTCCTCCAACGCACGGCGGTTCCAGCGGATGTACTCGTGGTCGTCGCCGTAGCTGCCATATTCGTTCTCGATCTGGACGGCGACGACGGGACCACCCGCCGACGCCTGCCGTGAGGCGACGTGTGGGAGAAGGTGATCAAACCACTCCTCGATCGCGGCCGTAAACTGTGGATCCATGCAGCGCAGGCCGATCCCGGGGATTCCGGTGAGCCAGGCCGGGAAACCGCCGTTGTCCCACTCCGCGCAGATGTAGGGTCCTGGCCGGACAATAACGTCCAAACCTTCCTTCGCGGCGAGGTCGATGAAACGGCCAATGTCCCGCCAGCCTGTAAAGTCCGGCGACTCTTCGCGCTTAGGCTGGTGGAAGTTCCAGGCAACGTAGGTATCAACAGTGTTGGCGCCCATGGCCTTGAGTCGACGCAGCCGGTCCTGCCACAAATCGGGGTGAACGCGGAAGTAGTGGATGGCTCCGGCAAGGATGCGATACGGTTCACCCGAACGGTAGAGGACGGCGTCGTGGTAGCTCAAAAGGGCGTTGTTCACACGGAACAGATTAGCTCAATTTCCAACATTTATGCACAGGTGATGAACACATGACCAATCTTGACACTTCGCCGGCGGAGCAAGTCTGCCCCGCTGCCCATGAAGGACAAGGCCCGTGCGTCCAGCTGTGGCCAGAGCGCGAAGTTCCGCTTGGTGGAGTCCGCGCCATGAACGTGTTCCGCACCTTGCCCCAGCGCGGGTTGCCCACCGTTGGCGCTTGGTGCTTCCTGGACAGTTTTGGTCCCGACCGTGTGGCAATGAGCGTTCTCCCCCACCCTCACTGTGGCCTCCAAACCGTGACATGGCCGCTGGAGGGGGCCGTGAGGCACCGCGACAGCGTGGGAAGCGATGTGGTGGTCAAACCGGGTGAACTGAACATCATGACCGCTGGCCATGGAATCTCCCATTCTGAATTCTCGGTCCTGCCTGCGGCTACGGCGGCCGGAGCGGATGACGAGATTCCCATGTCGCGGGGACTCCAGTTGTGGGTTGCACTCCCTGACGAGCACCGGCACCGCGAACCCTCCTTCGAGCAACACACCGAGCTACCAGCGGCTGCTGGCGAAGGCTACACAGCAACGGTGATGGTGGGTGAATTTGCCGGTGAACGCTCCCCTGCCACTATGTTCAGCCCCATCGTGGGTGCTGACATCACCGGCGCAGGTACGCTCCAGCTTCCACTGCGCCCGGACTTTGAGCATGCAGTGTTGGTGCTGGACGGCCACCTGGTCATCGACGGCGAAGACATCGAGCCGGGCCCCTTGGCCTATCTGGGTGCCGGCAGGCACAACCTGATCGTAGAGGCCCAACCGGATACCCGTTTCATGCTTTTGGGTGGCGAACCGTTCGGGGAAGACCTCCTGATGTGGTGGAACTTCGTGGGACGTACGCATGAGGAAGTGGAAAAAGCGCGTTTGGAATGGGAAGCCGAAGGCCTGCTCGACGACGACGCTGCCGCCACTTCACGCTTCGGACTGGTCCAGGGCCATGGTCCTGACGCCGGGCCGGAAGCCGGTCGAATCCCCGCGCCGCCGCTTCCGGGCGTCAAGCTGCGTCCCCGTACCCGGGGCTGAGATCCCCGTACCCGGGGCTAAGTTTAAGCGCTACGCCCGCTGCTCGGCCACAAGCCGGGGGACGCCGAACACGGGGTCCTGCTGGAGAATCCGGACATCGACGATGCCCCGCTCGCCCAGCCGCGCCTTGAATGATTCCTGCAGGCGGCGGACGTTCATGCCCAGTCCGCTGCCCAGAATTACGGGACCGTCCAAGCCCAGTTGCCGAACGGCCTGCTCGGCCAGGTCAGCCAGGTCCTTCCCCGCTCGGTCCACCAGGCTGGCGCTGGTTTCATCACCGGCGTCCGCAGCCTCGACGACGAGCCGCGCTTGTTGCGCCCAATAACGGCGACCGGTTTCCGGGGAGTGGAACAAGGCGATCAGTTTGCCAGGCTCGTCCACTCCGCAGGAGTCCAGCAGGGCACGGCTCAGCGTGTCCGGCTCGAGCCCCTGGTTCATGCGACGCAAGCTGTGGCGCACGGCTTCGCGGCCAAGCCAGTAGCCGCTTCCCTCGTCGCCCAGAAGGTAGCCCCAACCTCCGGCCCGGGCTTCCTCCCCGGCGGCGTTCCTACCCCACGCGGCCGAGCCGGTTCCTGCAATCACGGCGACGCCCGTGCTCGCTCCCCCCGCGGCCAGGAGCAGCCTGGAATCGTGAACGACGGTGATGCGGGCCCCGGGGACGTGTGGAGAGATCAGGTCTGCGAGCGCTTGCGCGTCCTCGTCGGTATCAATTCCTCCGGCGCCCGCGTAAACCTCGTCAATGTCACCCCCGCCGATCTTTCCGAAAAGTTCGGCGAGATTTGCCATGGCCTGCTCGCGGCTTACGTTCTGCACATTGGAGCTTCCGGCGCTTTCGTCCCGGACGGGAACGCCGTCTTCGAACCTCACACCCCGCGTTTTCGTGCCGCCGATATCCAGCCCGATCACGGTACCGGTGAGTGCCTCCGGGGACGCGTGGGAATGCATGGCAGAGTCAAGATTGTTCACCGTGAAAGACTAGCTTGGAGCGCCCCGAGGAGAAACAGCAATGTCGCATTCCCTGTTTGATACGCCTTTCATTGCAGCGCCCATGGCTGGTGGAACGTCTACTACCGCCCTTGCGCAGGCAGTTCAAGCCGGCGGCGGCTTGGGTTTTCTTGCCGCCGGTTATAAAAGCCCCGAGGCCATGACGGCCGAGATCGCAGCTGCGCGTGCCATGGGCATCCGTTTCGGAATGAACGTTTTTGTGCCGGATATGGCGCAACTCTCCCCGTCCCCGGCGGCGCG
Source organism: Paenarthrobacter sp. 10L412 (assembly GCF_056395565.1). Taxonomy (NCBI): domain Bacteria; kingdom Bacillati; phylum Actinomycetota; class Actinomycetes; order Micrococcales; family Micrococcaceae; genus Paenarthrobacter; species Paenarthrobacter sp. 10L412. Next base: position 40,093 of record NZ_JBFTJT010000007.1, on the reverse strand, counting down.
CACGAGGATGGAGGCGTACCGGACGGAACTTGAAGCAGAGGCGGCCCGCTACGGCGTGGCAGTCCCAGCCCTTCGATTTGACGACGACGACGCCTGGCAGGACAAAATCGACGCACTGATCGCGGATCCTGTGGAGTTCGTCAGCTTCGTCTTCGGGCTTCCGGGACGCTCTGTGGTCAAGGCCTTGCAGAAGGCCGGAACTGCTGTTATCTCCAGTGTGACGAGCGTTGCCGAGGCCCTTGCCGCAGCGGAGGAAGGCCCGGATGCCCTTGCGGTGCAGCACAGCTCCGCAGGGGCACACTCCGCGGCGTTCCTCGCGGCCGAACCCGGAGAATCCAGCACGACGGCGGGTCTCATCGCCCAGGTGCGTGCCGCCGTCGACCTTCCGCTGATTGCGGCCGGTGCGATCAGCGACGGTTCAGCGCTTCGCGAAGTCCTGGCTGCTGGTGCGGCAGCCGCGCAAGTTGGTACGGCGCTGATACGCACGGAGGAAAGCGGAGCCCGGCAACCGCATAAAGATGCCCTGGGCGACCCGCGCTATACGGAGACGGCCAGGACCCGGGCCTTTACGGGACGATTCGCCCGCTCGCTGGTCAACGAGTTCGTCCGAGACCACGCGGACGCGCCAGAGGGTTATCCGGCGATCCATCACCTGACGGCGCCGATCCGGGCAGCAGCATCGGCGGCGGGTGATCCTGACCGCCTTAATCTGTGGGCGGGCACCGGTTGGCGATCCGCAAAGGAAGGATCCGCGGAGGACGTTGTCAGGGGTTTCCTGAGCGCGCTCTGACAAGCTCGGCCAGCAACGCTTCACCCTCCCCGACCACCAGCTCACGGAACAGCCTGACGGCGTCGGGTTCGAAAGTGCGCTCCCGCCAAGCCATGCCGATCTGACGGAAGGCAAGGTCGGATTCGATGGGAACTTCCACAAGTCCCAGCTCGGCCCCCGGCAGGAACTGGCCAGTTCCGGAGCCCGGCCCGGCGGGAGGCAGGATGCTGAAGCCCAGACCGGCCGCGACCAGCCCCCGGACAGTGTGGGATTCCTGGACTTCAAAGGCGGTCCGCGGACGGAAACCTGCTTCGCGCAACAGCGCTTCGCCCAGGGCCCGGAGGCCGACGCCGGCGGGCAGCGTCACATAAGGGTCATGCCTCAGCTCGGACAGGTGCACGATTGAGCGGCTCGCGAGGGGGTGTCGATAATGCAGCACTACGCGCAGCGGCTCCCTGTAAAGGGGCAGGGAGTGGATGCCTCTGCCTTCCGGGGCGATCGGTGCGGTGAGGGCGAAATCCGTATCGCCCCTGGCCAGTTCTTCCAGGCAGTCGTCGCGCGGACCCTGCCGGAGCTCGAAGACCGTATGCGGATGGCGGCCGCGGTACGCGCTGATGAGCAGGGGCAGCGTCGCTTCACCGAACGTGTGCTGGAACGAGACGCCGATGCGTCCCCTGACCACGTCCGATTCGTGCCTTACCCTGTCCAATCCGGCTTGGAAGTCTTCCAGCGCCGCTTCGATATAAGGCAGCAACGTCCTTGCCGCCGGAGTCAGGCGGATGCCACGCCCATCACGAACAAGAAGATCCATCCCTACAATCGCGCTTGCCCTGGCCACTGCTCGACTCACAGTGGACTGGGGAACGCCGAGGAGCTCAGCCGTCTCCGTCATATGCTCCGTGCGGCCCAATTCTGCCAGGACGGGTAGGAGCGGCAGGAGTTGCACAAGCTGTTGGTGATCCGGTTCCATGTGCCTGCCGTTCCGCTCCAGCATCAGTAAGAATCATGCATTCCTGCATAAATCATAAGCGAATCATGCATTGGAACGCACAGTCCAGGAAGCCTAATCTGGGCCAGTGACTAAAAAAGCCGTGAGCGTTACAGCATGGGACGGGCACGCAAAGGGTTCCCGTGGCTACCGACGTGTGCTTGCCGCATTGGCCTTGGCCGGCGTCGCTACGTTCGCCCAGCTGTACTCCACCCAGGCGGTCCTGCCACTTATGGCGGCCGACCTCCGAATCTCCGCAGCAGAAGCCGCACTGAGTATCTCCCTGGCCACCGTGGGACTTGCCGTCAGCGTCCTGCCGTGGTCTTTCGTCGCAGACAGGATCGGCCGGGTTCGTGCAATGGCCCTCGGCATTGGAGCGGCAACGGTGCTGGGGCTGGTTGTTCCACTTGCACCGACCGTTCCACTGGTCCTGGGACTGAGAACTCTCGAAGGCATGGCCCTGGGCGGAATCCCAGCCATAGCCATCGCGTATCTCAACGAAGAAGTCACCAAGATCCACACGGCACTGGCGGCCGGAAGCTACGTTGCTGGAACCACGCTCGGCGGACTTGCCGGACGCTTGGTGGCGGGTCCAGTGGGAGAACTATGGGGGTGGCGGGCAGCTGCGCTGGCAGTGTCCCTGCTGGCAACCATTTCTGCGGTCCTGTTCGTGGTGCTGGTTCCCAAACAGCGACGTTTCATGCCGGCACCGGCCAGCGGATTCCGAGGAGCCTTGCGCACGCTGGGTAGCCATTCCAGAAACCCCAAACTGTTCTCCCTTTACCTTCAGGCATTCCTGCTCATGGGTGGATTTGTCGCGGTATATAACTACCTTGGATTCCGGCTCCATGGTGAACCATTCGGACTTCCCACCACGCTGGTGAGCCTCATTTTCCTGGCCTATCTGTCCGGTACCGTAACCTCCCGATGGGCGGCCGGACTCACCACGCGCTTTGGGCGGCGCAATGTCCTGCTCTTCGGGATTCTCATGATGATTGCAGGACTCGCCCTCACGTTGGCAGAGAACCTTGTGGCAACGTTGATCGGCCTCGTGGTGTTTACTGGCGGCTTCTTCGCAGCCCACAGCGTGGGTTCCGGCTGGACCGGCGCCATCGCCACAACAGGCCGCGCCCAAGCGGCATCGCTCTATAACCTCTCCTACTATTTGGGCTCCAGTGTCATCGGCTGGGCGGGAGGCCTGGCTTTCCAGGCGTTCGGGTGGCCGGCTTTGGCGTGGAGCGTCATGGCCCTTGCCGTCACGACGGCGGTAATCACCGCCGTCGTACATCGCTCACCGCCGGCGCAAACGAGGCCGCTTTCGGCACCGGAACCCCTATAATCGTCAGGCATGACAGAGGTCACAAGTTCCCGGGAGCTGTCCTCGCCGGAACGGCTGCAGGCGTTTACCGATGCCGTGGTGGCGATCGCCTTGACGCTGCTGATCCTTCCTCTCATGGAGAGCGTTGGTGAACTGGCTGACCATAAAGGCACCACAGCCCAGTGGTTTGCCGAGGAGCGGTATCCCCTTCTGGGATTCGTCCTGAGCTTCGTCCTTATCTCTGTTTTCTGGGTGCACCATCACCGGCTGTTCCGCAACGTCCGGCTCGTGGATTCAGTACTTTTGTGGCTGACTATCGCATGGATGTTCACCATTGTGTGGATGCCGGTGGCAACTGCACTGTCAACACAGATGCAGGGGGATTGGGCGCAGCCGCTTGTCTACATAGGCACCCTTTTCGCTACGAGCTTCCTGCTGCTGCTGGCTCGCGTCTATCTTCGCTCGCACCCGCACTTGCATGACCTGGACGAGGCGGCCACGAGGTCCGGGATCCAGGCCGGGACCATCGTGGCGGCGCTCTTTCTCGCCGCGCTGATCCTGGCTCTCATTGTTCCGGACATGGGAAACCTGCCACTGCTCCTGATGGTGCTCAGTGAGCCACTCCAACGGCTCTTCCGGCGTCGGGGCCTCAAGAACAGCGAGCGAAAAGGTCTGGACACAGCACAAAAATAATCCACGTTGTACCGGGGTGACCTCAGGCAAATATTCGGGAACTGCAAGCAGGAACGAATGGATAGCCAGGATTTCAGTGATTATGATGAATGAAAGGCAATTTCAGGAGGATCCGTGAGCAACCCCGCGAAGAATGTTCGGCCAAATTCAGGCAGCGCCGAGCCGCTGGACGCTATTGATGAACGGATCCTCGCCGCTTTGGTGGAGGACGCCCGCATCTCCAACAAGCAATTGGCAGAACTCGTGGGAATCGCTCCCTCCACTGCGCTGATGCGGACAAGGGCCCTGTCCGAACGCGGAATCATCGAAGGCTTTGAGGCGATCCTCAGCCTGCCGGCCATCGGCCGCTCGGTGCAGGCGCTCATTGCTGTCCGCCTCCGCGCCCATGATCGGGACCAGATCGACCGCTTCACCGCACGCGTCCCGAAGCTGCCTGCGGTGATCTCCACATTCCACACAACAGGCTCCGTGGACTATCTTCTGCACATTGCTGTTGCCAATACTGACGACCTCCGCAACTGGCTGCTCGATAACCTCGCTACCGATCCGGTGGTCGGACACACAGAAACCACGATGGTCTTCCAGCACATTCCCGGCAACCGCGGTCCGCTTCCCGAGTAGCCAGGCTCAGGCGCGCCGGGCACCCCGGAGTGAAGCCGCAGCGAGCGCCAGGGCCGCAACCCCGCACAGCACGGTAAAACCAACGACGGCGGCCTGCAAGCCCAGCGCCGAGACCGCCAATCCCAAGCCAATCACCGGAACCGCGCTTCCCAAATAGGTGATGACGTACACCGTGCTGATGACCTGCGCATGCCGGGCCGCCTCGACCTTCCCGGCAACGTCGTTGAACACCTGACGGAAGGCGATGCCCTGCCCTGCACCCGCAGTGACGCTGCCTGCAACCAGCAACAACGGACTCGACCAAGCTGCGGCAGCTCCCACCAGGACTATCGAGATGCCCAACACCGCCAGGGCAACGGGGACCAGGTAGCGTCCGCGGACTCCCACCAGCTGGCTGAGCGCCGATGCACCCAAGGTCACCCCAGCCAGCAGCCCAATAAGGGGTCTGGAATCAGCATGCACCACCGTTGCGAAATACCCGGGAGCCAGCGACAGACAGAAGCCAAAGACTGCGAAGCTCAGGAAGCCCACTGCCGATGCCATCCAAAAAGCACCGCGTGCGTGACTGGAGACGGCGGGTTTTCGTGGAGCGAGAACCTTGAACGCCGGCTTTCCTGCAGCGGGGGCAATCGCGGGCCTTGCCTTGAGTAGCCACAGTGGAATGAGCGTGGCAAGCAGCACCCCGGAGTGGATGTAATAGGGCGTTCGCGTAGGGTCCGGAAGCAGCGACAGGAGACCACCGATCGCGGGTCCGGCAGCCACGCCACCAGCCGAGGAGAGCAACGTGAAGCGCGAAGCCCAGTCAGGCCTCTGGGGCAACAGTTCACGCAGGGCTGCGGAGCTGGCCCCTGTGGCCAGCCCTACTGCCACGCCTTGGAAGGCCCTGCCGAGGGACAACATGCCAAGACTGTCCGCATTCGCGAAGATGATGCCGCCCAGCAAACCCATGACGACGGCAAGCACCAGTGCTGCCCGCCTCCCAATGTGATCGGACCAATGCCCCGCCACCATCAGAGCCACAACAAGCGCCAGCACGTAGCTGGCAAAGGCCACCGTGACGTCCAAGGAGGACATACCCAGGCTGGCCTGCAGCAAAGGGTATAGAGGTGTGGCCAGGTTAGCGCCCACCAGCAGCGTGAACATCACTATGCCGGCCAGGACCAGCCTTGCAGTGGTGGTGGCATCCCAACTCCAGGCGCCGGCTTTGGCCGGACGCATGCGGAGTTCGCTCAAGACAGTCATATCCGTGCCTTTGATTCGGGGCTGCGCGGGGGTTCCTTGTGGGATGGAGGGCGCAGCCAGGTTTCGGTAGCAACAGATTGCCGCAGTACTGCGCTCAACGAAGCAGGAACGTGGGAAAATTGAGCAAAATACTCAAAGTAGTGTCGTCTAAGTAAGCCGGAGTGACCATTTGAATACCTTGGACCCCATGGACTTGAAGATCCTGCTGGAACTCATCAAGGACCCCCGCATCCAGATCGCCGAGCTCAGCGATTCCCTCGGCATCGCCCGCAATACTGCACAGAGCCGCCTTAAACGGCTGCTCCGGTCCGGGGTCTTTCAGGCAGCAGGCCGCGAAGTGGACCTCGAAAAGGTGGGGTACGACGTCGTAGCTTTCATCACCATTGAAGTGACCCACCGCGAACTCGATGGCGTCATCGGCGCCCTGCGGCTGATTCCACAAGTGCTGGAGGTCCACGAAATCTCCGGACGTGGAGATCTCTGGTGCCGCGTGGTGGCAACCGATACGCATAATCTGCAATCCGCGCTGAGGTCCGTCCTGCGTACCAAGGGCGTGATCCGAACAGAAACTGTCCTGGCCCTCCACACGCATATCCCCTACCGCACAGAGCCTCTGATGGAAAGGTTGGCCGGTTCCACCAACACGCGGTCAGCATGAGCGCTTGAACACGGTTCCAGGGGTCGCACCCGATTAGGCTTTTGACCATGGATTGGCTCTCACACATATTGCAGATCAACTGGCTCGCTGTCCTCCTGGCTTTCATCTCAAGCATGGTGATCGGGTTCGTTTGGTACATGCCGGCCGTCCTGGGGCGCCGGTGGATGCAAGCGATCGGCAAAACCGAAGAGGACCTGAAAAACATCGACGGCGGTGCGGGCATCTGGATTCCCATGATGACTGCCGCGGCGCTGACCAGCATTCTCCTGGCCATCCTGATCAGCGCCCTGGAGCTCAACACTTTCCTGGGCGGTGGCGTCTTCGCTCTGATCCTGGCCTTGGTTTTCCGTGCCGGAGGACATGTCATCCACAATGGTTTCGCCGGGCGCCCATCTGAGGTGACCGTTATTGATGCGGGGCACGACATCCTCGCCATGACCATTGCCGGGGCCATCATCGGTGCCATGCAGTAGCGTTCACTCGTGACCATCATTGATAACGCCGTCTATGTAGAGGGTGTGCGCACAGCCACCCCGCACAACCTGGAGCAAACTTTCGAGACACTCTCGGAGCAAGGTGGTATGGCATGGATCGGGCTTTACCGGCCCACCCGGGACGAGATGACTGCCGTCGCCCAGGAATTCGGCCTCCACGAACTCGCAGTTGAGGATGCCGTTTCGGCGCACCAGCGGCCGAAGCTGGAACGCTACGACAACAACCTTTTCACGGTCCTGCGCCCCGCCCGGTATCTCGATGCAACCGAAACCGTGGAGTTCGGCGAGCTGCACGTCTTCACCGGTCCCAACTTCGTGGTGACCATCAGGCACGCTGAGACCGGCGGAGTTGCGCGTGTCCGCCACCGTTTGGAACAGCGCCCGGACCTCTTGCGGCATGGACCGGAAGCGGTGCTGTATGCCCTTCTGGACCAGGTGGTGGACGATTACGCGCCTGTTGTGGCCGGACTCGAGAACGACATCGACGAAATTGAGGATCAGCTCTTCAGCGGCGACACCGCGGTTTCACGGCGAATCTATGAACTTGCCCGTGAAGTCATCCAATTCCAAAGGGCTATCCAGCCACTGCCGGACATCATGGCGCTGCTTGAGAAGGGCTTCGAGAAGTACGGCGTGGACATCGAACTCCAGCGCTCCCTCCGGGACGTAGAGGACCACGTCCAGCGCGTGATCTCCAGGGTGAACTCCTTCAGGGATCTCCTCCAGAACGCCCTGACCCTGGACGGCACCCTGACAGCGAACCGGCAGAACGAGGCGAGCGCTGCCCAGAACGAGCAGGTCAAGAAGATCTCCTCATGGGCCGCCATTCTGTTCGCACCGTCCTTTGTGGCCGGCGTTTATGGCATGAACTTCGACCATATGCCGGAGTTGCACTGGGACTTCGGCTATCCAATGGCGATCGGGCTCATGGTTGGAGCAGCAATGCTGATGTATCTCATTTTCAAGCGGAAAGGCTGGCTGTGACGCCCCCGCTCGGCCCACAACGAGGAAGCCGCCCGCAACGAGGAAAACAGGGCAACCCGGAAACTGTCCTGGAGCTCTTGGAGGGCATAACGCACGACGCCGGACGGTTGGGTTTCCAGCTTGAGCCCAGTCAGCATGAAGCAGCGCAGCAGTTGGCGGCCTTTGGTGCAGCGGTGACGGCCCGCCGTCGCGCGCTACAGCTGAGGACGCCGCGAAGCATCTACCTTCACGGACCTGTGGGTCGCGGTAAAACGTGGCTCATGGACAGTTTCCACGACAGGCTCCGGGCACGGAAACGTCGCGTCCACTTTCATGATTTCTTCCGCAGGCTCCACGCCGGAACGCACCGTTCCGGTTCCGCGGATGGGACCGCCGTACAGCACTCGGTGGATGCGCTCCTGGCGGACATCGATGTCCTGTTCTTCGACGAATTCCATGTCCATGACGTTGGGGACGGAATGTTTATCGCGCGATTGCTGCGCACCGCGGCGCAGCGCCGGATTCCCTTGGTGGTGACGTCCAACTACGCTCCGGACGATTTACTGCCCAATCCCCTGTGGCACGACCATTTTGTGCCCACGATCGAAGCCATCAAAGAGATGATGGAGATTGTGGAGATCAACGGCCCCGCCGATTTCCGGCGGTTTCCTGCAGCAGGTACAGAACCCGGCGACGCGCCCAAGGCCTTCAGCTCTGGCCGGATCATCACGCCGGGCACGCCCAAACAACTGGGACGGTTGGGGCTCTTCCGTCCATCCGCGTCCCAAAGCCGTGTGCTGAGCCCAACAACGCAACCGATCGTGGTCAAGAACGCAGACCCGGACCTGCTCTGGGTGGGGTTTCCGGAATTGTGCGCAGGGCTGACCTCCACCGCGGACTTCCTGGCCTTGGCGCACAGTTTCAAGACCTGGGTCATCGACGACGTTCCCTCCCCTGCCGGGGGCGACCCTGCTTCCGTGCCCGCATGGCAACGGTTCAGCAATGCCGTCGACGTGCTTCACGATCAGGACATCACCTTGTTCCTGATCGGCGCGGGACCCCTGGACTGGGACGCCGAGGCCTCCGGCAGTGTCCTGCCCGTGGATCTTGCCCGCATTGCCAGTCGCCTGTCCCTGCTGGGCAGGTCCGATCATGACGATGCCTTGGCAATCGAAGAGGCCGCCGGAAGCTGAGCTTTTTTGCCGCTAGATCACGCCGCCGGCAGCAGAGGGCGCACTGGAATCATGCCCAGCATCGCCTACGCTCTCACGGGCAACATAATTCTCGATATCGAAGAGGTTCTCCGCCCGCTCCGTGATGTTGAGAAGCGTGGTCATGGAGGCAACTTCCTCAACCTGTTCCTTCAGGAACCACAGCATGAACTGCTCGCCCAGGGCGTCGCCCTCAGCACGGGCGGCGCGGAACATCTCCTCAATGTTGCGGGTGACTTCCCTTTCCTGTTCAAGAGCCAAAGCGATGGGTTCCTTGGCGTTGGAGAAGTTGTTGCGAACCGGGGCGATGCCGGGGATCTCAACGGGCACGTTGCGGTCCAGCATGTACTGGACCATCATCATGGCGTGATTCCGTTCCTCGAGGGACTGGCGGTAAAAATGCCGGGCAAGCTGCGGCAAGTCCTGACCGTCAAAATACACGGCTACTGCAATGTATTGCTGGGAGGCCGCAAACTCATTGGCGACCTGAACGGACAACAGCTCATTGAATGTCTTCTTAGCCATGGCACCGATCCTACAGCCGGGCCAAGACAGCCAAGCGGTCATCCGTTAAGCCAGCAGCAGAGCGAACCAAACGCCGGCAGCGGCAGCCCCGACGCTAACGGCCATGGAACCCAAGCCGTTGACGAGCGCCAGCCCCATCCGCCCACTCTGCACCAGCCTGATGGTCTCCAGGCTTGCCGTGCTGAAGGTGGTATAGCCTCCCAGGAAACCAGTGCCGAGGATGAGTTGAAGGGATTCGGGCGCCTGCCCTTCCATCACCAGTCCAGCCAGGAACCCCAGGAGCAAGGAACCGGAGACATTGATGAAGATGGTGGCCCACGGCAGGGCAGTACGGACGCGTGCCCGGATGAGCCCGTCCATCATGAATCTAACAGCCGCGCCCAGTCCCCCGGCGAGGGCCAACAGGACGACAGTCATTTCGCACGCCTGTGATGCCATGCGGCGAGCCAGATTCCGGCCATGGTTGCTGCCGCTCCACCCAGCAGGCTCATGCCCAGATAACCCAGGGCAGCAGTCGTCTCACCCGCAGTGAACAGGTGCACCGCATCCAAGGCGAGCGTGCTGTACGTGGTGTAAGCCCCCAGGAAGCCCGTACCCAAGGCGAGGCGCAACGCCCGGCGACGTCCGACGTCGGGCCCCCTCCTCGCCAGCCCCTCCAGCAAAGCGCCGAGCGCCAGGGCGCCGGAAAGGTTGATCAGAAGGGTGGGTAACGGCCAGGACCCTGGCGCAGGAATCAAGAGTCCGAGGCCGTAGCGGGCGAGCGCCCCGAAGACGCCGCCTACGGCCACAATTCCGATGAACCCCCAGTGAAGATGGACGGGACGCCTGATCTCAGTCGTCATCATCCACCGGCACCCGCGGCTCCACAGGTACAACGAGCACAGGACGGTCCTGGCGGTGGCAGAGCTGCCGGGCAATGGAGCCCGCCGTCAGCTCTTTGATGGCCGAGCCGAGCTTGCGGTCCCTGGAGCCCACCACAATCATGGACGCCCCGATATCTTCGGCCTCACGGGCCAATGCCCGTGCCGGCTCCCCTGCCAGGGAAACGATGGACCAATTCAGATCAGCTTCGGCCAACTGGGTGGCAATTGCTGTCCGCACGGATTCCGGGGCGCTCTCGGCGTCATCGTCCACGCCGTCGGGATCAATCGGGGCCGACGGCCCGCCCGTGGTGCCGTCCACGGGATAGACGGTCACATCGACGAACGCACACACCAGCGGGAGCCCGGCGCTAAGCGCCACCTCAGCGGCACGCTCGACGACGACAGGCCGCTGCCCGGGCATGACGCCTACCAGGATGGGGCCGTTGAGGCCTTTGGAAGCTGGGGTCCCGGTCATTTTCTAAGGCTCCCGTCAGACTTTCTTCACAACGCTGGACTTGAGCTGCATGGGGCCGAATCCGTCCACTTTGCAGTCAATATCGTGGTCTCCCACGCCGTCGACGAGCCGGATGTTCCGCACTTTGGTGCCGACCTTGATGGCCGTGGCACTGCCCTTAACTTTGAGGTCCTTGACCACCGTGACGGTGTCGCCGTCACTCAGGATGTTGCCCACGGCGTCTTTGATGACATGCGCCTGCCCGTCGCTCTCGGCCGCGGGTGACCATTCGTGGGCGCATTCAGGGCAAACCAACAGCGCGCCCATCTGGTACGTGTATTCACTGGAGCATTCGGGGCACGGAGGCAGGGAGTCGTTCACAAGGTAATTCTAGAGGTGCATCCACCGTCGCCAGGCTCTTCCAACCACAGCCCGACAGCGTACCCCGACACAACGACATTACGAAAGGCACGGCAGAATCTGTTGCCCCATGTCAGATCGGCACATAGGCTCAATAATGTGAGTGGCGGGGACGGTGATCCGACAAGCGGTACCGACCAGCGACCCGTGAAGGAAAAACAAGCATGGCTACAGGCACAGTAAAATGGTTCAACGCTGAAAAGGGCTTCGGATTTATTGCCCCGGACGACGGTGGCCCGGATGTATTCGCCCACTATTCCGCAATTACCTCCAGCGGATACCGTTCCTTGGACGAGAACCAGAAGGTCCAGTTCGACATCACCCAAGGCCCCAAGGGACCTCAGGCGGAGAACATCCAACCCCTCTAAACTCCCATACGAAACCGGCCAGGCACATTGTGCCTGGCCGGTTTTTTGTATCTGTGGAGCTAAGGAGATTCGAACTCCTGACCTCTTCGATGCGAACGAAGCGCTCTACCAACTGAGCTATAGCCCCTGGGTACGGCTTACGGCCGGACCAGTGTCCCTAGGCTACAAAGTTTCCCGGCGCTTTTCCAACCACGACACGAACGTTTCAGTGCCATACCTTTGCTCGGGCATGAGGTTGAGTCCTGCGCGCAGGTAGGCGCCCATGGCACCCGGCAGTGGGACTTCCAGAACCTTGCCTCGTGCGCCAGTAATGGCTTTCCACGACGCCGCCATGTCCTTCATGGCCAGGACCTCGGGGCCGCCAACGGTCCTGACCCGGTGCTGCTCGGGAGAAGCCGGTTCCAGCGCAGCTTCGAGCAATGCAGCTCCGGCTTCCCTGGGTGAAATCGTTTGGAAGCGCACTCCCTTGAATGCCGGAATCAACCGCGTCTTTGCGCCTGCAGCAAAGATCATTTCCACCAGGCTGTGGAATTGCGTGGCTCTGATAACCACCGTTTCCAGTTCGGCCCTCGCGTAGACCCGTTCCTTTGCCGCTTTGGAGACGTAGTAGGAATGGGCGCTCTTGTCGCAGTTGATAATCGACAACGCCACAGCCCTGCGAACACCTGCCTGGTGAGCCACGCCAAGAAGACGCTCGCCGCCGTCGGCAAATTGCTTTTGGGCTTTCCCGAACTGACCCTCAAGGCAATCAATGACGACGTCGACACCCGCCAGCGCAGCTGCCAGGCCATCGCCTGTGGTGACGTCGCCAGCAAAGTAGGTGGCGCCGTCGTACTGCTTCTCCGAACCGGGAGGCGGCACATGGCGACTCAGGGCGGAAACTGTGTGCCCGGCGTCGAGCGCCTGGCGAACAACTTCACGGCCTACCTGGCCGGTGCCACCTGCAACACAGAGCGTGGTCATGCCGGGCTAGGCGCGGCGACGCTGCAGGACATCGTCCAAGTTGCTCAGGGCACTCTGGCCCTTGGATGCAGTACGCACCTGTGCAGCTGCGGCGGCCTCCGCCTGCTCAACACTTTGCTTCAGCACTGGCTTGCCCACGGGCTTGGGAGCTTCAGGAAGATCCAAGGGCTCCGGAGCGGGGCGCGGCGCCTTGGCGGCACCAACGTAAGTAGGCTTGGGAACCTCAACCGGTTCCCAGCTGGCATCTTCGGAGCCAACGGCCGCTTCAGCGGACTTGTCTCCAGCGGACTTGTCTCCAGCGGACTTGTCGCCGGCGGCAAGGGCAACAGCCAAGGCAGCCTGGCGTAGTTCCACGGCCGAAAGGCGAGCGGCTTCGAGCTTTCCAGCCTCAGCATCGAAAACCGGTACTTCCTTGGCTTCGACGGCCGGTTCCTTTGGCAAGTACCGAGCCGGGGTTTTGATTGGCACCACTGGTGCAGACCGACGCGCGCGGCGTTCCCGGAGATCCCGGAGGGCGAGGCGCCGCAAAGTCACCACGGCAAGTACCGAGCCCACGAACGACACCAACGGCAGCCAGACGGTACCGGTGCCGAACAGCCGCAGCACGCCCGAAACAATGGCAGTCATCAATAAAGCAAGGCCGGCCAGGGCCAAGGTGAGCCGGGCATAACGGATCGTAAAGGGAGTTGTGGGCGGCTTCCTGGCCGACGACTCAGCCACGCTGGATTCCTGGGGCGACGCCGGTGCTTTGCTGTGCATGGTCTCCATCGGTTTCTCCTGCCGGGGTGCCAAAGTCAGTACCACCCCTGCCTGCGTTTCGTCTGGTTCGTCGTCAAATGCCTCTGCTGAAACAGTGGCTGCCTGGACCTGCTGCCGTCTGTTCCGAAGAACGTAAGGAGCGACCCATACCATCCAAAGCGCGACAGTGACCACGAGTATCACTGAGCTGCTGAGAGGGAAGTCCACATTCAAAACCGTAGAAGCAAATCATCAGGGGCGGCGGCATTGCGGTCGGTGTGTCGTCGGCGAGTCCGCAAATGAATGGAGATACGGCTCAAAAGGGCCTATGACCTGCCTGTTCTTCCTCTGAGCCACTCGTCAAGGAGTCCCTGCGGAACTTCCTCCGACGTGAGTGCGAAAGAGCGATGATCCGCCCACTCGCCATTGATGTGCAGGTATCTCAGCCGGTAGCCTTCGTCCCGGAATCCGAGCTTTTCCACCACCCGGAGACTTGGCGCGTTCTCCGGCCGGATATTGATTTCCATCCTGTGCAGGCCCAGGGTCCGGAAGCAGTGGTCCGTAGCCATGGCAACGGCCGTGGGAGCAATACCGTGCCCGGCGCGTTCCTTATCAACCCAGTAGCCAAGGGTCGCCATCATCGCCGAACCCCACACGATGGATGAGACCGTCAGCTGCCCCACAATTTGCGGCTCACGGAACCCCTCGGTCCGCTCCGTGATGAGGAATGGCAAGGCCGTGGACTGCCGGGCTTGTGCGTTCAGGGATGCCACCATTTGGCGGTAACTGGGCAGGCGCCCACCCGGCGCAGGATTGGACGCCTCCCAGGGTGCAAGCCATTCACTGTTCCGCGAACGGACTTCAGACCACTCCCGCTTGTCGCGGTAACGGATTGGCCGGAGCACCAAGGCTCCGCTTTCCAGCGTTACCGGCCAGATCGCAGAGCCGTACACCGGTGTTATTTGGGAAGGCCGGCAGTGAAGGTGGGCAGCCACTCGCGGAGCTCGGGCCCCAGGTCATCGCGTTCGCATGCCAACTCGATGCAGGCCTTCAGGTAGCTCAGCTTGTCACCGGTGTCATAGCGGCGTCCACGGAAGACGACGCCATAAACGCCGTAGCCTTCACCTTCCCCGGCAGCCAGAACCTCAAGGGCATCCGTCAGCTGGATTTCTCCGCCGCGTCCGGGAGCAGTCTTCTCCAGGACGTCGAACACTGCCGGGTGCAGGACGTAGCGACCGATCACCGCGAGGTTGGATGGAGCTTCTTCGGGGGACGGCTTTTCCACCAGCTGCTTGATGCGGACGTAGCCGTCTTCACCGTTTTCCTCGACGTCGGCGCAACCGTAGGCGCTGATCTTCGAAGGCTCAACTTCAATGAGGGCAACAACGGAACCACCGGTTTTTTGCTGGACAGCGATCATTTCGCTGAGCAGGTCCTCGCGGGGATCGATCAGGTCATCGCCCAGCAAAACGGCGAACGGCTCGTACCCGACGTGCTGCTTTGCACGGAGGACCGCGTGGCCGAGGCCGTTGGGGTCGCCCTGGCGGACGTAGTGGATGTCGCCCAGGTTGGTGGCGGACTGGATGGCTTCAAGCTTGGCAGTATCGCCCTTCGCTGCCAGCGTTGCTTCCAACGCCGGCACACGGTCAAAGTGATCTTCCAGGGCGCGCTTGCTGCGCCCGGTGATCATCAGGACGTCGTGCAGGCCAACCTTCACCGCTTCTTCGACGACGTACTGGATGGCTGGCTTGTCAACCACGGGCAGCATTTCCTTCGGCATCGCCTTTGTGGCGGGGAGGAACCTGGTACCAAGACCCGCTGCGGGGATGACGGCCTTACGGACAGCATTGTTATCGAGAGTCACCGGACTAATGTAACGGAAGGAATACATCAACGGGTAAACCCTCGCCGTGGCAAGACGCAGAAACAGCCCTTGAACTGGAGCGGATTTGCTGCTTTACGTAGACACGGTAGCCCGCGCGAATCTCATGATCGGACAAAAATGGCATCGAAGGAAGACATCCGCAGCAGCCGCCGCCTGTACAGGCGCGGCCTCTCCAAGGAGCAAGTAGCCCAAGCCGGTGAATCAATTGCACGGCACGGCTTGGCGTGGGCCCGGAAGATTTCCGCCGGATCACCCAGGACATTCGCGATCTACGTCGGCGTCTCCCACGAACCCCCAACCATGCCCCTGATCGCAGGACTCCACAACGCCGGCCACCAGGTCCTGCTTCCCGTCTGCGAGGCCGGACGCCAGTTGAGCTGGGTGTACTGGACGCCGGAGACAGCCTTCGTCCGGTCCGACTACGCACCCATCGACGAACCCGAAGGCGAGCGTTTGGACAGTGCTGTGGTGAGCGCTGTTGCGGGCATCTTCATGCCGGCCACCGCCGTGGACCGGGATGGCAACCGCATCGGACAAGGCGGCGGCTACTACGACCGCCTCCTCCAACGCCTGGACAGCTCCGGTGGTCGGCCACCCACCATCGCGGTGGTGTACGACGACGATGTGTTGCCTTCCGGAGCTATCCCCGCCGAGCCTTTTGACCGCCCGGTGCCGGATGCGTTGACGCCGTCGGGAATCATCACGCTTGGCGGCGGGGAGTGACCTGGTTGACGCTACGTGAAGTCCCGCACTTACGTGGAGTTGGCAGATAGCGAATGAGCGGGATGCGGATGATAGAATTGGCACTCAGGCCCTGCGACTGCTAATGCGGAGATTCTCCGCCATGGCTCTACAGGACCTGAACCTTGTCCTGAAGGAGGAACTCAGTGCCCACATACGCATACGCCTGCAAAGACTGTGACCATGCCTTTGACATCGTCCAGTCCTTCTCTGACAGCTCCCTGACGGAGTGCCCTGAATGCCAGGGCGCGCTCCGCAAGAAGTTCAACAGCGTCGGCGTTGTCTTCAAGGGCTCGGGCTTCTACCGCACGGATTCGCGCGATGCCAAGGGCAGCACCGTCTCCGCTGCGCCCTCCTCCCCGGCGACTCCGGCCCCGGCTGCCACGCCTGCACCAGCAGCCGCAGCGAGCTAGCCAGCACTTTTCCACATAAGGCACTCGGCCGCTGTTGGGCGGCCGAGACCGGTGGCTAACGTGGCGTTATGCCACTAAAGTCAACCACTTCGCCACTCCCCCGCCGCGAACACTCCAGTCCGCCTGCCAGGGGCCGTGGTCGCTCCCGGAATAAGCCCACCACCGTGGCTGGCCATTTCCTCCCACGGAAGCAGGGGCCACATCGCCAATTGCGGCTGGGCCCCAGGCAGAGCCTGAACTTCTGGGTCTCCCGGAATCGTCGGCTGACAGTTGCACTGCTGCTCTGCCTGGCCACGGGCATTACTGTCCAACAGCTAACCCCTGCCTCTGAGCAGCGTGTCAGCATTCTCGTCGCTGCCCATGATCTTGCCGCAGGCACCAGCCTCACCGGGGCCGACTTCACCACTGTTGGCGTGCCGCCCGACCTCGCGATTTCCGGAGCCCTGGAGGATCACGTTTCACTGGTGGGCCGCCAGCTTGCCTCGCCCTTGACTAAAGGGCAGATTCCCACCGAATCCAATCTTCTGGGGCCGGGACTCCTCACCGGTGCACCTGTAGGCTCAGCTGCGGTCCCCCTTCGCATGGCTGACCCTTCATCCATCCAGCTTCTGTCCCCGGGACAGCTGGTGAATGTAGTACTTACCGCCGCCGGATCATACGACGAGTCCCGGCAAACCGAAGTCCTGGCCGCCTCCGTCCCTGTCCTATGGACATCCGCCCAAGGGGGTAAACCCGGCCAATGGCTCGGAACCAGCGACACCGACGGCTTGATGGTAGTGGCTGCAGATCCTCCACAAGCAGAAAAGCTTGCCGGCGCATCAACGCAAGGCAAGCTTTTCTTTGTTTTGGTCAATCCCTAATGCAGGGCCTGGATTCCATGACCCAATCAGCCCCAATGCGGGGGCTTCTGCTCCTTCAACCACTGCTCATGGTCATAGTTGCCTTCGTCGCCCCAACGTCGGGGATCGTCTTCAGCCGCCTTGGTAGGCAAGATTCCACCGGAGGCTTGCTTCGCCGCTGGTGTCTTTGACTCTGCCTTCTCTTCAGCGTTTTCGGCGTCCACAGCTGCGGTCTGTTCGTCAGAGCCGCTTTCGTTGCCGGTTCCCTGTTCATTCACTGGTACTTCAGTCCCATCCTCTGGATCACTGGGGGTTGGATTGCTGGCTTCTGCGTTGCTTGGTTCGCCATCCGCCCCCCTCCGCCTGTTCACATCTGCCTGTCCGGGCTGCTGGGATTCCAGCGATGCCTGGGCACTTCCCGGGCTTTGCCGATGCGAAGCCCGGGTTGCGGAGGAACTGCTGTACGAGGAGCTGCTGTACGAGGAAATCCCATACGAGGAGCTGGCATACGAGGAACCTGCATTGTCCAGATTCAATTGTTCAACATCCATGTCCAGGAAGCCATGCTCCGCTGGCGGGGCGGCCTGGGGAACATGGTTCTCAAGTCCCAAGTAGGACCCGATTCGATCTGCGCAGGACGAAGGATCCGTGAACACTTCAATGGTCCACAGGGACATGTAACGCCAGCCCATGCGTTCCAGCAGTTGGGGCCTCAGACGGCTGCGTTCACGGACACTCATGCGCCGGTAACGTTCCGTGCCATCGGACTCGATTGCCACTGGCGTGGGAATCTCGGCGCCTTCCCGTCCAATCGTGTGGACGGGATCGGCAGCGGCGGCAATGTCCAGGACACCGTCGTAAAGGTGCCACACGCGGGCACCCCTGGCCCGCAACCTCTCGCCGAGATCGGCAACCAGAGGGTCCTCCCCCAAAGCCTGTTCGCTGGCAACGGCGCGCGAGGCAGGAGTTCCAAGGTTGCTGTTCCCGGACAGTTCCCTGTCCAGCAGTTCGTAAAATTCCACAGCCCCGTGCGCCAGGCGATCCAGATCCAGATCTTCCGGGCGGAAGCAGCTCAGGACGTGCATGGAACGGCGGGCGCGGGTCATTGCCAAGGCAAAGCGGTTTCGTCCGCCCTCGGTGGACAGGGGTCCGAACGAGTGCAAGGCGCGGCCATGAGGTGTCCGGCCGTAGCCCAGAGAGAAAATGACATGGTCACGCACCAGGCCTTGGGCTCGCTCCAGGTCCACTACGCGGAAGGACTCAGGACCGGCGCCGAAGAAGGCGGACAACAAGGGGTGGTTGGGCAATTGAAGCCGGATCGCCTCGCCAATCCGCGCAGCGTGGCGCAGGCTGGCCGTGACCACAGCCAACGAGGTTCGGGGCCGCAATCTGGCGTGCTCGAAGACAAGGTCCACCACGCGGTTGACCTCCGCCGTAACGGACTCAACGCCCTCATGGTCGGCGCCCGGGAGTCCTGTTCCATCGGGGATGTACTCCACCAGGATCGAACGATCCAGGCCCGTCACCGAACTGCCATCGGGCAAACGCCGGAGGCCGCCGTCGTAGTAGTTCTTGCTCAACTGCAGGATCAGGTCCTCATCGACGGCCCGGTAAACCCAGTTCAGCTGCCAGGTGGGCAGGACGCGTGCCAGGGCCTTGAACGCGCTGTCCACGGTCTCGTGGCTGGCCACCCCCGCCACAGGAGGTTCCACGGCCACGCTGAAGGTGCGGGCATTCGCGATCTTCGCATCACCGAAGGCTATGACTTGCCGGGCCCGCGCAATCGCCGGAAGGACGGCCTGAAGCGACGTCGATTCGGCATCGATGATGATCACGGCGTCAAACTTCTGCTCCGCGGGAAGAACTCCCGTCAACAGGTAGGGGCTCACGGACCACACCGGAACGAGCATGGGTACGAGGTCAGGAGCCTGCGCACTCAAAGCCGGGAGGGTCACCCGACCATCCTTGAGCAGGGCACGAAGCAACTCAGCCTGCCGGGGGTGCTCCACTATCCCCTCGCCCCATTTCCGGGCCAACTGCCACCGCAAACGCGCAGCACCACTGGCAATGTGGGCTTGGTCCGCAAGGCGGTACTCAGCTTCAAGGCGGCGGAGGGAGTCGCCGTCGGACATGGCGAGGTAGTCGTCACCACTGATCATTGCTTCCAAGGCAGACTGCCACCAGGCGAGGTCCAGCTCGGCTGCAACCGAAGCGGCCGGCACTTCACGGGCAGCAAGGTCAGCGAGCAGCTCGCCGAGTCCATGCTCGCGCATCTCCTCAATCAGGAGCGTGCGCTCCGGGAGTGTTTCAAGCGTGGCTGTGTCCGCCACGAGCCGTTCGAGCCGCTCCATGAGTTCCAGGTACGGAGTCTGGTGGAGCGAACCACCGGCAGAGGTGTGCTTGAGCGCCTCACCCAGGCGGCGAAGCTCGCCATCCAGTTCGCGGTACAAGGACCCGAGGTCGGCGAGCCCGGACGGCACGGCCGGGTGGCGCTGGGTGGTGGCATAGCCTGCCCACAAGGCACGCTGCTCCTGGACGAGGACCAGGGAGCTGTGCAGGTCCGCGATGTGAACACCAGGCCGCACATACTCTTTTGCCACCCGCCGCAGCCTCGAACGCTGCATGGAGGGCATCTCCAGATTGCGCTCCCGGCGCCACGCAGAGCTGGCAGTTGCAGAGATGAGATCATGCACCGGGCGATCGAAAATATCCGGAGTGAACTTGTCCAGGCTTTCGCGCACGGCAATCAGCAATTCAAGCTGTGCGCCCCACTCGGTGAAGGTATCCGCCAAACGGATCTCGGCGTGATCCGAAACCTGCTTCATACGCTCGCGCAGGACGGGAAGTTTCTCCTCGGCGATGCGGGCAAGCTGTTGGGCCTCTTCTGTCTCCTTGCGGGTTACGAGGCGGGCACCATACCAAGGGCTGGAGGTGGAAGACCGGCTAAAGCTACCCAGCTCGGCAGCACGACGCAAGCGGCCAGCCAGTTCTTCACGGTCCTTGATGTTGTCCAGCACGCTGCGCTTGAGGCGCACTGTGGTGGACGGCGCCGGGTGGATGGACGTCAATTCGGCCAACGATTGCATGGCCTGGTAGGGCGAGCAGCCCCAACGTTCGCGGACGTTGTGGAGCGAGGCAACATGGTCCATCAAGGCATGCCGGTGTCCGATCAGCGTCTGATGGAGGTTCCCAAGCTGCGGTTCCAGCGCCTTTTCATTGCGCATGATGGCACGGACCAACTGGCCCTTGAGCTGCTGTGGTGTGGTGCCGTTGCCCGGACGGAACAACATCGAATCCAGGCCCAGCGACTCCAGGTGCGCAGAAAGTCCCGCCAGGCTGGACTGCCGGTCCCCCACCACGAGGACGGATTTGCCTTCGCTGACCAAGGCGCCAATCGCATTGATTGCCGTCTGGGTCTGGCCGCTGCCTGGTGGGGTGCTGACAACCAGCGAATCTCCTGCGCGGACAGCGTCCACCACATACTGTTGGTCCGTGTCAGCATCGAGCAAAAGTAGTTCGTCTGCCGGGTCGCGTTCATCGAGGCTGGCGAACCGCCCCGCTTTGATGGGTTCGGGCTCGATCTCGCCACCATTGGCAGCAGTTGCCAAGGCAGCCACGGTGGGGTTGTTCATGTTGATCCACGGATCGTCCAGGTTTCCCGAAAGATCAGCCAAAGTGGTCACGAGCAAGTTGAATTCAACCTCGGCGCCGTGAATGGGCTGCACCAGGGTAGCCAGGCGATCCAGGACCGGTTGGGGGTCAAGCCTGGCCGTGTTGTAGGCCATGCGGGCTACTGCATTGACGTCGAAGACGATGCCGTGGACGGTCTTCAGGTGACGCACCAAAGCCGGGTTCATGCGTGCTTGCTCGGTGAGCTGCAGCTCGAAATCGTCCTCGCCCGGGCGAACGGTCAGGACAATGGAGGTCAGCATGACAGGGGCCGATACCCGCTGGGGTTTGCCACCTACGGCTGAAGTCCACACCACCGTGCCCGCGGAGAGGTACCCGGCCTCGATACCCCGATCATTGCTGAGCTCAAAAATTTTGGACCGGATGTTGCGTGCAGCCCGTGCCGCCACCAGATATTGCTGCCGGTCGCGGATAAGCGTGGACAACCTCGTTCTACGCCCCGCCAGCAGCTGCGCGAGGCCCGAGGGATGTGCGTTGCTGAGATCGATGGCGCCTTCGGGCGTCTTCACGAAACGCAGCATCGTGTCCGCCCCTGTAACGGGCTTAAGTCCGGACAGCCATTTCCGGAGCTCTTCGGAGCCCTCTTCTTGGCCTTGACCTAATGACACAACTGCTGCCTTCTTTTCTGTACTAGCTTTAGACGCCTTGGACCATACCGGCATACTTTCGAGGGTAGCGGGAATACTCCTTCAGCCCGCTCCGCAACACTGTGCCAATGCGAAATTCGCCGTCATTTCACAGCCGAAAGAATAGTGGCCGGCCTCCCAGAGGAGGCCGGCCACTCAAAATGCTATTCCCACTCGATGGTTCCCGGCGGCTTGCTGGTGACGTCCAGCACCACGCGGTTAACTCCATCCACTTCGTTGGTAATGCGGTTGGAGATGCGGGCCAGGAGGTCGTACGGCAAGCGCGACCAGTCGGCCGTCATTGCGTCCTCGGACGATACCGGACGGAGAACGATCGGGTGGCCGTAGGTGCGGCCATCGCCCTGGACGCCGACGCTGCGGACATCAGCCAACAGAACCACCGGCATCTGCCAAACATCGTTGTCCAAGCCAGCAGCGGTCAGCTCGGCACGGGCAATCGCGTCAGCCTTGCGAAGCAGGTCAAGGCGCTCCTTGGTGACTTCACCGACGATGCGGATACCGAGGCCAGGGCCGGGGAACGGCTGGCGGCCGACGATTTCCTGAGGCAGGCCCAGCTGGGCACCCACCGCGCGGACTTCGTCCTTGAACAGGGCGCGCAGCGGCTCAACGAGTTCGAACTGCAGGTCCTCGGGAAGCCCACCCACGTTGTGGTGGCTCTTGATGTTCGCAGCGCCCTCGCCGCCGCCGGACTCGACGACGTCCGGGTACAGCGTGCCCTGGACCAGGAACTTGATCTTCTCCCCCTCGGCAGCTGCCTGGGCGATGATGGCCCGCTCCGCTTCCTCGAAGGCACGGATGAATTCCCGGCCAATGATCTTGCGCTTGGTCTCGGGATCGCTGACTCCGGCCAACGCAGACTGGAAGCGCTCTTGCTCGTTGGCAACATACAGATTGACGCCCGTAGCAGCGACGAAGTCGCGTTCAACCTGTTCTGCTTCGCCTTCGCGAAGGAGACCGTGATCCACGAAGACACACGTCAGCTGGTCGCCAACGGCCCTCTGGACCAGGGCTGCGGCAACGGCAGAATCCACGCCGCCGGAAAGACCGCAGATGACCTTGGAATCACCGATCTGCTGGCGGATGCGTTCCACCTGCTCTTCGAGGATATTTCCCGTGGTCCAGTTGGGGCTGAGACCAGCGCCCTTGAACAGGAAGTTCTCCAGGACGTGCTGGCCGTGCACGGAGTGCTTGACCTCCGGGTGCCACTGCACACCGTAGAGGCGCTTTTCCTCGTTGGCAAAGGCGGCTACCGGGGCGCCGGCCGTCGTGGCCAGCACTTCGAAACCCTCGGGAGCTTCCTGGACGGAGTCGCCGTGGCTCATCCAGGTGTTCTGTGAGGAGGGCACACCATCAAGAATCGAGCGGGCATCGCCAACCACCAGTGCTTCGGTGGCGCCGTACTCCCGGAGGCCCGTCTCGGCCACCTTGCCGCCCAGCGCGTTGGCCATTGCCTGGAAGCCGTAGCAGATACCAAAAACGGGTACCCCGGCTTCAAAAAGGTCCGCTCCGACGCGCGGAGCACCTTCTGCGTAGACGCTGGAAGGTCCGCCGGAAAGGATGATGGCTGCCGGGTTCTTGGCCAGAAGCTGCTCGGTGGTGAAGGTATGCGGAACAATTTCCGAATACACATTCGCTTCGCGGACGCGGCGGGCAATCAGCTGCGCGTACTGGGCACCGTAGTCAACAACCAGCACCGGCTTCTGGGAAGTCTGGGGTGCGGTGGGAGTAGTCACCAACCAAGACTACTTTGCCGGGCCGCCCCGGTGCACGTTGGCAGTGGCCTGAAGAGGTCAATTACGGGCTGGTCGTTAGGCATCTCACACCCTGACGCCTGCTGGCCTGGCCCTGGCCGCGGCTAGTAGCGCTTTGAGGCCTGCGGGTTGGCTGCCAGTTCCGCTTCAACCTGGGCATGGAACTTCTTCTCCACGATGAACGACATCAGGGGTACCACGCCACCCAGGGCCAACAGGACCAGCTTGGAGAAAGGCCAGCGCATGAGCGACCACAACCGGAAGTTGGAGACCAGGTAGACCACGTACATCCAGCCGTGGACGATCAATACAGTGGTGGAGATATTGAAGCCGCCGATCACGCCCTTGGGCTCAGACTCAGCGAATCCGAAGCCGAAGGGCTTACCCGTGACGGCATCCGTGCCACCGGCAAAGAGCGATACGCCGAAACCGTAACGGGCAATCAGTTCCGCGCAGAGCAGCAGGAGCATGGCACCGGTCAGGTAGGCCATGACTTTGTAGAACTTCAGCGCCGAACGGATTTGGGCTTCCGTTCCGCCAAATCTGCGCTTCTTCGGCTTGGGTCCGGACTGCTCGGGCTGGATGGCCGGCTTGGGCTCAATCATTACTGCACCTTTTGTTCTGGCCCAGGCTGCTGGGGTTCAGGGCTTGTCGGTTCGTTGGGGTGGTCTTTGTCATCGTCGAAGCCGCCGTCGAAGCCGCCATCGTGAGTGTCGAACTCGTCGTCTTCGAGGCCGCGACGGTAGTCGTCTGCCACCATCCGCCACCAGATGTACAGTGCGAATCCTGCGAAGACCACCCACTCAACTGAATAGAAGAGGTTCAGCCAGTTGACCTGTTGTTCCGGCGGCTGTGCCGGGATATTGAGGGCCTTTACCGCGTCATTGCCGGCGACGGGAACACCACCAGCTACTTCGGATGTTGCGGCAATGAAGCCCTGGTAGCTGGAGACGTCCCAGATGTTGATGAGTTCGGCAACGGCCACCGCCGACGCCCGGCCTGGACCGGCGTCGACGTGTGGCACCGGCGCTTCAGAGGGCAGCAGGCGGCCGGTCAGCGTGATGGTGCCCGACGGCGGCGGACCGGCTTGGGCGGCATCGGCCACCCAACCCCGGGCTACTGGAATCCAGGTGTTGGGCGAGGCGGCGACACCGCTCAGTTTGGGAGCATTGTCCACCACGAAGCCCGAGACAATCCAGAATCCCTTCTGGCCG
The DNA here is from genome assembly GCF_056395565.1 of Paenarthrobacter sp. 10L412. Classification (NCBI taxonomy): domain Bacteria; kingdom Bacillati; phylum Actinomycetota; class Actinomycetes; order Micrococcales; family Micrococcaceae; genus Paenarthrobacter; species Paenarthrobacter sp. 10L412. The sequence goes on along the minus strand of NZ_JBFTJT010000007.1, from coordinate 15,625 downwards.
TTGTAGAGGCGGCCCTCAACCAGGACCTGCTTGGCGGGATCGTAGGACCCGGTGGCGCTAACCATCTGGTCCGAAACAGAACCGGGGAAAAACTGCCCCGGCTGCAGGACGTCCACCAGGGGCTTGACCTCTTCAATGCTAGAGGAAACGGGAGCTTCGTGCTGGGTGGACCGGCTGAGCTGCCACTGGCTGAGCAGCACAAACACCGCGGACAAGAGAAGCGCAAAGACGAGTCCTGCGATCCAGCGGGGTTTCAGCGCGGTTTTCAACACCCCTTAACCGTACTTCGTCCGGCTGTAGAACAACGAAACGAACGGTAGGAACCTTAGCCCTGAACGCGTCCGTGGGCGCCTTTCTCAATGTTCGAATCTCAGTGGTCGAAGAACACCAGGCTGGAGTTGATGAGTTCGGAAATGACCTCGGTATCGTGCGCCCGGCGCAGGGACTCCCGGAATGACTCTTTGGAGAGCGAACGCGCCAAAGTAGCCAGGACTTCCAGATGGTCCGAGAAGGAGCTGGCCGGCGTGGCAATGAGCAGGATCAGCGTGGCGGGACCATCAGTGGCACCGAAATCCAGGGCATGGCCGAACTTGGTGACGCCCACGGCTATGGAAATCCGGTCTACGAATTCACTCCGCGCATGCGGCAGTCCAATGCCACCGGGAAGCCCGGTAGCCAGCTGGTGTTCCCTGGAATGGACCTGCTCCAGGAAGCCCTCAAGGTTGGAAATCCGACCAGCCGCGTGAAGCCGTTCCGCTAGTTGGGCCGCAGCGTCGATTTTGTCCTCGGCAACGAGTTCCAGGATGACGGTGTCCGGCGTAGTCAGTTCCGCGTCATACCGGTCAAGTGGTTCAGCCAAGTCGTGTTCCCTCCAGTGTGGCCTTCCGGCCGCAGGTCCTGTGTTGCTCAGCGAAGGGGAACGATGTCATCGACTCCCATGCGCGCGGCGTCAGCTGATTCGTCATCGGGTTGTTGCTGGCTTAGCCGCTCAGCTTCGACCCGGGCCAGATAGTGCTTGATTTCGCTTTCCCGCTGTGTTTCGCTCCAGCCAAGGATTTCTCCCATCAGCTTAGCCACTACAGGCACCGCTGACACACCCCGGTCCCACGCTTCAATCGAGATTCGGGTGCGGCGCGTCAAAACGTCGTGAACATGACGGGCGCCCTCGTGGGTGGTGGCGTAGACAACCTCCGCGGCAAGATAATCGTCAGCCCCGGGAAGCGGTTCCCCGAGCCCGGGTTGCGCAGCGATGAGATCAAGCACTTCCGAGGCCATGGACCCGTAGCGGTTGAGCAGGTGTTCCACGCGGGCAACGTGGACGCCGGCTTCTTCCGCGGAGCGGGCGCGGCGGTTCCAGGCGGCTTTGAACCCCTCCGCACCGAGCAAGGGGATCGTTTCGGTGCAGCTGGAGGGAACGCGTTCATCCATCGCCCGCGTGGCCTCATCAACGGCATCCTTGGCCATGACACGGTAGGTGGTGAATTTACCACCGGCCACCACCACCAGGCCTGGCACCGGATGAGCCACGACGTGTTCGCGGGAGAGTTTGGCGGTGGAGTCGTTTTCGCCTGCAAGAAGCGGGCGGAGCCCAGCGTAGACGCCTTCTACGTCCTCACGGGTGAGGGGCCGCTTGAGGACCTTGTTGACGCGCTCCAGGACGTAGTCAATATCCTTGCTGGACGCGGCGGGGTGCGCCTTGTCCAGTTTCCAGTCCGTGTCCGTAGTCCCGATGATCCAGTGGCGGCCCCAGGGGATCACGAAGAGCACCGACTTCTCCGTGCGCAGAATCAGCCCAACGGTGGATTGGAACCTGTCCCGCGGTACCACAAGGTGGATGCCCTTGGATGCCCTGACTTTGAGCTGTCCCCGGTCCGTAACCATGGCCTGGGTTTCGTCCGTCCAGACTCCCGTGGCATTGACTACCTGCTTGGCACGCACTTCGAAGACGCTGCCGTCTTCCTGGTTTTCCAGCTTGGCGCCCACCACGCGTTCGCCTTCCCGGAGGAAGTCCACCACACGCACCCTGTTCACAGCATGGGCACCATAGTGGGCTGCGGTCCGCACAACGTTGACCACCAAACGGGCGTCGTCCACTTGGGCATCGTAGTAGCGGATGGAACCAACGAAGGCATCGTCCTTGAGGCTGGGAGCCGCCCTGAGGGTGCCGCGCCTGAAGAGGTGCTTGTGCATGGGAACCCCGCGGCTGTGCCCGGAAGTGAGGCCCAGGGTGTCGTAAAGCATGATTCCCGCGCCCACATAGGGGCGCTCCCAGAACCTACGGGTCAGCGGGTAGAGGAAAGGGACAGGACGGACCAGATGGGGTGCGATCTGCTGGATCAGCAACCCGCGTTCCTGCAGTGCCTCCTGGACCAGCCCGAAATCAAGCATTTCAAGGTACCGGAGGCCACCATGGATGAGCTTGGACGAGCGCGACGATGTCCCTGAGGCCCAGTCCCGCGCCTCGACGATGCCGACTGTAAGGCCGCGGGTCACCGCATCCAGGGCTGCTCCAGCCCCCACCACGCCTCCGCCGACAATCAGGATGTCCAGCTGTTTGCCGGCTTGGGCAGTGGCTTTCAGGACTTCAATGGATGCGGCACGGGATTCCGGGCTTAATGCTCCCGGAGAATTCACCTGCGGACCGCCTGCGACATTGCTCATCGGACCCCTCCTCAAACGCAACAGCTGGTAGTCCCCTACCCTACTTGTTGCCCGGTCCGATTGGCAGAAGTCCTAGTTGCCAGAATATGGGGATACTACGACGTCCACGCGCTGGAACTCCTTGAGGTCGGAGTACCCTGTGGTCGCCATGGACCGGCGCAGTGCGCCAATGAGGTTGGACGTGCCGTCGGTGTGGTGGCCCGGCCCGAAAAGGACTTCCTCCAGGGATCCGACCGTGCCAACGTTGACGCGATCGCCGCGGGGCGATTCGAGGTGGTGCGCTTCCGGACCCCAGTGCCAGCCGCGGCCCGGAGCTTCTTCCGCGCGCGCCAAGGCGCTGCCCAGCATAACTGCATCCGCTCCCATGGCAATGGCCTTGACGATGTCGCCCGACCTGCCCATGCCGCCGTCGGCAATGACATGGACATAGCGCCCACCGGACTCATCCATGTAGTCGCGCCGGGCCGCAGTGACGTCTGAAATAGCCGATGCCATGGGCGAATGAATGCCCAGCGCACGGCGCGTGGTGGTGGTAGCACCCCCACCGAAGCCAACGAGCACGCCTGCGGCACCCGTGCGCATCAGGTGCAGGGCCGGTGTGTAACCAGCCGCTCCACCAACGATCACAGGGACATCGAGTTCATAGATGAACTGCTTAAGGTTCAGCGGTTCGTGGTTTTTGGAGACGTGCTCAGCGGAGACCGTTGTTCCGCGGATGACGAAAATATCGACGCCGGCGGCCACCACGGTCTTGTAGTGCTCCTGGGTGCGCTGCGGGGTAAGGGAACCGGCCACCGTAACGCCTGCGGCGCGGATCTCGGCCAGGCGGGAGCTGATGAGCTCTGGCTGGATGGGCGCCTGGTACAGGTCCTGCATCCGGCGGGTGACGGCCGGGCTGCTGGTTTCGTTGGCCAAGCCGGCGATCTCGTCGAGCACCTTCTGTGGGTTTTCGTACCGGGTCCAGAGGCCTTCAAGGTCCAGGACGCCAAGACCACCCAAACGGCCCAAGGTAATGGCCGTGTCCGGCGACATCACAGAGTCCATGGGGGCGGCAATCACCGGCATATCGAACTTATAGGCGTCGATCTGCCAGGAGACAGAGACGTCCTTCGGGTCACGCGTCCGACGATTCGGAACGATCGCGATGTCATCCAGGGAGTAGGCACGACGCCCACGCTTGCCACGGCCAATCTCAATCTCATAAGTCACTGCTCGAGTTTATCCCACCGAGGCCAAGCCACCGTTTTGTTCCAAGCTGCTCCTAGGGGGTGTTCTGGCTGGTTTCTTCCACGGTGAGCTGGGATTCGAACATCCGGAAGTAGCGGCCCCTCAACGCCACAAGTTCCTTGTGCGTCCCTTGCTCGGCAATCCGGCCATCTTCAAGCATGTACACAACGTCTGCCTTTTCGATGGTGGCCAGCCGGTGGCTGATGGCAATGATGGTGCTGTTGCGGTCGGCGAAAAGGCGGGTGAAGATCCGGTGCTCAGCCAAAGCATCGATGGCCGACGTTGGTTCATCCATGACCATGAAGGAGGCATCCCGGTAGAAGTTCCGGGCCATGGCAAGCCGCTGCCATTGCCCGCCGGACAGGCCGCTCCCCTTGCGCCCGCGGGGATCTTCCATCCAATTGCTCACATGGTTTTCCAGGCCATTGGGCAGCTTGTTGATGAACTCCATGGCCTCGGCGTCTGAGGCTGCCCTACGGATGCGTTGCTCGTCCCGGGGTTGATCAACATCGCCCAGATAGATGTTCTCCGCCGCGGTGGCGAATTCATACTTCAGGAACTCCTGGCTCAGGACCGCCAGGTGCCGGTGCCAACTGGTCACGTCGATACCGGTGAGATCGACGCCGTCGAGCATTACTTGGCCTGAATCCGGCCGGTACAGACCGGCCAGGATCCGGATCAGCGTGGACTTTCCGGCGCCGTTCTCACCAACTATGGCAATGTGCTGGCCCGCCCTGATGGTCAGGGATATGCCCTTGATAACCTCAATGTCGCTCCCCGTATAGCTGAACCGGATGTCCCGCATTTCCACTACGGAAGGCGACTGCACCAAGGGAGGCTCGTGGCCGCTGGGCACGGGAAGCGCCATGAACAGCTCGTAGTCTTTGAGGTTGGCAAGGTCTTCGTCGATGGAACTCAGTGACGAGACCAGGTTGTTGGCGGTGGACAGAGCCCGGCTGACGATCTGTTGGATGTAGAGGAACTGCCCTACCGGCTGCGCCCTGGCAATGATTTGTCCCACCACCCAAATCAAGGACACAACTTCGGCCCCATACTGCAGGGCGTCCGCTGCGAGTTGCTTGGGGATGTAGCGCTTCTGGAAGTCCAGCCGCCTGCGCTCGTCAGCGTCCCGAAGCCGGGACCTCAGATCCATCAAATAGCCCACGATTCCGTAGAGCCGCATCTCGGCAATGTGCTGGGGCCGCAGGAGGTTGGTCTCAATCATTCGCCGTTGCCGCCGGGAATCCACCTGGGTATTCCAATGGGCTATTTGCTCTCGGGAGAGTTTGAACTGCAGGTAGACGCTCGGGACGATGGCGATAAGGACAATGACGGCGATCCACCAACTGACCAACAGCAGCGCACCGACTGCCAGGATGACCGACACCAACTGAGTAAAGATGGCCGCGATCCTGTCCAGGACCCGCGCATAGGAATCGGAGAACCGCTTGGCGCGATCGTAGAGGTCCACCGTTTCTTTGTCGTCATAGCGCCAGAACTCCAGTGCCAGGAAGCGCTCATACATCATGTCGCCGACGATTGCGCCCACTTTGAAGCTCATCAGTTGCTGGATGTACCGGTCGACGCTGCTGAAGGCGCCCCAAAACAGTCCCAGCGCCGCAGTGATGATGACGTACAGAATGGCCCGCGGACCGGCGTCGCGATCTCCCGCGTAACCGGCGGCCAAGGCCGTGGTGGTCAACGCGGCGAAGTAGGTGGTTACCAGCGGCAGCGTTGCCGAAATCAGGGAGCCAGCCACTTTCATGATGACTGCAACCGGTGATGCCTTGAAACTCACTTTCAGGACCTGCCCGACGGCGCGTGCGTACGGCCGGAGGGCAAGCTTGCGGGGCGCTTTGCCGGGTTGGACTGAGTTCAGCCGGACTGACTCCGGATGCCGCGGTTGTGCGGGCTTTTCGGACATGCCCCCAGCCTATTCCTCCCCGCCGACATTTCCGTTGCGGCCCTTAAACAGCTGTTCCCCATGGAGGCTTCCACGGGGAACAGCTGGCAGGAACTGATGGTGGTCAGCGGGAACCGTAGTTGGGTGCCTCCACCGTCATCTGGATATCGTGCGGGTGCGATTCCTTCAGGCCGGCAGGAGTGATCCGGACGAACTTGCCGCGTGCCTTGAGCTCGGCAATCGTGGGGGCGCCTGTGTAGAACATGGTCTGGCGAAGGCCACCGACCAGCTGGTACGCCACGGATGCCAGCGGACCACGGAACGCGACGCGGCCTTCGATGCCTTCCGGGATGAGCTTGTCATCGCCGGAGACGTCAGCCTGGAAATAGCGGTCCTTCGAGTAGGACGTGTTCTTTCCACGGGACTGCATGGCGCCCAGGGAGCCCATGCCGCGGTAGCTCTTGAACTGCTTGCCATTGACGAAGATGAGCTCGCCGGGAGACTCTTCACAACCAGCCAGCAACGAGCCCAGCATCACAGTGTCAGCGCCGGCAACGAGTGCCTTGCCGATATCACCCGAGTACTGGAGTCCGCCGTCGGCAATCAACGGCACGCCGGCCGGAATGGCAGCCTTCGCGGATTCGTAGATGGCCGTGATTTGCGGAACGCCGACGCCGGCTACAACACGGGTGGTGCAGATGGAACCTGGGCCCACGCCGACCTTGATGCCATCGGCACCGGCGTCAATCAGGGCCTGGGCGCCTTCACGGGTGGCAGCCTGGCCACCAATGATGTCCACGTGGGCAGCAATCGGGTCCGACTTCAGGCGGCGGATCATGTCCAGCACGCCCTGGGAGTGGCCGTTGGCGGTGTCCACGAAGAGTGCGTCCACCCCGGCGTCGATGAGCTTCATGGCGCGCTCCCAACCGTCGCCGAAGAAGCCGATTGCAGCACCTACGCGCAGCCGGCCTTCGTCGTCCTTGGTGGCCAACGGGTACTGCTCTGCCTTGGTGAAGTCCTTGGTGGTGATGAGGCCCTTGAGGCGGCCCTGCTCGTCAACCAGGGGGAGCTTCTCGATCTTGTTGGTGGCCAGCTTGTGCGAAGCTTCCTCGCGGCTGATGCCCACATGGCCGGTGATGAGCGGCATCTTGGTCATGGCATCGCTGACGCTGCGCAGCGGGAATTCAGATTCCGGAATGAACCGGGTGTCGCGGTTGGTGACGATACCCAGCAGCCGTCCGTCGGTGTCCACCACGGGAAGGCCGGAGACGCGATAGCGGGAACACAGCTCGTCCAATTCCTGCAGCGTGGCCTGCGGGCCAATCGTCAGCGGGTTGGTGATCATGCCGGATTCGCTGCGCTTGACGCGGTCCACGTGCTCGGCCTGGTCATCGATGGACAGGTTGCGGTGCACTACGCCCAGACCACCCTGGCGGGCCATGGCGATGGCCATGCGGGACTCCGTGACGGTGTCCATGGCGGCGGACAGCAACGGCGTCTGCACCGTGATGCGCTTGGAAATGCGTGAGGACGTGTCTGCATCGGAGGGGATGACATCGGTGTGTCCGGGGAGGAGCAGGACGTCGTCGTACGTCAGGCCTACGAAGCCAAAGGGATCGTGTTCGGGCTGGGTCATGAGTGCGGCCTCTTACCTGGGTTCTGGGGGCTTTAACTGGTAGGGGTTGCAACTGATGACCAGCCCGTCATTACGGGACTGGCCTGTGCATAAAATACGGGCCTGTGCATGAGGTACTGCAAGGCAAAGGTGCTTCGGGTATTGAATAAATAGTAGAACCTTCGCGGCGATCGCCATATTCCGCGACGCCTGAGTGTGAGCAATAGCACTGGCGGCAGGCCGGCGTCGTGCGTTCCATGCTCCCGCGGGTGGCAGGGCTAGCGCTCAGACCAGCCCGTCGCGGCGAGCAGGCGCTCCTCGAACATCGGAATCATGCTCTGGACATAGGTCTTGGTGAGGTGGTTGTCGTCCTTGTAGACGTACACATTGCCCACCACTGCCGGACACGTTCCCCGCTCACAGATGAAGTCGCTCATGTCCATCAAGTACAACCGGTCCACTTTGCCCGCGTAATCGTCCAGGGGCGAGGATGCAGCGAGGGAATCTTCCAGCGGAGGGTTGCAGTCGGGCGAATCAGGGCCCTTCTTCTGCACGCACTCGGGCATGTTGATGCTGAACCTCGGGTTGTCGCGGACGCCCACGACGTCGATTCCTGCATCCGTGAACGGCTTGATGCCTTCCAAATAGCCGGGCACTTCGGTCTCGAAAGGGGCCGTGACATGAGTCAGAGACGCCACAGTGAACACCGCATCGGGCTTGTGTTCCATGACGTAAGCGGCACTTGCCTTGTTGAAGTCGTTGCAGTCGCTGGTGCGCTCAGGAGTGTCGGCACCGAAACGGCAGTTCCCCTTCAGCAGAGTTACCACTTCCCAACCGTGCTCCTTGGCGATAGGGCCCAGGGCGGCCATGTACTGCTGGGCATGGGAATCACCCAGGACCACGATCCTCTTGGTCACTACCTCAGGTTCATCATTCTGGAGGCAACCCTGCAGCAACGGATCTGACGGGACGTTCGCGCCAGTACACAAGCCATCGATGTCCGCCCATTCATTTTTCATGGCGGCCGGAGCCGGAATGATCATCGCCTCAGGCGTCGGTTGGCCCGCGAACTCAGGCGTCAGCGCTGCGGCACCGGGCGTCAGTTCCTTGGGCTGATCCGCAATCGCCACGCTTTCGGCGGCGATGGCACCCTGCCAGGCAGTCATCGGCAGCGCCAGCAGCGCACCGCAGGAGACAACGACGACGGCGGCCCGCCAGGACCGTGCGTCCGGCCACTGCCAGCGGCGCATGGGCACCTCGACATACCGTGTGGTTGCAACGGCCAACAACATGGATACCGCCATGATGCCCAGGCCCTGCAGGAGGTTGGGGCTTGTGGTCTCCGTGACGAGCAGGAAGAACACCAGGACAGGCCAGTGCCACAAGTACAACGCATAGGAATTGTTGCCTACCAGGACCAGGGGCTTTGAGCTGAGCACGCGGTCCGCACCAAAGCGGCTGTTGCTCTGGCCGGCGACGATAACCGCCGCGGCTGCGAGCGTGGGCCAGAGGGCCACGAATCCTGGGAAGGAACGGTCGACCGTCAGGATCAAGCCACACGAGAGCATGGCGGCCAGCCCTGCCCAACCCAGGAACACCCGAAGCCGCCGTCCCGGTTTGAGGTACGGGAGGGCCAGCGCCAGCAGGGAACCCAGCGCAAATTCCCACAGCCTTGTCCGGGTATCGAAATACGCATACGCCTGGTTGTTGGCCGTCTGGTCGATCGAATAGACCAGCGAGGCCACAAAGACCAGGCCGAACGCCATGAACAACAGCTGCCGGTGTTTTATGGCCTTCCGGCCCGGGAACAGCTTTGCCAGTTGTGGCTGCAGCAGGGCCACCGCCGCGAAAATCAGCGGCCACAGGATAAAGACCTGGCCCTGGACGGACAGGGACCAAAAGTGTTGGAGGGGACTCGCTCCGGAGTGGTCCTGGGCATAGTAATCAACGGCAGAGTCCGCAAGCTGCCAGTTCTGCCGGTACAGCAGGGAGGCCCAGGCCTCGGCGAGCACATCCGGCCACCGGCTCTGCGGGACAAAGGCCCACGTTGCGGTCAGAACCGCCAACAAGACAACGACGACGGCGGGCAGCAGCCGCTTGAACACGTGGAGCCAGTGTTGCAGGAGCCTCAGGGGCTTGTGGTTTTCGAGCTTCCGCGTAAAGGACAGGGTCAGCAGGAAGGCCGAGATGAGCAAAAAGACGTCGACGCCACCGGACACCCGGCCGAGCCAAATGTGGTAGGCCGCCACCATCAACACAGCCAGGGCACGCAGGCCTTGGACCTCCGGGCGGAAGGTGCGTTCCGCCGTCGTGGGCCTCTCTGTGGTGGGGTTGCCACCCAAAGGTGCAGTTGCTTTCACGTTGTCGCTCATCGCTCCCACCCCGTCGCGGCAAACCACCTTTCGTCGAACATCTCACCCATGCTGGTGACGTAGGTCTTGGACAAGTGGTTATCGTCCAGGTAGACGAACACATTTCCTATGACGCTGGGGCACTGGGCGCCGTTGCAGAGGAGATCTGTCATATCCAGGAATGCAGCATTTCCAAACTTTCCCTGCTCGGCCGCGAAGGGGCTCTCGGCGGCCAGGACGTCATGCAGGTCAGACTTGCAGTCAGGGCTGTCCACGCCCTTGGACAGGGCACACTCGGTGACGTTGTGGTCATAGCGTGGGTTGTCACGGATGGCCACCACCTGGATGCCGAGGTCGTTGAAATTGGTAACGGACTGTTCAAAGCCGTACACCAACTCCTCATCCGGTGATGACGGGGCCGCCTTGGTGCCTACCATGAACACGGAATCCGGGGTGTGGGCTGCCACGTACTTGAATGCGGCCGAGTTGAAATCGTTGCAGTGCTGGTCAGCGTCAGGGTTCTCCGGCATGAACGGGCATCCGCCCAGCAGGAGGGCCGTGACCTTCCAGTGCTCAGCCTCAGCGAGAGGACCGAGTGCAGCCAGCCACTGCTGCGCATGGGAGTCGCCCAGGACCACAATGCTCTTGGTGGCGTCATCGCCCACACCGTTTTGCTGGCAGTTCTCCTGCAGTGTCTTGTCTTCCGGCTGGGACGCCCCCTCGCATGTCCCACCCAGGTGTGCCCAGTCCTCAGGCAGCTGCTCTGCCGTCGGGAGCGTCTTTGCATCCTGGCCGACCTGGTCCACGTACCCCGGAAGGAGGGCATGGGCTCCAGGGTTGTCGTTGAATGCCTGCGTGTCAGCGGCCTTCTGGTCCAGATACTGCTTGTACTGGAAGCCGAGCAACGGCGTGCATGCCACGGCCAGGCAAACGGCGATGGAGATGGCTGCGCGGCGACGCTTTACCTCGGGCCACTTCCACTCCCGGAATGGCTTCTCCACATACTTCGTGGTCAGGAACGCCAGGATCAGTGCCAACGCCACAATCGCGGTGCCGGAAAGCCAACCCGCATGATCCTTGCCGCTCCAAGCCAAGGCGATCACCAGGATGGGCCAGTGCCAGAGGTAGAGGGCATAAGAGTTATCGCCTAGCCGGACCAGGAATTTGGAACTCAGGATCCGATCCACGCCGAAGCGGCTGCCGGTCTGTCCCGCCGCAATCACTGCAACGGCAGCCAGGGTTGGCCAGAGCGCTACGAAGCCCGGGAACGCTGTCTGGACCTGCAGCAGGATGCCGCAGCTGAGCATGGCAGCCACGCCGATCCACCCCATCACCACGCGGACAGGTTTGGAAAAATCCAAGGCAGGCAAGATCAAGGCAACAAGTGTTCCGAGGGCAAACTCCCATAGCCGGGCGAAGGTGTCGAAGTAAGCCACCGCCTGGTTGTTGGCTGTAAAGATGATGGAGTACGTCAGGGAAACGACGAAGATGAGCGCAAAAACATAGGCGAGCGACGCCCGGTATCGGAGATCGAATTTGCGGCAGATGACCGCCATCACGGCGAAGATCACCGGCCAGAGAATGAACACCTGGCCCTGGATGGAGAGCGACCAGAAGTGCTGCACAGGACTGGCCAGGCTGTGGTCCGTTGCGTAGTAGTTGACCGCAAGAGTCTGCAGGAGCCAATTCTCGTAATAGAAGAGTGAGGCCCAAGCCTGATTGACCACTTCCACCCAGCGGGTGGGAGGCAGGAAAGCAAAGGTAGCAGCCAGTGTTCCGAAGAGGACCACCACCACTGCCGGGAGCAGGCGCCTGAACAAGTGCAGCCAGTGCCGCAGCAAGTCCATCGGGCGCCGCTGTTTGAAGCGGCTGGTGAACTGAAGAGTCATGAGGAAGGCCGAGATCAGCAGGAAGACATCAACCCCGCCTGATACCCGCCCGATCCAGATGTGGTAGCTCACAACCATGAGGACAGCGAGGGAGCGGAGGCCCTGGATTTCGGGTCGGAAGGTGGACTTTACAACGGGACCGGTAGCCCGCCTGTTGGGACGGGCGGGCGGTCGGATCGTTGATGTAGTCACGTTAGGCAGTTCCTCAAGGCTATTGCACAAAGCATCCATCATACGCTGTTCCAGGCGCCAACCCCAGTCGGGCCGGCCTGTGGAACCGCCTTACGAGTCTCTATTAGCTCAGGTTGGACTATGCATTTGCAAAGATGAAACTGTGCGTTGCCTGTGCCAAGGCACTCTGTTTAAATGCCGTCTGAACGCCAGGGCGCTAGGTCAAAGCCGGTCGACGCTCAGCCGTTGGCTGCCGGTCCGCTGTGATCCGGCGTGCCAGATAACGGGCGTCGCGGCCAACTCCTGGAAGCGTTGCCGACACTGCCGCGAACAGGAACTCCTGGCCGACGAAATAGAGTCCAGGGATGGATTCCACTACTCCCCTCTTGTGGGCCGGCGTCCCCTCTCCGTCCTGGTAAGGGAGCTTCAGCCACGAGTAGTCCTCCCGGTACCCGGTACACCAAATGACATTCGCCACGTCCAAGGTCCGGCCCTCTTCCAGCACCGGTTTACCTTGCTTTACCCCGGCTACCCTTGGCAGCAGTTCCACCTTCGCCACACGCAGATCCTTGGTACGTGTTCGGATCAAGGGTGCCGCCATGGTTTTGAAAACCGGCGCCACCTTCCGGCCAACGGGCGTGTTAAGGGTCAGGACGTGAAGGCCTGCGAAGCGGATCACAGGCAGCACAAACCGGGCTGCGGCGCGTCCGTGGCGAACAGGGAGTTCGCCACTGGCTTTGCCGGCCAGCAACGTGGTGTGCGTCCTGCTGGCTTCAAGGGCAATCTCCGCGCCGGAATTGCCGAGCCCCACCACGAGTACTGGTCCAGGTTGGAGTTGCCCGGGGTTTTTGTAGTCCTGCGAGTGAAGCTGCACGATGCCGGGATCCAACTCATTCGCGAACACCGGCCGCTTGGGCAGGCGATATCCACCGGTGGCGACCACTACGTTGTTGGCGCCCCAGGACCGATCACCGGAGCTCACAAGAAAGCGATCGCCCTGTTGCGTCACCCCATCAACACGCACTCCGTGAACCACGGGAAGACTGAACCGCCGCGCATATTCTTCGAGGTAGTCCGCCAACTCATCCTTACTGGGGAACGCCAGGGGGTCCCCCGGGAAGGGCGCGCCCGGCAAACCGTCGTACTTGGCCGGTGTGAAAAGACGAAGCGAATCCCACCGCTGGCGCCACGAATCGCCCGTTCTGGCGTTCTCATCAAGGATGACGAAGTTGTGGTGCTCTTTGGCCAGCCAATAGCCGAGCGCCAAGCCCGCCTGGCCACCGCCCACGATCACGGTATCGAACTGTGGGTCATTAGCTTTTTTCATGGCTTTTCCTTTCTCGTTACTAGTCCAACGCGGGGTCACTTCTGGCCTATGGCAACGGCTGGCATGGGCCTTAAGTGACCCCGGGTTGCTGGAGGTTCAGTTGCTGGGGTTTCAGTAGCTGGGGTTTCAGCGGGAGCCTTCCGGTACCGCAGGCACCACACCAACATCAGGGCCGACGTCACCACGTAGAAGGTGTGCAGCAGCCACACTGGTCCCGCCGGAAGGTCGAAGACGTAGAAGGAGTGCACGGCGTTGGCGACGTTGGTCAGGGTGATGTTGCTCAAGCTGTAGGAGGCCAGGTCCTTGGTGCGGACTGCCTTGAACAACATGGGCAGCATGCTGGATGCAAAGAGCACGGTGGATACGGTGCCGGCGAGCAGTGGAATGTTCATAAACCCAAGCTATGAGTCCGGCGCCCTCTGCCGCGTCGGCCAAATGACGCATTCCGCTGGAATGGGCATGGGTATTTATGCGCATGCCGGGGAGTGATAGAGCGTTCGGGAAAGCCCCGCAGGATGTGAAAGAAGATCGGGAGAAAAGCTGTGGGATGTGAGAGAACATCAGTTGGTCAAATGGTGTTCGAAGGCGTATCTGGTCGCAGCGACCCTGGAGGGCAAGGAAAGTTTGCTGAGGATGTTACTGACATGCCGGGCAACGGTTTTTTCGCTCAGGTACAGTTCCCGCGCAATCGACTTGTTGGCTTTTCCGTCGGCGACAAGCCGCAGGACTTCCAGTTCACGGGCGGTCAGTTCACGGGCAGCGAGCACACCGGCAGTCAGCGTGGAACCATTCCTGACACCTCCCGCCACCTCCGCTCCCGCACTTAGCCCCAGCACCTCCGTCACGGCGGGCGCTGCTTCGAGTTCAGCGAACTCGGCTATAGCTGCTTCGAATTCCATGGCGGCGGAGTCGGGATCGCCCAGTTCCGAACACGCGCGGCCCGTCAACACCCTGCATCTGGCGGCGCCATAAGGTGCCTCGAGGCTGTACCAGAGCCGCCACGCCTTTCTGGAGGCCACGAGCGCAGCCGCGGCCTTGCCTTCTGCGAGCAGGACCTGGGCTTCCGCCTGCGCCGCAAGCGCCCGTTCCAAGGGCCTGCCCGTCTCCAGGACCGGGGCCGCGAGTTCGTCAGCCGCCGCCCGTGCCGCCTGAAGGTCACCGGCAGCAAGCTCAACATCGACGACGGCGGGAAGCAACCGCCGTCGGTTGGCGGGGTCCGAGCCTGAGACGGCCCGGCGCAACATGGCTTGGGCTTGGGACACTTTTTGCTGGCCTGCGAGCACCAGCGCGAGCCCCGGGAGAGCTTCGAAGCCGGTCTCTGCAGCCTTGGCATACGCCGCGCTGGCCTCATCAAACCGGCCCTTCAAACGCAGAATCTCGCCCTGCAGATACCACGCACCCCAGGTCGCTTCAGGATCGCCGCGGCGCGAACGGTCCTGGGCAATGTGGACCGCAGCCATGGCCTCATCCCAGGCGCCGTGGAGGATGAACAGCTCTGCCCTGTGGGACTGGCATTGCCCACTGAACATCACCATGTCCGGCCGGTCCCCGCACCAGCGTTCCAAAGCAGCCGTCCATTCATGCGCACGCTGGACGTCGAAGGCCAGGCGGCAGCTGCCGATAACGGCGCAGTAGATGATGCCCGAAGGGATGGGCGAGACCTCCCCTGCCGTGACGGAAACCATGACTTCGTCCAGGAGCTCCAAGCCCTTATCCGGGAATCCAAGGGTGACGCTGGCTGTGCCCAGGCCCAGCTGTCCAAGGGCCATCAGGTCCTTGTCGTGGAACCGCTCTCCCACAGCCAGGGCGCGGCCAAAGAGTTCATTGCTTGCTTCAGGATTTCCTCCGTACAAGGCTCCCAGCGCCGAGGGAATCAGGAGGTAGCCTTCAGCTTCGGTGGGCTCGTCCAGTTCTTCCACTAAATGTTTTGCCCGGGACATCCATCCCGAGCTGCGGGCCGGCTCCCCGATGTCCATCAGGAACAGGACCAGCCAGGTTGCACAGCGGGCGGCGGCAGCCATGTCTCCTACTGTGAGGTACTCATCGTGCGCCCGTGTCAGGTAGGCGACGCCTTCGGAGTCCTTGCCCAACAGCATGGCCACTGAGGCCGCGACTTCGATGTCCTGGGGTGGCAATCCGCCCTCGGCGTCTGCCCGGGCAAGGCAGTCCATTGCATCGCCCCAGCGGTGCTCGGAGAACGCCGAGCGTCCCAGATCCAAGGCTGTAACCGGCATAGTCCACACTCATTCTGCGACCGGGAGCAACCCGGTTGGCGCACCCAAGCGGCCGTATTAGCGTCAGGGTACCGCCGCCGTCGTAAGCCCACAATGGGTCGCGTTGACTCGTAATTAACCTCCGCGAGGGGGGATACGTTGCCTCATTAATAATCCTCCGGCTGGGTGGGCGGTTGCCTCGGTCAGTGGACGGGGGTTACGCCGGGTGAATGGGATTGACGATGGCTGAGCGGAAGGCCGTGACGAA